>NZ_JAWRYD010000022.1:0-113980 GCF_046534765.1 Burkholderia sp. SIMBA_062
GGTTCTCAGACCGCGACGCTGTACGGCACGACTGGCCAGATAACCGAGTACGCGAAGTTCAACACCAACGGCAACAAAACGCTGGACATCTTCTACGGAGCCGATGGCAAGGCCACGCAGCAGTACAACTTCAATCTGGACAAGAGCTACACGAAGTACGACTTCGCCGCCGATGGTTCTCAGACCGCGACGCTGTACGGCACGACTGGCCAGATAACCGAGTACGCGAAGTTCAACACCAACGGCAACAAGACCCTGGACATCTTCTACGGAGCCGATGGCAAGGCCACGCAGCAGTATAACTTCAACCTGGACAAGAGCTACACGAAGTACGACTTCGCCGCCGACGGTTCACAGACCGCGACGCTGTACGGCACGACCGGCCAGATGACCGAGTACGCGAAGTTCAACACCAACGGCAACAAGACGCTGGACATCTTCTACGGTGCGGACGGCAAGGCCACGCAGCAGTACAACTTCAACCTGGACAAGAGCTACACGAAATACGACTTCGCCGCCGATGGTTCACAAACAGCGACGTTTTTCGGCGTCAATGGTCAAGTGAGTGAGTATGCGAAATTCAACGCGGCCGGTGCCCAGACGCAGGACATTTTCTTTGGCGCGGACGGAAAGGCAACCAAGCAGATTGATTTCAATCTAGACGGCAGCTACACGTCCCACGTATTTAACAGTGACGGCTCGCAATTCGCGGCGCTGTTCGGCACTAATGGCCAGATGAAAGAATATGCGAGCTTTAATGCGAACGGGTTCAAGACGCACGACACCTTTTACTCGAACGGACGGGCGACGCATCGGTACGATTTTTCCCTCGACAATAGTTTTGTCGCCCATATGTTTGACGGTTCGGATGAGATGGTTGCACTTTTCGGTGTAAATCATATTGTTTACGATTACTATCAGTATTCCTACGGAAAGTTGCTTGAACGTGACATCTTCGACGGTCTGGGGCGTCAGATCGAAGCTGACCGCTTTAGCATCTCAACGGGAAAGCTTACCGGGTTCTCAAAGTTCACATACAACAGTGATGGAACGTACAATGCAAAAAGCTATGATTCGTCGGGACACTTGACCGGCAGTTCAAAATATACCGGCGACGGACACTTGATCCAGAACAACGCCATCTATATTCCCGGCAGTAGCGGCTTCCCCTCTGCTCAATTGATTTGGGGTTTCCAAGTCTAATTGACTCAATGTACGTGCAGGTATGTCTCGTCGAGGACATACTTGCGGCGTTGGCCGACTTGTTGACGTCGAGCGTCGCAGGGGCGTTGCAGTCAACGTTGCCAGAGCGGTGATACTTTGCGTTTGCAAGCGATGGCGACTGCATTTCGCTCTACGACGTCCCGGTCACCCGCAAATAAAGCAACGCACCGCCCGCGAGCAGCAGCGGGCACAAGATATACCAACCCGTCGTCAGAAACAGCGCGGCGACTGCGATCAACGAAATCCACGCGCAGCCGTACGCGATGCCGCCACGCGGCAGCAGTTTCAGCGCTGCGGCCGCGCCCAGCCCGTACACCATCACGAAGCAACCGGACGTAACGAGCACGAGCGGTTTCGGCCCGACGTCCGAGATCGTCGTTGCCGCGAGCGCGACGGCCGCGAGTACAGCGATCACGCCGAGGCTGCGGCGCGGCACGCCGCCGACCTGGCTGCCTTGCGCAAGCCACGCAGGCAGCGCGCCGTCGCGCCCCAGCGCCGCGCCGAGTTTGGCCGCACCTGCGAAATAGGCGTTCATCGTGCCGAGCGTGAGCAGCAGTGCTGCCACGGCCGCCAGCACCTGCGCGTGACCGCCGATGCCGCCCGCGATCAGCTCCGCGAGCGGCGCGCCCGATGCGCCGGCCGACGGCCCGAGCACCGTCACGCTCGCGGCCGCGACCGACAGATACAGGAACCCGACGACCACGACCGCGATGGCGGCCGAGCGCGGCATGTCGTGCGCGGGCCGGCGGAATTCGGCCGCGAGGTGCGTGATCGCTTCCCAGCCCGCGAAGCTCCATACGAGCAGTGCCGAAGCCTGACCGACCGCGAGCCAACCGTGCGGCGCGAACGGATGCAGGTTCGCGGTGCGCGCATGCGGCGCGGACGCGAGTACCGCGGCCAGCAGCAGCGTGACGAGCAGCGCCGACAACACGAGTTGCATGCGACCCGACACCGTCACACCGAATGCATTCGCGGCCGACACCGTGGCGATCAATGCGGCGGCCGTGACGATCACCGTGGCATGCCCGCCGCCCGTGACGGCCGCGACATACGCGCCGCCGAACATCGCGGCGGCCGGCGCGCCGGCCGGCACCGCGAAATAGAAACACCAGCCGACGATCGCCGCGGCCTTCGGCCCGAATGCACGTCGCGCGTAGGTCGATACGCCGCCCGCGTCCGGATAGCGCGCACCGAGTGCGGCGAAGGTGGCCGCGAGCGGCCCCGACAGCACGACGAGCGCGGCCCAGGCGAGCAGCGATGCCGGGCCCGCGACCTCGGCGGCGAGCGCGGGCAACGCAATGACGCCGGTGCCGAGCACCGCGCCGATATACAGCGCGGCGCCCTGGAAAATCGTCAGCGAGCCCGCGTGATGAACGGCGGGCGAATCGGCATGCGAAGGCATGAAAGGCAGTCTCCGGAAGGCTTGTTCTGGGCGCGGTCGTTCGCGCGGTGAATCGTGGGATGCTACCCGAACGGGCGCGGCGATGCGGCGCGGCGTTCAGTAGTCCGCGACGTGCCGCGTGTCAGCCGATGTCAGTAGCGGCGTGCGAGACGCAGGCGCGCGTCCTCGCGCGCGGCAGGCGGCAGTTCGGGCGCGTAGTGGAACGCGCCGGACACGAGCGATGCGACGGGCACGCCGTCGCGGAACAGCACGCGATTGCCGGCGAGCGCCGGCACCTTGTCGCCAGGCAGGAGCGTGCCGGCAAGGTTCAGCGGATCGGCGCCCGTCACGCACACGTACTGTCCGTCGCCCGGTTGGCGACGCAGTTCGCGCAGGATCGGGATCGCCTCCGGCAGCGCGAACTGTTCGCCCGCGAGCCCGGCGACGAAGCGTCCGCCGCGAATCTCGCCGCGCGCTTCGAGCCGCTGCAGCACGCGCACGAGTTCGCGCCAGCTCGGCAGCCAGTCGGCTTCGCGTTCGAGCAGCCGCCAGAACACGACGCCGTAGCGGCGCAGCAGCGTCCAGACGATGTGTTCGAGCGCGTCGGGATCGGTCGCGGGCGCACCGCGCTTCGGTGCCGGGGTTGGCGCGTCATCCGATGGCGAAACGCGTTGAACGAGCGCCCAGCGGCCCGCATCGTCCATCCCGCCGATCAGTGCGCCGCCGCGCCGCGTGCGCGGCGCATACGTCGCGCTGCGCTTGACCGCCGGCTTCAGCAGCGCGCGCAGTCCGGCGAAACTGTCGGCATTCACGAGGCCGGCCGACACGAGTTCGCCAAGTGCCTGTTCGAGTTCGACGGGCAGCATGTGCAGTTCGTCCAGCAGTGCATCGAAGAACATCGCGCCATGGGCGGCGAGCGCGTCCCGCACCTGCGTCGCGCGCGCGGACAGCGCCGGTTGCGCGTCCGGGTCGCGCAGCGCCTGCCATGCGCCGAGGTGGCGGCGAGGCAGCAGCACGACCGGCGTCGTCTTCACGGGCGTGCCGGCCGCGCGGGCCGGTGCGCCGATGCGGATCCACACGAGCTTGCCCGAGCGGCACAGATCGTCGAGGCCGCCGGCCGCATAGTCGGTCAACCGTGCGGGCAGGAGTGCGTCTTCCCATGCGCTCGCCGCGGCTTCATAGCCTTCGAGCTGTTCGACGACGGCCGCGAGCGCGTCGCGGCCGGATCCGCGCGTATCGGGCGTCAGGCGCTGCCAGTGGAACAGGAAGCGCATGAAATCGGCACGCTCGACGGGCTCGATCTCGCGGCGCAGTCGTTTCACCGTATAGCGATGAATGCGCGCGAGCAGGTGGCGTTCGCACCATTCGTCGGTCGTGGCGCCGGGCGTGAAGCGGCCGCGCATCACGTAGCCTTCGCGCTCCAGTGCGGCGAGCGCCGTCGCGATCGTCGCGGGCGGCAGGCCGAGCGGCTGCGCGATGGCGTCGAGCGTCAGCGGCCCGAATCCGGTGAGCCGCGCGCGGATCACGTCGACGAGCGCGGCGTCGGCGTCCCAAGGCTGCGCGCACGCGGCCGGCACCTTCAGCGCGGGTGCAACACGTGCGTCGGGATGCAGCGCGCGCAGGCAGACCAGCCGTTCGACCGGCACCCACAGCGCGGCGCCATCCGGTGTGACGAGTTTCGTCGCGCGACGGCGTTCGGCCAATTCCGCAAGCCGCTCGGGCCAGCCGTCGTGCGCCTGCGCTTCGCTGTCGGCGACGCATGCGAGCGTGAGCAACGCGTCGTGCATTTCGTCGGCATCGCGCACGAGCGGCCACGCTTCGTCGCGCACCGCATCGATCGCGTCGGCATCGAGCGCGCCGAGATCGTCGGCCGACTCGGGGTCGCTCCAGCGGCGCGACTGCACGGCCTGCGTGCGGCGCTCTTCGAGCGGCGCATCGTCGAGGAACGCATAGGGCTTCGCGTTCAGGATCTCGGCTGCGAGCGGCGACGGCGCAGGGAGGTCGCGCGCGATCAGTTCGATCGCGCCGCTTTCGATCCGGCGCAGCAGCGCGAGCCAGCCGTCGGTATCCATCGCGTCGTGCAGGCAATCGTCGAGCGTCTGGTCGACGAGCGGGTGGTGCGGGATCTCGCGCTCGCCGACGACATTCTCGAGGCACGCGACCTGTTCGGGAAACACGGTCGCGAGCAGGTCGTCGCTCTTCATCCGCTGCAGTTGCGGCGCGGTGCGCCGGCCGCCGGTGAAGCGCGGCAGCGCGAGCGACGTCGTCGCGTTCCAGCGCCAGCGCACGCCGAACATCGGTGCGTCGAGCAGCGCCTGGATCAGCACATGTTCGGCGCTGGTCGAGCGCAGGTAGCGCCACACTTCGTCGAGCGCGAAGCTGTGCGCGAGCGACAGCGAAAGAACGATCGCGTCGTCGGTCGCGGCGGCCTGCAGCTCGAAGTCGAACGTGCGGCAAAAGCGCTTGCGCAGCGCGAGCCCCCACGCGCGATTGATGCGGCTGCCGAACGGCGAATGGATCACCAGTTGCGTGCCGCCCGACTCGTCGAAGAAGCGCTCCATCACGAGCGTGTCCTGCGTGGGCAGCACGCCGAGCGCAGCGCGCGTGCGGGCAAGGTAGTCGACGATCTGGCGGGCCGCGTCCGGAGCCAGATGCAGATCGTCGGCGAGCCAGCGCAGCGCCGGCGCGAGGCGGCTTTCGGCCGGGACGATCGCGGTGCCGTCGGCATCGCTTCGCGAATCGGCGACGGCCGGGGTTTCCGCGGCTCGTTTGGCTTTTCCGCGCGTGGCCGTCTTGCCGGCTGCATCACCATTCGCGCCGTTCACGCCATTCACGCCGCTCGCACCGCGCTTGCGCCCGCCGGCATCCGTGTTTCGATCGCCTTCGGCGAACAGCCCGTCGAGCCGCGCGCGCAGCCGGCCGACCGCGGCCGACAGTTCGTCGCTGCGCCCGGGCGCCTCGCCGAGCCAGAACGGAATGCTCGGCGACTGGCCTTGTGCATCCTCGACGCGCACGCGGCCCGTTTCCACGCGAATGATCCGGTACGACTGGTTGCCGAGCTGGAACACGTCACCGGCCAGGCTCTCGACCGCGAAATCCTCGTTGACGGTGCCGACCTGGATGCCCTGTGGTTCGAGCAACACAGCGTAGTCGGCCATGTCGGGAATCGTGCCGCCGGACGTCGTCGCGGTCATCATCGCGTTGCGGCGTCCGCGCACCGTGCCGCCGACCACGTCGCGATGCAGATACGCGCCGCGCACGCCGCGGCGGCTCGTGAAGCCTTCGGCGAGCATCTTCATGACCTCGTCGAAGCGTTCGCGCGACAGGCGCGCGTACGGCGCGGCGCGCGTGAAGCTCGCGTACAGCGCATCCTCCTGCCATTCCGCGCACGCGACTTCGGCGACGATCTGCTGCGCGAGCACGTCGAGCGGCGCCTCGGGAATCCGCAATGCGTCGAGCTCGCCGCGTTGCACGCAGTCGAGCAGCGCCGCGCATTCGACCAGCTCGTCGCGCGACAGCGGGAACAGGCGGCCTTTCGGCACGCCGCCGACATGGTGCCCGGAGCGGCCGACGCGCTGCAGGAACGGTGCGATCCCGCGCGGCGACCCGACCTGGCACACGAGATCGACATCGCCGATGTCGATGCCGAGTTCGAGCGACGCGGTCGCGACGAGCAGCTTCAGCTCGCCGCGCTTGAGCCGCTGTTCCGCGTCGAAGCGATGTTCCTTCGCGAGACTGCCGTGGTGCGCGGCGATCGCTTCCTTGCCGACGCGCTCGGCGAGATGGCGCGCCATCCGCTCCGCGGTGCGCCGCGTGTTCACGAACACGAGCGTCGTGCGATGCGCGGCCGCGAGCGCGGCGATCCGGTCGTACACCTGTTCCCACACGTCGGTCGCCATCACCGGCCCGAGCGGCACGTTCGGCAGTTCGAGCGCGAGGTCGCGTTCACGCGTGTGGCCGGTGTCGACGATCGTGCAGTCGCGCGGCGCATCGGCCGGGCCGCCGACCAGGAAGCGCGCGACCGCGTCGATCGGTTTCTGCGTGGCCGATAGTCCGATGCGCGGCAACGCGCGGCCGGTCAACGCATCGAGGCGTTCGAGCGACAGCGCGAGATGGCTGCCGCGCTTGGACGACGCGAGTGCGTGGATCTCGTCGACGATCACCGAACGCACGCTCGACAGCATCTGTCGTCCCGACGTCGACGACAGCAGCACGTACAGCGACTCGGGCGTCGTCACGAGGATGTGCGGCGCGCGTTTGCGCAGCGCCGCGCGTTCGGCCTGCGGGGTGTCGCCGGTGCGCACCGCGGTGCGGATCGCGGGCACCGGCAGGCCGAGCTGCGCGAGCGATTCGGCGATACCGGCGAGCGGCGCATCGAGGTTCACGTGAATGTCGTTCGACAGCGCCTTCAGCGGCGACACATAGACGACGAGCGTCGCGTCGGGCAGCGCGCCGTCGTGCGCGAGCGCATCGCGCACGAGCTCGTCGAGCGCGCACAGGAACGCGGTGAGCGTCTTGCCGGAGCCGGTCGGCGCGGCCACGAGCGTCGAGCGGCCGGCCTTGATGTGCGGCCACGCGAGCGCCTGCACGCCGGTCGGGGCGGCGAACGTGCGGCGGAACCACGCGGCGACGGCCGGGTGGAACACGTCGAGCGCGTGGGCGGGGCGGGTGGCGGTGACGTCCATCGGAGCGTTGAAATAGGGTGCGAGCGCACGGGCGGCCGTGCGCGAATCGTCAGTGTGCCAGACGTCGCATATGCGCGCAGGGCACCGCGGGCGGGGAGAATGCGCGCGCCTCGACGACGCAGATGAGGCGCGGCGCCGGCGTTTCAATAGGCGTGCGTGCGCAACGGCGCCCGTTCGGTCACGGGTGCCGGATCAGCGAAAGGGAGTGGCGCTTGCGTTCGGCGTGCGCGGCGGAGTGGGAGCGCGGCCCGGTTCGCGATTACACGCGATGCAACCAGCCGAGCCAGTGTTCGAGGAACGGCGCGCGCGTCCACAGCGACTGCGCGAGCCACAGCGTGCCGCCCCAAGCAGCGGCCACGATGATCAGGTCGCAGTGCCCGCTGTTCCACAGATTCAGCGAATGACGCCGCCAGATCCACGGCACGCCGAGCGGATTCGGCCAGTCGGCGAGCAGGTGCATCACGCCGCCGCACGCGAAGCCGAACAGCGGCGCGGCCCACAGCGGATGCGGATGATGCGTGAGCCCGTGCCAGCCGAGCGCGAGCAGCGCGATCCAGCCGATGCCCCAGTGCGTGACGGTGCGGTGCGTGATCCACAGGCGGCGCTTGCGGGTCCACCATGCGACTTCGAGCCAGTCGGGCGCGGTGCCGCCCGCGACGCCGGCCGCGAACGCGGCGAGCAGGCCAGTGTGCCAGGGGCCGGTCGCGCCGGTTTGCGCGACGAGGACGGCGGCGGCGACGCCGGCCGCAAAGCCGGACGCGTGATGCGCATTGTGTGATGCCATAGGGAACGAGACGAACGAACGTGAAGCGGCGTGCGAGCGAAAGCCTGAACGCAGCGCGAAAGCGGGGCGCTATCTTCTCAGATCGGCCGGCACAGCGGGCAGCTCTGACGCCGTTTTTTTGCATGTGCGGCATGAGGGGAGCGCAGTTTCCAACTTTCGGATTTCTGCATGGCGCGAGGACTGGCAGCGCAGGCAATTTCGACCGATGCGCACGCCCGTTTCTACCGGGAAGGTGACCTCGCTGCCCACAATTTGCACGCGTTGATCGCGCGTCGCGTGTTCGACCCCTTTTGTCCCCCTATACTACGAAGCCGCAGGTGTCCGCCGGCGAGCCAGCGGATACGGGCGGATCGGGCGCCTTTCCCGCCTGAAGAAGATCCACATGGGGGACATGCAATGACTACGCTGAATCGCTTCAAAACATCCGCCGTCGTGCTCGCGACGGTGGCCGGCGTCGGTTTCCTGCCGAACGCGCCCGTCTATGCGAAGGGGCCGCAGCCGGCGGTCCTGACGAGTTCGGCGGTCGCGGTGGCCGACAAGTACAGCGCGGATGCCGCGGAGCGGATCTTCAAGGAAGGCGGCAACGCGATCGACGCGGCCGTCGCGATCGCGTTCACGCTTGCCGTCACGTATCCGGAGGCCGGCAACATCGGCGGCGGCGGCTTCATGACGATCTACAAGGACGGCAAGCCGTACTTCATCGACTACCGCGAGCGCGCGCCGCTCGCCGCGACGAAGGACATGTACCTCGACAAGGAGGGCAACGTCGTCAAGGGCATGAGCCTGTACGGCCCGCGCGCGGCCGGCGTGCCGGGCACGGTCGCGGGCATGTGGGAAGCGCAGAAGCGCTTCGGCAAGCTGAAATGGAAGCAGGTGCTCGCGCCGGCGATCCACTATGCGCGCGACGGCTTCATGGTCGACGAGCAACTGGCGCAGCGCGGCGTCGACGCGTCGAAGGAGTTCGGCGGCAAGACCAATTTCGACAAGTACTTCTCCGGGTTGAAGGCGGGCACGAACTTCAGGCAGCCCGATCTCGCCGACGTGCTCACGCGAATCGCGAACGGCGGCGCGGAAGGTTTCTACAAGGGCAAGACGGCCGAGCTGATCGCGGCTTCGATGAAGACCGGCGACGGCAACGGGCTGATCACGACCGAGGATCTCGCGCAATACCGCGCGGTGTGGCGCCAGCCGGTGCAGGCGAAGTGGAACGGCTATGACGTGATCACCGCGCCGCCTCCGAGTTCGGGCGGCATCGGCCTCGTGCAGTTGCTGAAGATGAAGGCCGATCTCAAGAAGGACTTCGACGGCGTGACGCTCAACTCGCCGCAGTACATCCACCTGGTCGCGGAAATCGAGAAACGCGTGTTCGCCGACCGCGCGCAATACCTCGGCGATCCCGATTTCTACAAGGTGCCGATCGCGCGGCTCACCGACGACGCGTACATCGCGAAGCGTGCGGCCGAGGTCAATCCGAAGGAGCCGTCGGACACGAAGAGCGTGCAGCCGGGGCTCGGCACGTCGATGCCGGAGAAGGCCGAAACGACGCACTTCTCGGTTGTCGACAAGTGGGGCAACGCGGTATCGAACACGTACACGATCAACGGCTATTTCGGTTCGGGCGTGATCGCCGACGGCACCGGCATCGTGCTGAACGACGAGATGGACGACTTCTCCGCGAAGCCGGGCGTCGCGAACATGTTCGGCGTGGTCGGCAGCGATGCGAACGCGATCGAGCCGAAGAAGCGTCCGCTGTCGTCGATGTCGCCGACGATCATGACTAAAGACGGCAAGGTATCGCTCGTGATCGGCACGCCGGGCGGCTCGCGGATCTTCACGTCGATCTTCCAGGTGATCAACAACATCTACGACTTCAAGATGCCGTTGAAGGAGGCGGTCGGCGCGATGCGTTTCCACCACCAGCTGCTGCCGCCGAACACGATCTTCTGGGAGCCGTACCATCCGATCGAAGGCGAGCTCGCGAAGCAGATCGAGGCGCGCGGCTACACGCTGAAGGGGCAGGACTTCAGCGGCGACATCCAGGTGATCAAGATCGACGGCAAGACGCCGGAGGCGATGGCCGATCCGCGCGGACGCGGCGTCACGCGGATCATTCGCTGACGGGGTAGGCGGCAGGCGCGATCGCCGTGGCAGCCGTGACAGCGGCAAGCGATGCCGGGCCCGTGCCCGGCATTTTTCATGGTGCGCCGGCTTGGCGGGCGGACGGCGCCTGCGGGTCACCCCAGCCGGTCGCCCCAGCCGGTCGCCCCCTTTTTCATCAATTTGACCCGCGACGCTGGGATAATGGCGGAGTATGGCTGCGTCAATTGAAGGAAGGAGGCCCCATGGGCGATAACGATACCCGCACCGAGACCGACGACGTCACCGATATGGCGTCGGGCGAGTCGCGCCGGCACCATTTCGAGGAAGACCTCGTCGATGCGTACGACGAAGAACTCGAAATGGAGCTTGACGACCGCCGTTTCGATAGCGGCGAGGATCTGCTGTTCTCGCCGGAGCGCCGCGAAGCGCGCAAGCAGTATTTCCGCGAGCTGTTCCGGCTGCAGGGCGAGCTCGTGAAGCTGCAGGACTGGGTCGTGAGCACGGGACACCGCCTCGTCGTGATCTTCGAGGGGCGCGACGCGGCAGGCAAGGGCGGCGCGATCAAGCGCATCACGCAGCGCCTGAACCCGCGGGTGTGCCGCGTGGCGGCGCTGCCCGCGCCGAACAACCGCGAGCGCACGCAATGGTATTTCCAGCGCTATGTCGCGCATCTGCCGGCCGGCGGCGAAATCGTGCTGTTCGATCGCAGCTGGTACAACCGCGCAGGCGTCGAGCGCGTGATGAATTTCTGTACCGATGACGAGTACGAGGAGTTTTTCCGGTCGGTGCCCGAATTCGAGAAGATGCTGGTGCGCAGCGGGATCCAGATCGTCAAGTACTGGTTCTCGATCACCGATCGCGAGCAGGAAGTGCGCTTCCAGAGCCGGATCCAGGATCCGCTGAAGCAGTGGAAGCTGAGCCCGATGGATCTGGAGAGCCGTCGCCGCTGGGAAGCGTACACGGCCGCCAAGGAAGAAATGCTGCAGCGCACGCATATCCCCGAAGCGCCGTGGTGGGTCGTGCAGGCGGTCGACAAGAAGCGCGCGCGCCTGAACTGCATCAGCCATCTGCTGACCCAGGTGCCGTATCACGAGGTGCCCCGGCCGACGATCGATCTGCCGCGGCGCGAGCATCACGAGGACTACATTCGTCGTCCGGTGCCGGACAGCATGATCGTCCCGGACGTTTATTGAGCGGTTCGGACCAGCCGGATCGACCGCCGGGGCGCGCCGTGCGACGCGGCGCGCGTTACTCCCGGATCAGGAATGCGGCACGGTCGCGGCCGACGATCCAGGCGGGCGCGCGACCGCGTCCGCTCCACGTGGCGCCCGTCGCCGGATCGCGATATTTCGCGCCGATCGTGAACAGCTTCGCGCGATCGCTGTAGCCCTGCCCGAAGATTTCCCGCGCGGTCAGCGCGTAGTCCTTCACGAGCTGGCGCGCCTGCGCCAGTGCCGCATCGCGTTCGCGGCGACGTGCCGTCTGGATGCGCCGATCGAGTTCTGCGAGTTGGGCTTGCAGTTCTTGGAGTTGCATGCGTCCGATCCCCCTGGCTCAATTCTGATTGTGTCGGCGACGCGCGAGGTGCGGCGTGCCCCATGCCCGGCCAGCCGTTTGCGCAACGCCGTACCGGGAATGCAGCGAGATTAAATTCGGGTGCGCGGTTTTTCTATGGGACTTATCTGAATTTTCGCGGGGATCGTCATGAAGCCGGGGAGCCGAGGCTGCGCGGCTGGCAGCGCGTCACAGGTCAGGGAAGCCCGAGCGCCCCTGCGTCAGGTCGAACAGCTCGGTTTTCGCCGCCGCTTCGGCCGTTTCCGGCAGCTTGATCACGAGCTTCACCGTCATTCCGTACGCACTGTCCGCCAGTTCGTAACCGGCCTGCTCGATCCAGCGGCGCACGCGCGCTTCGTCCGGATAGCCGAGTTCGATCGCGAACCGCGTGTGGCGAATGCGTTCGACGCGCTCGGCGTCGAGCAGCGCGGAGGCGATCGCATCCGTATAGGCGCGCACCAGGCCGCCCGCGCCGAGCTTCACACCGCCGTAGTAGCGGACGACCGCGCCGAGCACGCCGTCGAGATCGTGATGACGCAGCACCTCGAGGATCGGCCGGCCGGCGGTGCCCGAGGGCTCGCCGTCGTCCGACATGCCGGACTGGCCGCCCGCGAGCAGCGCCCAGCAGACGTGGGTGGCCGCGGGGTGCGCGTCACGCAGGCGCTGCAGCGCCCGCATCGCGGCGTCGCGGTCGTCGACGGGAATCGCGTGTGCGATGAAGCGGCTCTTGCGGATTTCGAGCTCGCGGGTGTATTCGGTGGCGAGCGAATAACTCATTGAACGGGAAAAAGGAGATTCGGAATCGAGCCCATTATGAGCCATTTGGGTGCACGATCGGTAGAAAGTACGTCGGACGGCGGATTGTCGGGATAACCGACGATGCACGACTTTCCGCGAAATCAGTAAATGGTTAAATATCGAAGAAGTCTCACGCCGTAACGTTGATCTTTTGTAACGGTCCTGTTACAGTTCCGCCGCACCGGGATGCCGGTCCCTCGGCATGGAAAGCGGAGCGCAACAACCGGATACGCGGCGGCGCTATATAAAAACACTCAAGAGAAATCACCTCAACGAGAACAACAATGGCCGATTTGCATTGGATCATGCCAATCGCCAGATGGACGTCGATTTCGACCGCGGGGGTGCCGGGCGTCGAAGCCCTCGATCCGATGGTGCGACGCCGCTTGAGCCGGCTGTCGCGTCTCGCGCTTCAGGCTGCCTATGATTGCGCCGGAGCGGAAAATCCGTTGCGGATGGTATTCGCGTCGCGCCATGGCGAACTGACGCGCACCACCGGCATTCTCTCCGACATCGGCGCCGCGGAACCCGTCTCCCCGACGGCCTTCAGTCTCTCCGTTCTCAATGCGGTCACGGGCATATTCGGGATCGCAAGGCGCGACCGATCGGCGGCGACCGCGATCGCGGCCGGCCATGAAACCCTCGGCTACGCGCTGCTCGAAGCATTTTCCCAATACGACACGTCGCCGGAATCGCCGGTGTTGCTCGTCTATGCGCACGAGCCGGCCGACCCTGTGTACGGCGATGTCGATGACGACCCGGCGAGCGTCGGGCTTGCCGTGCTGCTTGACACCGCTGAGCCGGTCGGCTATCTAACCTGCGAAATGGAGGTCGACGGCGCGAGCGACACGCACGTTCCCGACGACGCGGCGAGTACGCAAAGCGCGGCAGTGCTGCGCTGCCTGTCGGCGCGCACGCCGGTGTCATGGCGTGGCGAACACGCATTCTGGCGATGGAGCTGGCATGATCGCGCGGCTTGACTACGGCTGGCGCCTGTTCGCGACCGGCATGAGCCTGGCATTTTTTGCGTGTTGCGGATCGGTGTTCTCGGTGCTGGCGATCGCCGTCGGCGCGCTGTGGCCGCATCGGCGCTCGCGCCAGCGTTGCGTGACGCTCGTGATCCACTATTTCTTCCGCGTGCTGGTCGCGCTGCTGCAGCGCATTGGCGTGATGAAGCTCGAGCTGAGCGGCGTCGAGCGTCTTGCCAAGGGCGGCCCCGCAATCGTTGTCGCCAATCATCCGACCTGGCTCGACGTCATGGTGCTGCTGTCGCTGACGCCGAAGGCCTGTTGCGTCGTCAAGCGCGGCCACTGGGGCAACCCCTGTTTCTGGGGCATCGTCCGCGCAGCCGACTACGTGAGCAATGCCGATGCCGTCGATCTCGTCGAGGCCGGGGCCCGGCAACTGGCGGCGGGCTACACGATGATCGTCTTCCCGGAAGGCACGCGCAGCCCGGGCGGCAATCGTCTGCATGCATTCTCGCGCGGCTTCGCGCATATGGCGCTGCAGTCGCGCAGCCGGATCCAGCCGGTGCTGATCGATTGCGATCCACCGGTATTCACCAAGACCCTGCAGTGGTATCACGTGCCGTCTCGTGCGTTTCGCATGCGCATAGACGTGCTGGAGCCGATGGATCTGAACCGGCTCGCGTCGGATGTGACGTCGCCGTCGATTGCCGCACGCAGTATTGCCCGCGAGGTGGAAGTGCACATTACTCAAAGCCTGTTTCAGTATGGATACTTTAAAACTGCAAATTAAGCAGCTTCTGATCGAGATGCTCGATCTCAGCGACATGACGGTGGACGATATCGATGACGATGCGCCGCTGTTCTCGACTGACGGAATCGGCCTCGATTCCGTCGATGCGCTCGAAGTCGGCATCATGCTGCGCAAGAAGTTTCAACTGACGATCGCCGCGAACGACGAGCGCACGAAAGCGCATTTTCGGTCGATCAACACACTGGCGGCGTTCATTGCCGATCAGCAGTCGCATCAGGCATCGCAAGAAGCCGTGCTGGAAAAGGGGAATCACTCGTGACCGACGCAGAAATCCTGGAGCGCATCCGCGCCATTTTTCACGAGAATTTCGCGATCGAGCCGGAGCGCGTGACACCTGAAACGCACCTGTTCGAAGAGCTCGACCTGGACAGCATCGACGCGGTCGATCTGGCCATCAAGCTTCAGGAGATGACGGGCAAGCGCATCAAGCCCGAGGAATTCAAGTCGGTGCGTACCGTCGGCGATGTCGTCGTCGCGGTTCACGCGTTACTCGCGCGCGCATGACGATGGCGATGACGGGCATGCGGGCGACTACCGGCACCGGCTTGCCACGTTGGGCAAGCGTGGCGGCCAGGGCGGCGCTGCTCGTCGCCTATCCGCTCGTCATCCTGTTTGCGTGGCAGAGCATGTCGCCGCGCTACGTCGGTTGCCTGCTCTTCGCATTGCTGTGGCTTCAGCGCACGGTCGGCAAGGGCACGCTCGCGAAGGCGCTGCGACGGCTCACGACGCTCGACTGGTGCGTGGCTGGTGCATTGACCGCGTTGTCCGTCGCGATTGCCGTGACGGACAGCGAACGTCTTCTTCATCTCTACCCTGCATGTGTGAGTGCCGGCTTGCTGGTCGCGTTCGGCGCGACGCTGCGGCGCGGTCCGACAATGATCGAAAAATTCGCACGATCGACCTATCCCGAGCCGAGTCCGGAAATCGTCCGCTACACGCGGCGCGTCACACAGGTGTGGTGCGTATTCTTCATCGTGAACGGCGGCTTTTCGGTCTACACGGCGTTGTACTGGAGCCGGGCATCATGGGCCCTTTACAACGGGTTCGTCGCGTACCTGCTGATCGGTGCGTTGCTTGCGGGCGAGTGGCTGTGGCGCAGCGTCGTCATTGCCGCCAGACGAAAGCGCACGGGTGTCGCATGATCGCGCTGCACGAGATGCTGTGCGCCGCGGCGGATAGCGAAACGATCGTCTGCCGCGACGGCGCCGAGGTGCTGACGCTCGGCGACTTGCGTGCGCGCGTGGACGTCATCGCCCGGACGCTCGACGCGAGCGGCGCCCGCCGGGTCGCGATCTGCACCGACGATCCGTACGACTTCGCGTGCGCATTCTTCGCCGTAGCGGCGGTGCAGGGCGAAATCGTGATTCCGGCCAGCAACGCGCCCGGCTATCTCGGCGATCTGGCCCATGCGTATGACCTGGTGCTGGATGCGCCGGCATTGGCCGCGTGCGTGCACCACACGGAGTGCGAACCTGCCATCTCCGTCCGCTCGATCGACGCGGCGGCCGCGGTGACGCTTTATACGTCCGGCAGCCGCGGCATCGCGAAGCCGGTGCGGAAGTCGCTCGCGCAGCTCGATGCCGAAGTGCGCACGCTGCAGCGCGAATGGGCCGACCGGATCGGTGCGGCAGTGACGTTGTCGAGCGTGCCGCATCACCACATCTACGGACTGTTGTTCAGGATCCTGTGGCCGTTGGCGGCGGGCCGCGCGTTCGACCGGACACCGGTGCTCGAGCCGTTGCAACTGCAGCAGCGGCTTGCCGAATACGGCGGCGGTGTCGTGGTCTCGACGCCGTCGCAACTGATGCGCTGGCCTGCGTTGTCCGGTTTTCCGATGCAAGCACCCGCGCCGTGCGCGTTCTTCTCGTCGGGCGGCCCGCTGCCGGCCGATGCGGCAGCGGCCTATTCGAACGCGTTCGGCGCGGCGCCGCTCGAGATCTTCGGCAGCACCGAAACCGGCGGCATCGCATGGCGGCGTCAGGACGTCTCGCATGCATGGCAGCCGTTGAAGGGCGTTGACGTGCGCTGCGACGACGACGGCGTACTGTGCGTTCGCTCCGCGCATCTCCGTCACGATCGCTGGCACCGCACCGACGACACCGCGCGATTCGACGCGCAGGGGCGCTTCGCGCTCGCGGGACGGCGCGATCGCGTGATCAAGCTCGACGGCAAGCGCGTTTCGTTGCCGGAGCTCGAGACGCGGATACTCGCGCATGAGTATGTCGAGCAGGCGGCTGCGGTGGTCGTCGACGGCGCGACGCGGCCACACGTGGGCGTCGTCGCGGTGTTGAGCGCGGCGGGGCGGGACGCGCTGGCGGAGCACGGGCGGATTGCCGTTGCTACGACGTTGCGGCATGCGCTCGGTGCCTATTTCGATGCGGCGGCATTGCCGCGCTACTGGCGTTTCCGCCACGCGATGCCGTTCGATGTGCGCGGCAAGCTGCCGGCTGCCGCGCTGGCTGCGGCCTTTACGGCCACGCCGGAGGGCTTCGAGCTGCTCGCGTCGTGGCGCAGCGACGACGCGTTGCATTACGAACTGCGCGTGCCGCCCACGCTCGCGCATTTCGACGGGCATTTTCCTGGGCTGCCCATCCTGCCCGGTGTCGTGCAGATCGACTGGGCCGCGCGCCTTGCCGGCCGCGAGATGCCGGCCGTGCGGGAAATCCGTTCGATCGAACACCTGAAGTTCAAGGCACCCGTGCCGCCCGGCGCCGTGCTGGCGCTGCGTATCGCGCATGATCCGGTACGCGGCCGCACGCGCTTCGCGTTCCGGTGCGGCGGCCGGGAATGCACGTCGGGCGTGCTGGTATACGGCGTGGCGGCGGCATGAGCGACACCTGCATCGTCATTCCGATCTACAACCATCGCGATGCGATCGGCGGCACGCTGGCGCGCCTGGTCGTGCACGGCCAGCCGATTCTGGTGGTCGACGATGGCAGCGACGAGCCCACCCGGCGGGTGCTGGCCGCGCTGGCCGCGCAGTACGCCGGTGCCGTGACGTTGCTGCGGTTGCCCGTCAACGGGGGAAAGGGTGCGGCGGTCATGGCCGGCATGCGTGCCGCGCGCGCACGGGGATACCGGCATGCGATCCAGATCGATGCCGACGGCCAGCACGATGCCGACGACGTGCCGAAGTTCGTCGCGGCCGCGCAGGCCGAGCCGGACGCCGTGATTCTCGGGCGGCCACGTTTCGACGACAGCGTGCCGAAGGCGCGCCTGTACGGCCGCTACCTCACGCACGCGTGGGTATGGATCGAAACGCTGTCGCTGGACATTCCCGATGCGATGTGCGGGTTTCGTCTGTATCCGGTCGATGCCGTCTGCGAACTGATCGACACGGTATCGATGCCGACGCGGATGGCTTTCGACAGCGAAATCCTGGTCAGGCTTCACTGGCGAGGCCTGGCATTCAGGACGATCGCGACGCGCGTCGTCTACCCGGCCGACGGCGTGTCGCATTTCGACGTCTGGCGCGACAACGTGCGCATCAGCGCGAGCCACACGCGGCTCGTCGCCGGGATGCTCGTGCGCGCGCCGATGCTGCTGACGCGCCGGCTCATCCGGTCGCGCGGCGCGCCGGCGACGGCGCGCACGCGTGCATGGTGGCGCATGCCGGAACGCGGCAGCCGGCTCGGCATGGCGTTGCTGGCCCTGAGCTGCCGCTGGTTCGGCAAGGGCTTCACGTCGTTCTGGCTGCATCCGATCGTCGGCTATTTCGTGCTGACGAACCGCACGGCGCGCACCGCGTCGCATGCGTACATCGCGCGCCTGCGCGACGCGCAAGCGGCGGCCGTGCCGAAGCCGGGATGGCGCAGTGCGTATCGGCACATGCTTGCCTTTGCGCAGGCGGGATTCGACAAGTTCGTCGCATGGTCCGGCCGTCTCGACGAACTCGACGTGCGCTTCGACGATTCGTCCGCATTCGATGCGCTCGCCGCAAGCGGGCGCGGTGCGCTCGTGATCGGCGCGCATCTGGGCAACCTCGAGATGACACGGGCGCTCGCGCTGCGCGATGCGCACACGAAGGTGACGGCGATCGTCTATACCGAACACGCGAAGCGCTTTACCGGTGTGCTGGCCGGCGCGAACCAGGCATTCGGCAAGCAACTCGTCGAGGTATCGGACTTCGGGCCGGATACGGCGATGATGATGCAGTCGCGGATCGATGCAGGCGAGCTGCTCGTGATCGTCGGCGACCGCGTGCCGCCGCATGATTCGGGGAAAACGGTCGACGCCCGTTTTCTCGACGCGAAAGCCCCGTTCGCGCAGGGCCCGTACATCCTCGCCCACGCGCTCGGCTGTCCGGTCTACCTGTTCTTCTGCCTGAAGGAGCAGCGCGGCTACCGGCTCTATTTCGAACCATTCGCAGACCGAATCGAGCTACCGCGTCGCGAGCGCGCGAGTCACGTCGCGCAATGGGCGCAGCGCTATGCCGCGCGGCTCGAACACTATTGCCGCAAGGCTCCCTATCAATGGTTCAACTTCTTCGATTTCTGGGCGCGGCCCGATGGAGGTCCGCGTGGCCGAGCATGACATGAAGAACGTCCCGGCAACCGCCGCGGCGCACGCGAGCCGGCCGGCCGTCGTGATCGGCGACCGGCATCTGACGATCGAGGACGTCGTCGCGATCGCCCGCGATGGTGCGCCGGTCGCGCTGAATGCGGCGCCCGCGTGGCGCTCGCGGATCGAGCGCGGCGCAACCTGGCTGCGCGACTATCTCGCGAACGGCGGCACCCTGTACGGTGTAACGACGGGGTATGGCGACGCGTGCGTGGTCGAGGTACCGCCGTCGCTCGTCGAAGCGCTGCCGCTGCAACTGACCCGTTATCACGGATGCGGGATGGGCGACTGGTTCGACGCGACGCAGACGTTGTCGATCATCGTCGCACGGCTCAATTCGCTCGCGTTCGGTTACTCGGGCGTGCGGTTCACATTGCTGGAGCGGCTGGCGGATCTGGTGAATCACCGGATCCTGCCGCGCATTCCGTCGGAAGGCTCGGTCGGCGCGAGCGGCGACCTGACGCCGCTGTCCTACGTCGCCGCGGCGCTGGTCGGCGAGCGCACCGTATCGTTCGCCGGCGACGAGCGCGACGCGCGGGACGTATGGCGCGCGATCGATCGCGCGCCGCTCACGCTTGCGCCGAAGGAAGGGCTGGCGCTGATGAACGGCACGGCGGTCATGACGGGGCTGGCGTGCCTCGCGTTTGTGCGTGCCGAGCACCTGACGTCGATGGCTGCCCGCCTGACGGCATTGACGACGGTCGCGCTCGACGGGCGGGCGGGCCACTTCGATGCGCGGTTGTTCGACGCGAAGCCGCATGCGGGGCAGGCAGAGGCGGCCGCATGGATACGTGCCGACCTGGCCGGGCGCGACGAATTGCCGGGGCGACGCCTGCAGGA
Organism: Burkholderia sp. SIMBA_062; assembly: GCF_046534765.1. Taxonomy (NCBI): domain Bacteria; kingdom Pseudomonadati; phylum Pseudomonadota; class Betaproteobacteria; order Burkholderiales; family Burkholderiaceae; genus Burkholderia; species Burkholderia sp. SIMBA_062. The sequence continues at coordinate 19,706 of NZ_JAWRYD010000022.1, forward strand.
TCGCTATTCGGTCCGGTGCGCGCCGCACGTGATCGGCGTGGCGCGCGACGCGTTGTCGTGGATGCGTCGCGATATCGAGAACGAACTGAACAGTGCGAACGACAATCCGCTGATCGATCCGGACGAAGGGTGCGTCCTGCACGGCGGCAATTTCTACGGCGGCCATATCGCGTTCGCGATGGATGCGCTGAAGACCGCGGTGGCGAACCTCGCCGACCTGATGGATCGCCAGCTCGCGCTGCTGGTCGACGACAAGTTCAGCAACGGACTGCCGCGCAACCTGACGGGGGCGACCGGGGAACGGGCCGCGATCAACCACGGGTTCAAGGCCGTGCAGATCTCGTCTTCCGCATGGACGGCGGAGGCGTTGAAGCACACGATGCCGGCCAGCGTGTTCTCGCGCTCGACGGAGTCGCACAACCAGGACAAGGTCAGCATGGGAACGATCGCCGCGCGCGATTGCCTGCGCGTGCTGGCGCTGACGGAGCAGGTCGCCGCGGCGCACGTGCTTGCGACCGTGCAGGCCGTCCGTCTGCGGCTGCGCGACGACCCGCGCACGCAGCTTTCGTCCGCGCTGCGCGCGTTCATCGACGATGTGGGTCGCCAATCGCCGCTGGTGGTCGAGGACCGGCCGCTCGAAGCGGAGCTGCGCGCGCTGACCGCGCGGCTGGCCGCCTGCGAGCCGATTGGCGGATCGTCCGGCGCATGCCGGCGCGGGGAGGCGGCATGAACGAGAACCGTGAGCCGCTCACCGCGACCGCACGCGTCGAGGTGCTGTTCCACGATGTCGACGCAATGAATGTCTGCTGGCACGGGCATTACCTGAAGTACTTCGAAAGCAGCCGCGCCGCACTGCTGCGGATGATCGACTACGACTATCCGGCGATGCTGGCGTCGGGCTACGTGTGGCCCGTGGTGGAGGCGCATTTGAAATACGTCCGCCCCGCCCATTACAGCCAGCAGCTCGACGTGCGCGCGACGCTCGTCGAATTCGAGAACCGGCTGAAGATCGGTTACGAAATCCTCGACGCGGCCTCGGGCGAGCGTTTGACGAAGGGTTATACGGTGCAGCTGGCGATCGATGCGACGACGCGCGAACTGCAGTTCGTGTCGCCGCCGGTCTTGATCGAAAGGGTGCGTGCGCAATGGGCCTGACGCTGCGCTACAGACGGTTGGCGGCGACGATGCTCGGCGCCTGCATGATGCACGCCGGCGGCGAGCTGGCGGCCGCTCCGGCGCCGCCCGTGGCCACAGCGGTCGCCCGGCCGGCGAATGCGGCGCTCGTTGCCGATGTCGCGACGCGGCTGGCGCGCGTCGGCGCGATTCGCGCGGATTTTCGGCAGACACAGACGCTGTCGGCGATGAAGCAGCCGCTCGTCAGCACGGGCTCGATGTTGTTCGATCGCAGGTCGGGCGTCGTCTGGCGAATCGAGACACCCTACAAGGCCACTTACGTGATTACGGACGGCGGCATGCGTGAGGTCGGGGCGGACGGACGCCTCGTCGCGCCGGGCGGCGGCGGCCGCGGCGTCGCGCAAGTGTCGCGCATGATGCGCGACATGCTCGGCGGTGACCTGTCGGCACTCTATGCGCAATTCGACGTCGAAGCGAGCGGCACGCCGGAACGGTGGCGGATGGTGTTGCGGCCGAACCAGCCGCAGCTCGCACAGGCGATCCGCGTGCTCGAAATGAGCGGCGGTGCCTATCTCGGCAAGCTCGACATGACGTTTGCGAACGGCAATGTGACCGTGCTCGAATTCGTGCGGCCGACGCCGGTCGACGCGCCCGCGCCGATCGAGCGCGGTTGGCTGGAGGCACGATGATGAATACGGCGCGCGACGCGATCGACGCATCGGGCGAGCGCAGCCGACGGCGCGCGCTGTGCGCCGCATGGCTGATCGTTGCGCTGGTTGCGATCGCATTCATCGTGTGGCGCTTCAGCGGCCCCGCACCGTTGCAGACGAACCTCCTTGCGCTGCTGCCGGCCACCGAAGCGAACCCCGTTGCCGAACGAGCCGTCGACGTGCTCGGCGATGTGCTCGGCAATCGCACTGTCTATCTGGTGACCGATCGGGACGCCGACCGTGCGAAGGCTGCCGCGAAGCAGTTGGGCGCGCGGCTCGCGGCGAGCGGGGCATTTCGTTCGGTGACGGTCGAAGTGCCGCCGTTCGACCTGTCGCAGATCGCGGCAACCTACATGCCGGCCCGTTTCGGTCTGCTGACGAACGCGGATCGCCGGTCGCTCGAACAACGCGACGCCGCGCTCGGCGAACGGCTCGTCCGGCGGCTCTACGCGCCGCCCGTCGATGGTCTGCAGACTGCCGTGGCGGACGATCCGTTTGGCTGGGTGCAGCACTGGCTCGGCGAGCTGCCGCTCGCGGCATCGAACCTGTCGCTCGAAGACGGCATGCTCGTGTCGCATCATGCCGGCGCAACGGGCGTGCTGGTGATGACGTCGCTGGCAGGGTCGGCCTATGAATCCAGTGTCCAGCACGCGGTACGTGTCGCGACGGCCGATGCGGAACGCGCACTCGCGGCCGACTTCCGTGGCGTTCGCGTCGATCGGGCCGGCGCCGTGTTCCATGCCGAAGCGGCGCGCGCGAGTGCCGAGCGCGACGTGCACGTGATCGGCGCGGTGTCGCTGGCCGGCATCGCGCTGCTGCTGATGAGCGTATTTCGGTCGCCGCGCCTGCTGGTGCTCGCGTTTGCGTCGACGGCATTCGGCATCGTGTGTGCGCTGGCCGCAACGCTGTTGGTATTCGGCAAGCTGCACCTGCTGACGCTGGTGTTCGGCGTGAGCCTGATCGGCGAGGCCGTCGACTATTCGATCCAGTATTTCGTCGCATACCTTTCGGCGGGGCGGCAATGGGATGCGCGGCGCGGCGCGACGGCGGTCAGGCCGGCGCTCGCGGTGGCGCTGGCGACCAGCCTGCTGGGTTACGCGATCCTGATGTGGGTGCCGTTTCCGGCACTCAAGCAGATCGCATGCTTTGCAATCGTCGGGATCCTCAGCGCGTTCGCGGCGGTCACCGGCTTTTTGCCGCTCATGCTTACTCAGCCGCCCCGGAGCGCGCCGTCCCGCGTGTTCTCGTGCGCGGCGCGCTTGCTGAACGGCTGGCAGTCGCTGCTGGCGGGGCGGCGTGCCGTGGCCGCCGCCGTGCTGGTGGCGCTGGTTGCGATTCCGGGGTGGGCCGTCCTCAAGAGCGACGACGACATTCATCTGCTGATCCAGCGCGATGCGGGCCTCGCTCTGCAGGAAAGCAATATCCGCGCGGCGGTCGGGCTGGCAAACACCGCGCAATTCTTCGTCGTCCAGGGCGCGTCTGCGGAAGCGGTGCTCGAGCGTTCCGAGGTGCTGCTCGGGGCGCTCGATCAGCAGCGGGTCGGCCGTGTCCAGTCGATCGCGACGTTCGTGCCGTCGGCGAAGCAGCAGGCACACAATCGCGCGGTGCTGGGCACGCACGTGTTTGCCGATGCCGCCGCGCTGCGTGCGACGCTGGCGCACGCGGGCTTCCGAGACGACGTCGCCGACGCGTGGATTCGCGCGTATTCCGTCGATGCCCCGGCGACGCTGTCCGTCGATACGTGGCTGGCGGCACGCTGGTCGGCCCCGTTCCGGCATCTGTGGCTCGGTCGAATCGACGGCGGCACCGGCCCCGTCGATGCGGCACTGGCGATTCCGGAACGGGTCGACGCGGCGAACGTGGCGACTTTCGCGGCGCTGGCGCGCACACTGCCGGGCGTGTCGTGGGTCGACAAGGCCGCGAGCGTGTCGAGCCTGTTCGGCGCCTATCGGGTCGACAGCGGGCTGTGGCTGGCGGGAGCGCTGGTCGTGGTCGCCGCGCTGCTGATGTGGCGATACGGCATGCGCGGCGGTATTGCGACGACGTTGCCGGTCGTGTTCGCCATCGCCTTGACGCTCGCGGCGTTCGGCTATGCGGGGGTGCCGCTCACGCTTTTCAATTGGCTCGCGCTGATGCTGGTGCTCGGCGTGGGCGCCAACTACGCGGTGTTCCTCCGGGAAGGCTGCATGCGGGACGCGGCTGGTGTCGGCGCCGTATGGACCGGCGTGCTGCTGTCGGCGGCCACGACGTTGCTGTCGTTCGGGATGCTCGGCGCGAGCGCGATGCCCGCGTTGCGCAGCTTTGGCACGACCCTCGCGATGGGTATCGTTTTTTCGGTGCTGTTCGCGCCGCTCGCCACGCCGTCCACGAAGGAGGGGCGCGCATGAACGCCAGACTGACGCCGGTCTACCTGTCCGCGCCCGGCATGATCAACGCGCTCGGCGCAACCACCGACGAAATCGTCGACGCATTGCACGCCGGCGTCGCGCCGGGCATGGCGCCGCGTACCGATGGCCTCGCCGGCGGCTGGATCGGTAGCGTGCGTGCCGCGCTCGACGTCGAGCCGCCCACCTCGCTCGTGCATTTCGATTGCAGGAACAACCGGCTGTTGCTTGCCGCGCTGGCGCAGATCGGACCCTTCGTCGACGCGGCGATCGCGCGTTACGGTCCGCGGCGGATCGGTGTCGTGATCGGCACGAGTACGTCCGGCATCCAGGCGGCGGAGCAGGCGCTTGCAAAGCGTGCCGCGACGGGCACGATGCCTGCCGGATTCGATTATCGACAGACGGAAATCGGCACGGCGGCGCCATTCGTGCGCGCGGTGCTGGGTGTGGCCGGGCCAGCCTATACGCTGTCTACCGCATGCACATCCAGTGCCAAGGCATTCGCGGCCGCGCGCCGCCTGCTGCGGCTGAAGCTGTGCGACGCGGTCGTCGTCGGCGGCGCGGATTCGCTGTGCGAGCTGACGCTGCAGGGCTTTGCGTCGCTCGAATCGGTCAGCCCGGGGCGGGCCAACCCGATGAGCCGAAACCGGAACGGCATCAATATCGGCGAAGGCGCCGCGCTGTTCGTGATGAGTCGCGACGAAGCGGCGGTGCGGCTGGCCGGCGTCGGCGAGTCGAGCGACGCGCACCATATCTCGGCGCCGGATCCTGCGGGCGGCGGCGCGGAGGACGCGCTGCGGGCCGCGCTCGCGGACGCCGGCGTCGCATCGTCCGCGATCGGCTACGTGAACCTGCACGCGACGGCGACGCGGCTGAACGACGAGATGGAAGCGAACGTGATGGCACGGGTGTTTCCGCAGGGCGTGCCGGCGAGCGGGACCAAGCCGCTGACAGGACACATGCTCGGCGCGGCGGGCGCGACCGAGCTTGGATTCGGCTGGCTGACGCTGGCGCGCGGGATCGCGCTGCCGACGCACGTCTGGGACGGCGAGCGCGACCCGGCGCTGCCGGGACTCGACCTGGTCGACCGCGAGGATCGTCTGGCCGGCGCTGCAACAGGACGCTACGTGATGAGCAATTCGTTCGCATTCGGCGGCAGCAATGCCAGCCTGATTCTGGGAGGCTGACATGGAGGCCGGACCCTTGATCGACGCGCTGCATGGCGGCGCGGATATTCCCGTCGGCGACGTGCGGGACGTGTTGCCGCATCGAGGCACGATGCTGCTGCTCGACGCGATCGAGCGCTGCTCGGAAACCGGCATCGAGGTCAGCGCGCTCGCGCGCCGCGATGCGTGGTATGTCGACGGCAATGGCGCGATGCCGGCATGGATCGGCATCGAGCTGATGGCGCAGGCGATCGCCGCGCATGTCGGCCTGCTCGCCGCGCATGCAGGCGGCCGCGCGAAACCGGGCGTGTTGCTCGGGGCCAATCGCTATCTCGCGCATCGCACGGCGTTCGGCGCCGACACGACGCTGCGCATCGTCGCGCGGGAACTGCTGCGCGGCGACGAGGGGCATGGCGCGTACGAATGCGCGATTCATGCCGACGGCGAGTGTTGCGCGGAAGCCGTCGTCAAGGTGTACCAACCAAACGATTTTCAATCCTTTATCGAAGGGAGCTTCAACTCATGACTCGGCGAGTTCTCGTGACAGGGGCGAGTCGCGGCATCGGCCGCGCCGTGGCGCTGCGCGCGGCGTCCGACGGTTTCGCCGTGACCGTGCATTGCCGCACCGGCCGCGACGAAGCGGAAGCCGTCGCCGCGACGATTCGCGCGCAGGGTGGCACGGCAAGCGTGCTGCAGTTCGACGTGCGCGACCGTGCGGCGTGCCGGCGGGAACTGGAGGCCGATGTCGAAACGAACGGCGCGTACTACGGGATCGTCTGTTGCGCGGGCGTGACGCGTGACGGCGCGTTTCCGGCGCTGTCCGAAGAGGATTGGGACATCGTGATCGAAACCGGGCTGGACGCCTTCTACAACGTCGTTCATCCGCTGACCATGCCGATGGTGCGCCTGCGCGGCGGCGGCCGCATCGTGACGATCGCGTCCGTGTCGGGCGTGATGGGCAATCGCGGCCAGGTCAATTACAGCGCCGCGAAGGCCGGATTGATCGGCGCGACCAAGGCGCTGGCGATCGAGCTGGCGTCACGCAGGATCACCGTCAATTGCGTGGCGCCCGGGCTGGTCGACACCGGCATGCTCGACGATGTGCCGCTGGAACACGCATTGAAAGCCGTGCCGATGGGCCGCGTCGGCCAGCCCGACGAAGTCGCCGCTGTGGTCGGTTTCCTGATGTCGGACGCGGCGAGCTACGTCACCCGGCAAGTGATCGGCGTCAACGGCGGGATGGTGTGATGAAGCGCGTGGTCGTGACGGGAATGGGCGGTGTGACCGCGTTTGGTCAACGCTGGCAGGAAATCGAAGCGCGCTTGCGCGACGGGCGCAACGCGGTGCGGCGCATGCCGGAATGGGACTGCTTCGAGGCGCTGCATACGCGGCTTGCGTGTCCGTTGCCGGCGTTCGAGCTACCGCCTACGTATCCGCGCAAGAAGACGCGTTCGATGGGGCCGGTGTCGATGTACGCGGTGCGCGCGAGCGAACTGGCGCTGGAGGATGCGGGGTTGTCCGACGATGCATCGATCCGTGACGGCCGGATGGGCGTCGCGTACGGATCGTCATCGGGATCGGTCGAGCCGATCCGGGCATTCGGCACGATGCTCGAAACGGGCTCGATGCGAGACGTTACGTCGAACAGCTACGTGCAGATGATGCCCCATACCACGGCCGTCAACGTCAGCCTGTTCTGGGATCTGAAAGGTAGGATCGTGCCGACGTCGTCCGCATGCGCGTCGGGCAGCCAGGCGATCGGCTACGCGTACGAAGCGATTGCGGCGGGCAAGCAAGCACTGATGCTGGCGGGCGGCGCGGAAGAATTGTCCGGCCCGGCGGTGGCGGTGTTCGATACCCTGTATGCGACCAGCACGCGCAACGATGCCGCGCACCTGACGCCACGGCCGTTCGACGCCGATCGCGACGGCCTGGTGGTGGGCGAGGGCGCGGCGACGCTGGTGCTCGAGGAGTACGAGCACGCGGTCGCGCGCGGCGCGACGATCCATGCGGAGATCGTCGGCTTCGGCTGCAATTCCGACGGCGCGCACATTACCCAGCCGACCGCCGAGACGATGGCGGTCGCGATGCGTCTCGCGCTGAGCGATGCGACGCTCGACGCCGACGCGATCGGCTACGTTAACGCGCACGGCACGTCGACCGATCGGGGCGACGTGGCGGAGAGTCATGCGACGGCGTCCGTGTTCGGCGAACGCATGCCGATCAGTTCGCTGAAAAGCTATGTGGGCCACACGCTCGGCGCGTGCGGCGCACTCGAGGCATGGTGGACGATCGAAATGATGAAGCGCAACTGGTATGCGCCGACGCTCAATCTCACGACGGTCGATCCGGCTTGCGCGCCGCTCGACTACATCATCGGCGACGCGCGCCGAATCGATGCGGAATTCGTGATGAGCAACAACTTCGCGTTCGGCGGGATCAACACCTCGTTGATCTTCCGCCGGATCGGCGCATGACGGCGGTGGGCGGCGCGGCGACGCGCGTCGTGGTCACGGGGCTCGGCATCGTGTCGTGTCTCGGCAATTCGCTCACCGAAGTATCGGACGCGCTGCGCACCGGCCGCTCGGGGGTGAGCCGCGTCGACACGTGGCGCGAGCGCGGCTTTCGCAGCCAGGTCGCCGGGGTGGCGAGCGTGGCGTCGGCGGCGCGATTCGCGCGCAAGCACGAGCGCTTCATGGGCGACACCGCGCGTTTCGCCGCGCATGCGGCCGCGTCGGCACTCGACGATGCAGGGCTCGACGCCGGCATGCTGCGTTCGCCGCGCGCGGGCGCGATCGTGGGGTCGGGCATCGGATCGATAGCCGACTACGACGACGCGATAGAGATCGCGCGGCATCGCGGTATCGAGAAGACGCCGCCTTATGTCGTGCCGAAAGCGATGAGCAGCACGGCGTCGGCATGCGTTGCGCAATTGTTCGGCATCGAAGGCGTGTCGTACTCGCCGTCGTCCGCCTGCACCAGCGCGGCGCTGGCGATCGGGCAGGCGGCGCACTGGATTCGCTCCGGGTACCAGGACATCGTGCTGGCCGGCGGGAGCGAAGCACTGCACGACAACATGACGCTGATGTTCGACGCGATGGGCGCGTTGTCGAGCGGTTTCAACGATACGCCGGAACGCGCATCGCGCCCGTATGCGCTCGGCCGCGACGGCTTCGTGATCGCGTCCGGCGCCGGCATTCTCGTGCTCGAATCGCTCGAGCATGCGCGTGCGCGCGGCGCGCGAATTTACGCGGAAATCAGCGGGTTCGGTCAGGCCACGGACAACGCCGGCATGGCGGCGCCTCATGCGCTGGGGATCGCACGCGCGATGCGTGGCGCGCTCGACGGTAGCGGCCGGCGTCCGGACTACGTCAACACGCATGCGCCGTCGACGCCGCTCGGCGACACCGAGGAACTCGACGCGCTGCGCGACGTATTCGGTGGCGACGTGCCGGCATTCTCGTCGACGAAAGGAATGACCGGACATCCGCTCGGCGCGAGCGGCGCGCATGAAGCGATCTACACGATCCTGATGATGCGCGACGGTTTTGTCGCGGGTACCGGGGTCGGCCTCGAGCCGGATCCGGCGGTCGCCGGCATGCCGCTCGTGCGTACCGCGCGCGAATGCTCGATCGAACGTGCGCTGTCGGTTTCGTTCGGATTCGGCGGCAGCTGTGCAAGTGTGTTGTTGGACGCCTGGAAGGGCGATTGAAGTGAACTTACTGAGCTGAGAGGACGATAACAATGAAGCACAAAGGACATCTGGCCGGCATATTGGTGGCCGCGTCGTTGCTGACGGGGTGCGGTACCGTGGTGCGTTCGCTGCCTCTGCCGGCGGCGGCAACGACACCGGACACGAGCGGCGTCGCGATCTATTTCGGCGCGCAGCCGCATCCGGAGGTCAAGACCAGCATCGGTCCGCGTTCGGAATCGGTGCGCGTATCGCGCGGGACTCAAGCCGAACAGCCGACGTGCGACCAGGCGCTGGCCGAAGCGTTGAACCGTCTTCGCATCTACGCGAAGAATCATGGCGGGAATGCGGTCGTCAACGTGACGACGCGTTTTCATGAAAAGCGTTCGGAGTCGACGTCCGAATATACGTGCGGCGTGAGCGGCAGCGCCGGCGCGATCGCCGTGTCGGGCGACGTCGTGCAGCTGAACGCGCAATAACCGGGAGCAACACGTGAAATACCGCATCGCACTGGCGCTGCTCGGCGCGACCTTCGTCGCGTCGGCCGCGCACGCACGGGACACGATCAGAGACTATCCGATCGAGAACGCGTTGAAGAGCGAGGAAGGAAAGCTCGACGACGGCGTCGCGCTCTATTTCGGTGATCAGTCGCATCCTCGCGTGCTCAAGTCGTACGGCACGTTCGCGACGAACAAGAAGACCAACGCATTCGGCAAGAGCGACGAGGCGGCGTGCCAGCATGTGTTCCTGTCGGCAGTGATCGAACTGCAGGCGCGCGCGCGAAAGGAAGGCGGCAATGCCGTCGTCGGCATCAAGAGCAATTACCGCAACGTGTTGCGCTCGAGTACGACCGAGTTCACGTGCGGGGCCGGCGCGGTCGTGGCGGGTGCGGCGCTCACCGGCGAGATCGTGACGCTGAAGCCTTAGCAGGCGCCTGTAGGGACGGGGCCGCCGAACGGTGGCCTCCGTCGCTCACGCGGGCTTGCGCGCGGCGACGTTCACGAGCGTCTCGCGGCGCTTGCCCGGCTTCGGTGCATACAGGCCGATGCGCTCGAGGAGTCCGAAGTCTTTCGCGCGGCTCCACCACAGGTACGGGAACGACACATTGCGGGCGTCGAACGTGAACCCGCCGTCGCGCAGCATCGCAAGGTAGCCGTCGGCACTTTTCTGAACCTCCATCGGATGACGGAACAGCAGCCGGATCACCCACGACTTGATGTATGCGTCGGTCGATTCGGCGAACAGCAGCAGCCCGCCGGGTTTCAGCACGCGGCGAAACTCGGCCAGCGCTTGCTCCTGGTGGACGAGATGATGAAAGGTCTGATGGCAGAACACGATGTCGACGCTCGAATCGGCGAGCGGGATCTGCGTGCAGTCCGCACGATGCAGTTCGACGGGCGTTGCGCAGCGACGCGCGGCTTCGGACGCATGCGTGAGCGAGTCGTCGTGACAATCGATGCCGATGATCTTGCCGGGCGCGAACGCTTCGCCGAGCAGGCGGAACGACTTGCCCTGACCGCAGCCCGCATCGAGGATGACGGGGGCCTTCGGCAGGGGCGCGGCGATGAGCTGTTTGAGATCGTCGATGGCCACCCTGAGCACGTGATGCTCCCAGGTATGCGTGCGAAGAAACCAGATGCCGAAGCGGGTTTCGGGAACATAGGCGGGGGCGTGCGTGCGGCAGGACGTCATGGGCCTCTCGTCGGAATGTTGGATTTGTTGACCGCCTATTGTAGTTTGCAACGCCAGATCGTGGCGTGAGAAACGTAAGATATCCAATCCATCGAAATGGAACGGCAAGCATGAGTGAAATGAAATCGAATTCCGTCGATGTCGCGATCATCGGCGCGGGGCCCTCCGGCGCGGTCGCGGCCGCATTGTTGCGCAAGGCGGGCCGTTCCGTGCTGGTGCTCGAGCGACAGCATTTTCCGCGCTTTTCGATTGGCGAGAGTCTGTTGCCTCAAAGCATGCAGTATCTCGAAGAGGCCGGTATGTTGCAGGCCGTCGTCGAGGCCGGCTTCCAGTTCAAGAACGGCGCCTATTTCGTTTATCGCGACAGGATGTCGTCGTTCGATTTCCGCGAAAAATTCTCCGACGGTTGGGGGACTGCCTATCAGGTCGAACGCGCCGCATTCGACGATCTGCTGATCCGTTGTGCGGCGACACAGGGTGCGGACGTGCGATTCGGCCATACCGTGCAAGCTTTCCATCCTGGCGATACGCAACGGCTCGATGTGGTCGACGAAGCGGGGGGCGAATATTCCGTTCAAGCGTCGTTCGTACTCGACGCCAGCGGTTTCGCGCGCGTGCTGCCGCGCCTGCTCGGTCTCGAGGCGCCCACCGGCATGCCGACGCGCGCGGCCATCTTTTCGCACGTCGAAGACAGTCTGCCGGCCGGATCGACCGATCGCGACAAGATCTGCATTGCCGTCCATCCGGAGCGTCGCGACGTGTGGTTCTGGATGATCCCGCTGACGAACGGACGCTCGTCGGTCGGCTGCGTGGCCGACGCCGGGTTTCTCGACGTGCCGCAAGCGCAGCAGGAATCGTTGCTGCGGGAATTGCTGCGGAGCGAGCCGACGTTGTCGCGGCTCGTCGGCAGCAAGACGTTCGTGATGCCGGTGCGTCGCATCGCGGGCTATGCGTCGAATGTCGAGCATCTGCACGGGCGCGGCTACGCGTTGCTCGGCAACGCGGGCGAATTCCTCGACCCGATCTTCTCGTCCGGCGTGACGATCGCGATGCGCTCCGCGCAACTGGCAGTCGCCGTGCTCGAACGTCAGTTGCGCGGCGAGGCGGTCGACTGGACACGCGATTACGACATCGCGCTGCGCAAGGGCATCGACACCTTCCGCGCGTTCGTCGAGCGCTGGTACTCAGGCGCGCTTCAGGATATCGTGTTTCATGAAGACAAGGCGTCCGACGTGAAGCGCATGGTCTGCTCGATTCTGGCCGGCTATGCGTGGGACGAGTCGAATCCGTTCGTGCGGGAACCGGCGCGCGGACTCGATGTGCTCGCCGAATTCTGCCGTGCCGGTGGCCTAGGGTGATTCGGTGAAGCGAGGCGGACGCCGGGCGATGTTTCGTCCGGCGCCCGCCATCGCGTCACCGTCGCTCAGCTCCCCTGCAGCCGGATGTCGCGCGACGACGCGCCGACATACACGGTCCCGCCCGGCACGAACTTCCAGCCGTTTCGCGACGTATCCCACACGCTCTGCATCCGCGGTGAAACGATCACGCGCACATGCCGTGCCTCGCCCGGGTTCAGCCGGATCTTCTCCCAGCCGACCAGCCGCTTCGGCGGTTCGTCCTTGTACGGCACGCCGAGATAGACCTGCGGCGTTTCCGCGCCTGCGACGCGGCCGTCATTGCGCACGGTAAACGCGACGCTCAGCGAGCCGTCCCGTTGCCGCGACACCGACAGCCCCGAATACGCGAAGTGCGTGTACGACAGCCCGTAGCCGAACTCATACATCGGCTTGATGTTGCGCGCGTCGTACCAGCGATACCCCATGTTCAGCTTCTCCGCGTAGACGGGATCGTTCTCGAACGCGCCGCCTTGCCGCCACGCCGGCGAATCCTCGTCGCGCGCCGGAAACGTGACGGGCAGCTTGCCGGACGGATTGACCGCGCCGAACAGCACGTTCGCGATCGCCTTGCCGCCGCCTTCGCCCGGATACCACGCCTCGACGATCGCCGACACGCTGTCCTTCCACGGCATCAGCACCGGATTGCCGCTCTGCACGACGACGATCGTGTGCGGGTTGGCACGCGCGACCGCCTCGACGAGGGCGTCCTGGTTCGACGGGTTCGCGAGGCTCAGGCTCTGCAGGTCGCCGAAATCCTCGCCGGCCGGCTGCGCGACCACGACGATCGCGACGTCCGAGCGCCCGGCGAGCGCCGCGGCCTGGTCGATTTCCTGTTGCGTGTACGCGCGGAACGGCGACTGCTGGTCGCTGTTGCCCGCGAACGTGACCTGCGCCGCCGGCGCGAGCGCGCGGATCGCCGCGACGATCGGCACGTCGACCTTCAGCCACGGATTGCGCCACCAGCTGCAGCCCGTCGACGAACCGAACGTCAGGCCGCCGCAGCCCGCGAACGAACCGGTGACCGGATCGCGCGTGTTGCCCGAGCCGCCGCCCGACAGCAGGGCCGCATCGGCGTGGCCGCCGATCACGGCGATCCGCGACAGCGCGGCCGCGGCCAGCGGCAACTGGTTGCCGTCATTCTTCAGCAGAACGATCGACTGCTCGGCGACGCGCTGCGCGAACCGGTTCGCGGCCGCGAAATCGATCGTGCCGCCGCCCTTGGCCGGATCGTCCATCACGCCGACGCGGATCATCACGGCCAGCTTGCGGCGCACCATGTCGTCGAGGCGCGCGGTCGACACCGAGCCGTTCGAGATCGCCTGCTTGACGGCGGCCGGCGTGAGGTAGACGGTCGGCCCGACGTCCTCCTCCTCGTCGAGCCCGGCGTTGATCGCGGCGGCCGTGCTGTGCGCGGCGCCCCAGTCGGATTGCACCTGGCCCTGGAAGCCCCATTCGTTCTTCAGCACGTCGTTCAGCAGGTAATTGTTCTCGCACGCGTACGTGCCGTTCAGGCGGTTGTAGCTGCACATCACGCTGCCGGGCTGCCCGCGCTTCGCGGCGATCTCGAACGGCAGCAGGTAGAGCTCGCGCAGCGTGCGTTCGTCGATCTGCGTGTTGCCGCCCATCCGGCCGTGCTCCTGTTCGTTGCCGGCATAGTGCTTGATGGTCGCGATGACTTTCTGCCGCTGCGTGGCGAGCGTGCGCTCCGCGAGCAGGTCGCCGGCGAGCAGCGGATCCTCGCCGAGATACTCGAACAGCCGGCCGCCGCGCGGCTCGCGCGCGAGGTTGGTGCCGCCGGCGAGACCCATGCCGAATCCTTGCGCACGCAACTGGATTGCGACCTGCTTGCCGTAGTCGTACGACAGGCGGCGATCCCAGCTCGCGGCGACGGCGATCGTCGCGGGAAAGGTCGTGCTCGCGAGCGACGTGCTGCCGGAGCCGGTCGCCGAGTCGACCATGTTGAGATCGGGAATGCCGAGCCGCGGCACGCCCTGGATGTAGCCGGCGCCACCGCCCGGCACCTTCGACATTTCGTATTGCGAATGGATGAACTGCAGTTTCTCGTCGAGCGTCATCTTGCGCACGAGGAGGTCGGCGCGCCGTTGCGCGGCGGATGACGCGAATGCGTCGGCGGCGTCGCCCGGTGAGTTGAAATCGGCGTTGCCCGCATAGACGCTGGTGCAGAGGGTCGCCGCCAGCACGGCGGCCGGCCAGAGTGTGTCCCGCATGTTGCTCTCCATGATCGTATTGCCGGTTGTTGTTCGGATGATGTCTGGAGCTGCGTACGTCCGATGGATTCGCATCGAACGCATTCGGCTGGCGATGCAGGGTGATTGCGCGTCGGCATGCCAGGCCAGGCGGGGAATCGTTACGGCCGGTTGGGCCCGATCGGACAACGCGGACGGCGACGCGGACCGCCCGACACTGTCGAATCGGATGTAGCGATTCTCTGCAGGGACCAATCCTACGAATGTAGTTTGACTACAGCATCGGTGTTTCTACTGATCCGTATGATCTTTTTTCGATGCGATCGCTCGGCGCCGGAAAAAGACGGTCATCGTTCCCGATCGCGTGTCCGTGGCGGAGTAAGACGTACCTGCGCAATGCGCTTCGTTGTGCGCGCATCTAAGGGAACGCCATTGGATTCCGGCCAGCGCGAGGGAGCCGGGCAGCACGGCCGACGCGCTAGCCGCGTCGAGCGACAGGGCTGCCGGGCAGCGGAATCCCGGCGCGATAGACGACGGTCGCGAGCGCCGCGGCAACCGCGGCCTCGGCCGTCAGCACGGCGGCGGCCGCGCCGAGTTCCGCGAAGTACTTCGCGAGCACGGGCACCAGCACGATGTTCAGAATGCCCGACGACATCAGGATCCGCGTGAACGCCGATTTCATGCCGAGCGGCAGCATCGTCTGGACCCCGAACAAGTCGGTCATCCCGGCCATGAACGGAACGAAGGCCATCCAGCGCAGCACCTGGACCGTCGGCTCGTACGAAGGGCCATACAGGATGCGCACCGCGAGCGGCGCGCCGAAGAAGATCGCGAGCGAGATACCGAGCACCATCACGACCTGCACGACGAACAGCTTGCGCAGGAACGAGAACGCGTCGTTGCGTGCGTGCCGCATCAGGTAGCTGATGCGCGGATAGGTAGCGGCCTTCAGCGGCTGGAGCATGCTGAGCGCCGCACGGATCAGCTTGTCGCCGGCGGCGAAGTAGCCGGCCGCGACGTTGCCCGACACGAAGCCGAGCAGCACGGTGTTGGTCGACGCATAGAACGCGATCGACGTCGACGCGAGGAACACCTGCCAGCCGCCTTGCAGCGATTCGGCGATGTCGGCGACGCCGACGCGCACGAAGTCGATTTCCCGCTGGAAATACAGATAGGCGGCGAGCGCGATCGCGGACAGCGTCGGCACGGCGGCGTTGACGATCATCGCGCGGTCGATATCCGCCGGGCTGTGCACGAGCGCGAACATCGCGGGCAGGCTCAGGATGCGGCCGATGAACAGGATGACGCTCAGCGCGCGCAGCTTCTCCATCCCCTGGAAATACCAGCCGGGCGTGAACGCCACGCCGGCCACCATCCCGAAACCGATCAGCAGCAGGTCGCGGTCCTCGCCGAAGCGCTCGACCAGGAGGGTGAGCGCGATCAGCACGATGAAGCAGATCACGGCGATGCCGATCTGCGCGTACAGCGTCGCCCAGAAGATGCGAGAGCGTTCGGCGCGGTCGTCGCGAGCGAGCGCGATGCGCGGCGTCGCGGTCAGGTCGAAGCTGTAGCTCGTGCAGTTGGTGAGGTAGGCGATGACTGCGAGCGAGAACGCGAGCTGGCCGTAACCTTCCGGCCCCAGCGCGTGCGTCAGCAGCGGCGCGATCAGCAGCGGCACCGCGTACATCGAAATCTGCAACGTCAGCAGCAGCAGGAAGTTCTTCTTGATGTTTGACATTCGCTCGGTCGGCGCCGTGAGTGCCGCATGGCGGCGGAGTGCGGGCCGCCGTGCGCTCGCGCGGCCGGCCGGCGCTGGCCCGGCTGCGTGGGTTCGCGGCCCGTTCCGGGGGGCGCCGGTTCCGTCCGGCGATGCCGGATACGGCCACATCGTATGGCGGTCATGATACGGGCCGCGCGAGGCGCCTGTGTTCGCGAGCCTACCGTCCGCGGATTCCCTGCGCGCGTGCGGCGCGAATCGCGCTACGGCGCGCATCGTTGTATCGCGGCAGTGACGAATGCATTTGTAAGCTGGCGCACCGAAGGACGCTCGGGCCCGGTGCTCTAATCGAGCGCACTGTTCTGGTCCACAGCGCGAAGGGCTTGACGACGACGCGGGCCGACAACCGCCGTCCCTGGGCGACGGAAACACGATACGCATGGCGAAGGGCGGGGCGCGCAGGGGCGCGGCGGCAGTCCGTCACCTGAAGGCCATGCGTTTGCCGACCGGTCGCACGATCGCGGACTGGCCGATCCCCGTGGAGCCGCCGGCGCGTGCGTCCGCACCCGATAACAAATACCGATCCGAGGAGTACCGATTGAAGCCGATAACGTTCGGCAGCTGCGTGGGGTGGCTGCACGAAGGACAGACGACACAAGGCGTGATCCTGTGCGAATCGCTCGGGCACGAGGCTTCGTGGACGCACAAGCTCATGCGGGCGATCGCGGAGCGGCTGGCTCGCGACGGCGTCACGGTATTGCGATTCAACTATCCGTGCACCGGCGACTCGGCGGGCGACGATCGCGACGCCGATCGGCACGCCGCGTGCATCGCCAGCATTCACGACGCGATCGACCTGTTGCGCGAGCAGGTCGGCGTCACCGCGCTGACGCTCGTCGGGATTCGCGCGGGTGCGCTGTTCGCGATGCTGGCCGCCGCGGGCATGGGCTCGCGCCCGTCGCCGCGCGTCGATGCGCTGGTGGCGCTCGCACCGGTCGTGCGTGGCCGCGCCTACCTGCGCGAGTTGTCGTTCGTGCATCGCCAGTGGCTCGACACCACGTCGCCGGCAATTCGCGCCGCGCATCGCGACGAACCGTGCATGAACGTGCTCGGCCACCGCTTTCCCGCCGATTTCGTCGATGCGCTGAAGGCGCTCGATCTGTGCGACGTCGTGCGCGATGCGCCGACGTTGCCCGGCGCGATGCTGCTGATCCAGCCCGATCAGGGCGACGGGCCGGCATTGCGCGACGCGTTGCTCTCGCGCGGCGTGGACGTGGCGAGCGATCCGTTCCGCGAATGGCCGACGACGATGCTGGACGGTACGCGCTCGCGCTTGCCGCTCGCGGCGATCGACACGCTCGCGAACTGGATCGCCGAACGCACACCGCATGAGCCGGCCGGCGCCGGCACCGCGTCGCGGGCGGACCCGGCGTGGAATGGCGAGTCGGCCGTCGCGCTCGACATGAACGACATGACCGAGCAGGCCGTCGCGGTCGGGCCGGACCGGCTGGTGGGCGTGCTGTGCCGGGCCGTCGATACGCGGCCGGCGAAGCCGGTCGGCCCGGCGGTGGTGATCGCGAACACGTCGACGAATCCGCGCAGCGGCGAAGGGCGCTTCAGCGTGCGGCTCGCCCGCACGCTGGCACGCGCCGGCGTGACGACGCTGCGGATCGACGTGCATGGCGTCGGCGACAGCGGGTCCGCCGCGCCCGACGATCAGTCGGATGTCGTGTATTCGACGCAGTCGAGCGACGACGTGGCCGCCGCCGCCGACTGGCTGCGCGCGCTCGGACATCCCGAGGTGGTCGCGGCCGGCATTTGTTCCGGCGCCTATGCGGCGTTGCATGCGGCATTGAAGACGTCGTCACTCGCCGGCGTGATCGCGATCAATCTCGCGCGCTTCGTGTGGCCGGCCGGGCTCACGCTCGAAGCGGTGCAGAAGCAGCGGAACAACTCGGTGCGCGGCTACTGGCTGTCGGTGCGCGACTGGCAGAAGTGGAAGCGCCTCGTGCGGGAGCGTCGCGACCTGCGTCCGATCGTGCGGGCAGTGGCCGCGAATGCGATCGCGCGGGTCAGCGTGCCGGCGAATGCGCTCGCTGCGCGCGTCGGGTGGAAGCCGCGCAGCGGCACGCCGCGCGGCGTGATGCACGAACTTGCGCAGCGCAACGTCTGGACGACGCTGGTGTACGGCGCGCTCGATCCCGGCATCGACGATGTCCGGCGTCACTTCGGCGCGATCGAGCACGCGTTCCGGCGCTCGCGTCACGTGCGTCTGCATCTCGAGCCGCAGGTCGACCATGCGGTGTACGGCGCGGCGGGCACGGACATCGTGATCGACCTGTGCATGCAGGCGCTGGGCCGCGACTCGGCCTGGCCGGTCGCGCCGGTCGCCGATCCGGCCACGCAGGATGCGGCCGCGCGATCGTACGTGAACGTGTCGGTCGGCTGATCGGGATGCGTGTGCCGCGCGCGTTGCGTCGATGCTTAGGGGTGCGATCCCGTTCGGTATGAAGATCGCGTTCGGTGGGGTCGCTCACAGACGCGCCGTTCGCCGTGGTGTCCAATCCCGTATCGGCACGTGCGCGGTCACGCCGTGGCATGGCCGGCCGGGATGCGTCAGTCCGGATCGCCCGGCAGCGCGTAGGGCGACTTCTCATAAGGCGACGTGTACAGCGTGCCGGTGTGCCAGAGGTCTTCGGTGCGCGCATCGGCCACTTGCGGGCGATGCGGCCGCGTCGGCACGAGCGGCCGGCGCAGTGCACCGCGAGCGCGCGATTCGGGTGCTGCGGCGGTGCTCGCGGTGGCAAGTGCAGCAGGAAGCGCGGCGGCAGGTGCCGCGACATCGGATGCAGTCGCGGCTGGCTCCGCGGGAGCACCGGCTATCGCGGTTTGTGCGGAACGCTGGAGCGGCACCGGCGCGAGCGGCGTCGACGATGCGAAGGCCGGCGCATCGGCCGGCGTGGCGGGCAAAGTCTGCGCGCCGGCGGCACAGGCAACGCAGGCCGAGACGATGCAGACGAGTGACGAAAGCGACGCAGAGCAGTTCATGACGAATCGTACGGAGTAACGTGCGGTGAAGAGGGAGGCGCGGCACCGCCATGCGAGCCGCGCCGCCCAAGCGTAATGCCGGAATTCGCCGCGTTCGGCGGGTTACCGCACAGTTTTGGAAGGACACGATGTCAATCACCACGCAACCGGAATCGACGCTCGGGACGCCGCGGCCACGCACGGCAGGCATCCGGCGCGCGCCGTGGCTGTCGCGCATGGCGATCGTGGCGGCCGCGTGCGCACTGAGCGCTTGTGCGTTGTCGCCGGGCATGAGCTACCGGGCGCCTGCCGCGCGCGACGCGAATGCGCGCGTGAGCGCCGACGCATCGGGCTCGGGCGGCCTCGACGGCGTGCAGAACGTGTCGAGCGAGGATCTGATCGAAATCACGCCGGCGTTCGTCGCGCAGCAGCATGCGGGCCAGCGCGCCGACGTCGACGCGGAAATCCGCCAGTTGTTCGGCAAGCCGAAGCCATACGCGATCGGCCCGGGCGACGTGCTCGGCATCGTGGTTTGGGACCACCCCGAATTGAACCTGCCGACGACGCAGACGACGGGCGGCGGCGACGGCGTCGGCGCCAGCTCGGTCGCGACGGGCTACACGGTCGACGCGAACGGCAACGTGCAGTTCGCGTATGCGGGCCTCGTGCATGTCGCGGGGCTGACCGAGGCGCAGGCGCGCGCGCTGCTGACGAAGCGGCTCGGCGAATACGTGCGCAAGCCGCAGATCGCGCTGCGCGTGCAGACCTACCGCAGCAAGCGCGTCTATCTGGACGGCGAAGTGCGTACGCCTGGATTGCAGATCGTCAACGACATGCCGATGACGCTGCCCGAGGCGATCGACCGCGCGGGCGGCTTCACTCCGACGGCCGACCGCTCGCAGGTATCGGTGACGCGCGGCGACCGGACCGTGAACGTGAGCGTGCCCGCGCTGATCGCCGCGGGCGTGAATCCGTCGAACATCCTACTGCGCGACGGCGACCTCGTGCGCGTGCGCGCGGCGAGCGACGCGAAGGTGTTCGTGCTCGGCGAGGTGTCGCGACCGGCGACGCTGACGCTGACCGACGGCCGGATGAGCCTCGGCGAAGCACTCGGCGACACGGGCGGCGTGAGCCAGTACACGTCAGACGCGCGCCAGGTGTTCGTCGTGCGCCGCGGCCCGGACAACCGAGCGCGGGTGTACCACCTCGACGGCAGTTCGCCCGCGTCGTTCGCACTGGCCGACCAGTTTCCGCTCGAGCGCCGCGACGTCGTGTTCGTCGATGCGTCGTCGCTGGTGCGCTGGAGCCGCGTCGTCAACCTGCTGATTCCGTCGTCCGCGCAGGGTGCGCTGACGGCCAGAGCCATTTCGCCGTGACGCTCGTGGCGGATTTCGTGACCGCGACCGCGCGTCGCGCCATACGGGACTGATGCTGCATGACTTCTTCGACCCTGCCTAACCCGCACAGCGGGCCCGCCCTGCGGCCGTCCTATCCGGTGCGCCGCTATTGGGGCATGCTGTACGGCGGCCGGCGCCTGATTCTTTGCACGGCGCTCGCGGGCGCGCTCGTCGGCGCCGTGTATGCGCTGTGCGCGGCACCCGTCTACCGGACCGACATCCTGTTCCAGGTCGAGCAGAGCCCGACCGACTCGAAACCGACGTCGCCGCCCGGCGATCCGTCGGCGGTGTTCGACCTGAAGACCGACGCGTCGACCGAGATCGAAGTGCTGAAATCGCGCGCCGTGCTCGACCGCGCGATCGACAGCACCAACCTGGCCGTCGACGCGCGGCCGCATTACCTGCCGCTGATCGGCTGGCGGTTCGTGAACGCGACCGACGGGTTGTCCTCGCCGTTGCCGGGCGGCTACGTGTACGGCACCGAGCGCATCGACGTGCCGACCTTCGACGTGCCGAAGCGCCTGCTCGGCAAGCGCTTCGCGCTGACGCTCGGCGACGACGGCGTCTATACGCTGCAGCGTACGAGCTGGTTCGGCCGGAAGGGGCCGGCATGGCAGGGCCGTATCGGGCAGCCGCTGCATGTCGACACACCGCAGGGGCCGCTCGACATCTTCGTGCGCGACGTGGCCGGAAAGCCCGGCGCACGCTTCGACCTCACGCGCTACAGCGACGAGGAAGCGACGGTCTGGCTGCAGAAGAATGCGCTGATCTCGGAGCGCGGCAAGCAGTCGAACATGATCGGCGTGACGCTCGACGGCATCGATCCCGTGCACGACAGCCGCGTGCTGAACGCGATCGGCGACGCGTACCTCGCGCAGAACACGCAGCGCAAGTCCGAGGCGGCCGACAAGCTGATCCGCTTCATGGATACCCAACTGCCGCAGTTGAAGGCGCAACTGGAGAAGGCGGAAAACCGCTTCAACGCATTCCGTGCGTCGCATGGCACCGTCAATACGAGTGACGAGGCGCTGGCGTTGCGCCAGCAGTCGGTCGACATCGAGACGCGCGTGCAGACGCTGCAGCAGCGGCGCGAGGAATTGCTGACGCGCTTCATGCCGAAGCATCCGGCCGTGGTGGCCGTCGACGCGCAACTGGCCGACGCGCAGCGTTCGCTCGACACGACACGCAAGCAGATCCAGCAGTTGCCGACCGTCGAGCAGGGCGTGCTGCAGCTGCAGCGCGATGTGGCCGTCGATACCGCGCTGTACACGAACCTGCTCAACACGCACCAGCAAATGATCCTCGCGCGGGCCAGCAAGACCGGCACCGTGCGGATCGTCGATACGGCGAAGGTCGCCGAGGAGCCGATCGGCCCGCATCGCGGGGTCGCGGTGATCGCGCTGCTGATGCTGGGGCTGCTGGCGGGCGCGGCGATCGTGATCGTCCGGCAGCGTGTCGTCGGCACGATCGGCGACGCCGAGGAAATCGAATGGACGACGGGGCTGCCCGTGTTCGCGACCGTGCCGCACAGTCCGGTCGCGGCGCAAGCGGCGTCGCGCCCGAAGGCAGGACGGCGCGGCACGCGCGCGCCGATGCCGCCGATGCCGCCGATCGGCGCGCAGGACGCGGCGCTCGAAAGCCTGCGCAATTTCCGCGCGGCACTGCAATTGTCGATGCCGGACGCGTCGAATCCCGTCGTGCTGATTTCCGGGCCGACGACGGGTGTCGGCAAGTCGTTCGTCGCCGCGAATATCGCGTCGCTCGTCGGCGCGGCGAAACGGCGGGTCCTGCTGATCGATGCCGACCTGCGCAAGGGTTCGCAGCACGAGCGGTTCCGCCATAGCCGCGCGCCGGGCCTGTCGGACGTGGTGGCAGGCACGCACGGCCTCGCCGAGACGATCCGGCGCGGGGTCGCGCCGGGCCTCGATTTCATCGCGATGGGCAGCATCGTGCCGGACCCGGGCGAACTGCTGCTGCAGCCCGCGCTCGCCGCACTGATCGAGCAGGTCGCGGCGCGCTACGACATGGTCGTGATCGACGGCCCGCCGTTGCTGCCGGTGGCCGACGCGCTGGTGCTCGGCCGTCTCGCGGGAACCGTGTTCCTCGTCGCGCGCAGCGGCGTGACGACGCTGACCGAACTCGAAGAAAGCGCGCGACGGCTCGAACACGCGCATATCGACGTGTGCGGCGTGGTCCTGAACGATTACAAGGGCGCGCCGGGACGGTACGACTACGGCTACAAGGATACGAACACGCATCAGGCCGCGTCCGGCTATACGGAAGGGATGGCGTCGCGGCAACGGGTGGAACGGGTGTCATGAACCGGCGAGCGGGCGGGGCCGGGCACGGGCCGCGACGGCCCGCTGCGACGATGCGCACGGCGGCGCGCGTGCGCGGCGCCGGCGGTTACACGGGCGGTTACGCGGGCTACTGGTGGGAAGACCCGGCACGCCTCGTGCTGATGTTCATCCTGCCGTTGTACGGCATGCTGTCGCTCAGCCTGCTGGGCGATCCGAAGGCGATCGCGCGCGTCTATTTCGACGGCTACTACGCGTTCGTCGGCGCGCTGTTCCTGATGGTGGTGATGGCGGCGGCATGGCTCGCGACGACCGAAGCGCGCACGCGACGCGGGCCGCCGCCAGCCGCCGTCGAGCTGTCGCCTCGCGTGCTCGATGTCGTGTTCGCGCTCGCGCTGTTCGGCTATGCGCTGTTGCTGAGTGGCATCCTCACGCATCCGGCGCTGCTGGTCGCGTTCGTGCGCGGCGACGCGAATGCCTACGACATGCTGGAACTGAAAGGGCGCATCACGGGCCTCAGCACCTTCACGCAGGCGACCGCGCCATTCGTCGTGCTGTATTTCTATGTGTTCAGGACACCGGTTAAGGGACTGAATCGCTACAAGATCTACTTCGCCGTGCTTGCCGTGCTGACGCTGATGCGCAGCTTCATCTTCGCCGAACGGCTTGCGCTGATCGAGATGGTGATGCCGCTTGCGCTGATGGTCGTGCGGTTCCGGCTCGGAGGCCGGTATTCGCGGCTGTTGACGCTCGGTCCGTACGCGGCGATCCCGTTGCTGTTCGGCCTGTTCATCGCGAACGAGTACAACCGGTCGTGGGAAGCCTATTACGTCAACATCTACGACAACCTGTTCGATTTCGCGCTCGAACGTCTCGGCCTGTACTACTCGACGTCGTTGAACAACGGCGCCGGAATAGTGAGTGTGCTGGGCTGGGACCAGGGCCACCCGATGTTTACGTTCGACTGGTTGCTGCGCTTCCCGGTCATCGGCTCGACCTTGCAGCCGTGGCTGGACTCGGGCGACAGCATCAACCTGTTCCTGAACGGCTACGCCGACCCGGAGTTCAACAACCCGTCGGGCATCTTCGTCCACTTCTACGAGTGGGGCTGGTTCGGCTTGCTCGATGCGCTCGCGCTCGGCTGGGCGGTCGGTCGCAGCTATGCGGGCTGGCGGAGCGGCAACGGGTTCTGGTGCTGCGTCCATGCGGTGCTTTACGTGTCGGTCATGGAAGTCATGCGAACGCCGAACCTGTTCAGCGGACGCAATTTCGTGCCGGTCGTACTGCTGATCGCCATCTTCCATTGGTTCGCCAAGGCGCCGGCCCGTGCGGCGCTTGCCGGCGGCGGATCTGATGGAGAGGGAAAACGGCGCGTCGTTGGGCGTGGCAATCGGGCCACGGACGTCGATCCGGTGATGTCGCGATAAGGCCATGGTCGAGTCGTGCGGGGCATGCGCCCGCTTTGCAGATTGCCGGGTCCCAACACCAATATTTCCCGGAGCCACTCCTTTTCATGGCGACTCACAAGCAGAAGTTTGAAACGCTGGACGGGTTGCGCGGCATTGCGGCAATCAGCGTGATGCTCATGCATTTCCTTCAGGATCTGCCGATTCCGATACTGCAGAGTGCTTATCTTTCGGTGGACGTGTTCTTCATGCTGAGCGGCTTCATCCTCACGTACTCCTACGGGGAGAAATTGCGTCAGGCGTCGTGGCGGGGCGAGTATTTGAAGCGACGGGTGATCCGCCTTTATCCGATGATAGGCATCGGGCTGACGATCGGGTTCGTGAGCCTCGTCGTCATGCGCGTCAATGCGTCGGTGGCGTTTTCGTTCGGCAACCTGGCGGCAGCGACCGGCCAGAATTATTTTCTCGTTCCGTATCTGGGTCGTTTTTCGGTGTCGGGCTTTGTTGGCGCCACGACTCACGGCCTGCCGGCGGTCGACGATCCCGGTGTGTTTCCGCTGAATCCGCCCGCCTGGTCGCTGTTCTTCGAGTTGTTCGCGAGCGTTGTGCTGATCGCGGCCGTCAAGATGAACGAGAAGAACCTGCTGCGACTGGCCTATGCATGTCTCGGTGCGTTCGTCGCGTATGGATGGCTCGTGGGCCTCGACCACGACAAGGTGACTGTCATCCTGAATCAGGGCTGGGCGGCCGACAATTTCTTCGGCGGGTTCTTCAGGGTCGGCTACGGGTTCCTGCTCGGCGTGGCAATCGCGAAGATGCACGACGCCGGTCACTTGGCGAGGCCGCACTGGCTCGTGGCCGGGTTCGTGAGGAACGACCGGATGCTGTTTGTCGTGTTCCTGCTGGTCATGCTGTTTCCGACGTCGATCAAGGGAATTTACGCATTGGCCGTGCTGTTGTTCGTTGCCCCGGCGCTGGTTTATCGCGGCGCCATGCTCGCGCCGAGCGGAAACGCGGTGGCACGGATCAGCGCGTTCCTCGGCTGGATTTCGTATCCGCTCTATTGCGTGCATTACCCGATCGGAAGGCTCGTGTTCGCGTATGCGCCGCAGGGCGATATCCACGTCGTCAGAACGGCAATGCTTGCCGCGTGCCTGTCGATCGTGTCGGCCGCGTTCTTCGCGAAATTCGTCGAGGAGCCGATCAGGTCGTATCTCGGCAAGCGCCTGTTCGGAAATCAAGCGGCCGCGTCCGGCAGCCCCGTCAACGTCGCGTAATCGCGTCGATCCGGCCGTGTGCCGATCGCGCTACAGCGTCTCGAAGATCGCCTTCATCATCTCGGCACTGCGGCTCCAGCGATATTGCTCCGCATGCACGATCCCCTTGCGTTTGAGCTCGGCCCTGAGCTCGGCGGAATCGAGCAGCCTACGCAATTTCCGCGCGATGTCGTCCTGCGAATACGGATCGCAGTACAGCGCCGCATCGGCACAGACTTCCGGCAGCGCGGCCGATTTTCCGACCAGTGCCGGGCAGCCGTAGCGCATCGCCTCGAGCGGCGGAATGCCGAAGCCTTCGTAAATCGACGGATAGAGGAAGCACGCCG
This sequence comes from Burkholderia sp. SIMBA_062, assembly GCF_046534765.1. Taxonomy (NCBI): domain Bacteria; kingdom Pseudomonadati; phylum Pseudomonadota; class Betaproteobacteria; order Burkholderiales; family Burkholderiaceae; genus Burkholderia; species Burkholderia sp. SIMBA_062. The sequence goes on from NZ_JAWRYD010000022.1 coordinate 45,534, forward strand.
CGTTCTGATACAGCGACTTCAGTTGCTCGTCGCTGATGTAGCCGACGTACTTGACGTTCGGCTCCGGCGCGCCAACCGGGTCGTGCTTGCCGAACACGGTGGTGTTCTGCATCCCGACGATGACGAGATCGACCGACGGATCGCCGACCTGCCGGAATGCGGCAATCAGCCGGCCGAAGTTCTTGGTGGGATTCATGCTGCTGACCGCGAGCACGAACCGATCCGGCGTCAGCGCATGTTTGTCGAGCACGCTCATGTCCGGTTCCAGCGCGTCCAGATGATCCGCACCGAGCGGCACGACGCTGATCTTCTCCGCGGAAACGCCGCAGTGATGGGCGAGGCGATCCCGCGAGAAACGGGAGTTGGTCAGCACGCACACCGAGGTTCGCGCCAGGATCCAGAACATGATCCGGTACCACACCCGAAACGGCCGGGAGAAATGCGCGGGCGTGTCGAACACCGCCGCATCGTGCATGTAGATGATCTGGTTGCCGAGGAAGATCGATGCCGAATTGCCGAGATTGACGATGCGGCCGCGGCGCGCGAACAGCGGGAGGATCAACTGCTCCCAGACCACGCCCTTGTAAAAGCCGACCTCGACTGTCTTCGCGCCGCTCACTGCGACGCCGGGCCGCGGCGGCACCAGCACGGTGACCGGATCCTGCGGCTGAAACTTGATCAGTGCGGCGATCAGCTCGCGCGCGACGCGTTGCACGCCGGTCGTCTTCTGCGTCGTGAATCGGCCGTTGTAGACGAGTTGCTTCGGTTTGCTTGCGATCATGTCGATAAGGAGGTGTCGAAATCGGGATCAGGCTTTGACGTGATCCGGCGTAACCGGCTCGAAGTCGCGCGTGTCGGCACGCGGCTCGTTGGCGCCGAGTCCGTAGAGGGCATTCCACTGGCGGAAGATCGCGTTGATCGAAAACCGCTGGATCGCCCGTTGCCGGGCCGCGGCGCCCATTTGCTCGCGCAGTTGCCGATCGTCGCGGAGGAGGGCCACGTACGCGGAGATCTCGTCGGCGTTCGACGCGACGTAGCCGGTCACGCCGTGGATCACCACGTCGCGATTGCCGACGACGTCCGTCACCACGGCCGGTATGCCGGCAACCTGTGCTTCGATGAGCGCGACCGGCATGCCTTCCCAGCGGGAGGTCTGCACGTAGATGTCCAGTTCGGACGTGAGCGCCAGCGCCCGGGCGCGGGTCACCCAACCGCTGCAGACGACGGCACTGCGCTGGCCGGGATCCGCGATTTCGGCCGCGTTGCCGCCGATCCACAGAAACTCGACGTCGGCGCCTTGCAGCGTGTCGGCGAGTCGCACGAATGCGTCATGATTCTTCTGGAACGACGCGCGACCGCTCATCCCGATGACGACCTTGCGATCGTCGCGCGTTCGACGCGGCGGGATCTCGGTCACATGGACGCCGTTTTCCACCAGGACCGCCGATTTCGGCCGGACCTTTCTTCTGATCTCGCCGAGCTCGCTGCCCGAGCAGGCGACGACGGTGCCGCCGATGCGCGCCGCGATGCGTTCGAAGCTCAGATACGCGAACTGCTTCATGCGCGACACGTCGCAGCGCAAGAACGAAAGTCCGTGCGGCGAGTAGAGGACCGTCGCATTCGGGGCGGCGATCCGGGCGGCGACCCGTCCCAGCACGCCGGCCTTCGACGAATGCAGATGAATCGCGGTCGGCTTGCAGTCGCGCAGGTTCCGGATCAGCGCGCGCAAACTCCACAGGTCCTGTGTGACGCTGACCTCGCGCACCATGTCGACATGGATGAGTTTCACGTCGGGCCGGAACAGCGTTGAAAAATCGGCCGGCGTTTCCGGTCGGATCGAGTGCAGCACCGTGACATCGGCGCCGGTTGCCGCGGCATGGTTGGCAAGATGCGTCAGCATCGAAAGCACGCCGCCACCAAACGCTTCGGCAATATGAAAGATCTTTTCTGTGGTCATCTTTGGGTCCAGCGATCCGATCGCGCCGGTCATCGCCCGTCGCGACGATGGGCAGCCGGTGAATCGTGCGGTCGCGTCGTCCGGTTCCTTGAACTACGCATTCCTAATTGATAAATGCTTGCGAGTCGTGGCCATTGAATCCCGCTGCCTGGCTCGCGTGTGCGAAGTGGTCGGTCGAATTGCGCCGGACGCGATGCAGCACGACGAATCGATGCGGCGTTGGGCTATGCCAATTGGGGACGCGGCAACGGCGAAGGCCGCTCAGTGCGCGTGAATCCACTGGTCCGGATCATTGTGCAGCGCATGCGCGATCCACTGGGTGCGATGGCTTACCGAAGAAGCGATTCGGCGGCGGACGTCACGACGCGACGACGCTATCGTGTGCCGACACGCTGCCCGGAAGACTTGCGTACGCGCGCGAGCGGATTGGAGATATAGCGAATCGCACGGTCGCTGAGCGTCGACGATGGCAGCAGGCAGGCGAGCGACAGCCCGGCGACGGCCGCCTTCTTCGCGGGACGCCAGAACGGATTGCGCAGCACGGTATGCCAGTAGCGTCCGGATTCGCACAGGAACCAGCGCCAGCGCCGCATGAGCGGCGCGCGATACAGCGTGCTTGCGAAGCGGGCCTTCTCGATCGCGAAGTCGAGCGGCGCGATCGGCAACGCTTCGTGCAGCCGCGTGCCGGCGAGCATGCGCAGCGTCGACCATCGGCGCTCGGCCTTCAGCGCTCCCGTCGCGGCGTCTTCCGAATTGGTGAGTGCAAGAGCCGGTGTGTCGTCGTCCGCGCGTAGGTCCGGATGCTGATGCACGCGATAGCCGCCGAGCGTTGCGTCGATCATGTGCACGGCGCCGAGCAACGCGATGCCGTAGATCGCATAGAAATCCGCGCCATGCAGGTTGTCGGCCGTGACAGGCACCGGAAAGATCCGCTTGAGCGCGTCGACCCGGTACGCGTTGCCGGACGCGGGCGGCGACGGATACAGCCACCCCGCGCGCAACAGGCGGCCGCAATCGGTGTCGACGGCGGATTGCGGCACGCTCGCGCCCGTCATCGCACCGTCCCGCGCGATCACGTCGAGCCGGAAGTGGACCTTCACGAAGTCGCCGGACGCGAACGCGGCCAGCACGCGGGCCGCGGCGTCCGCATAGAGCAGGTCGTCCGCGTCGAGCAGGATCACGTAGCGCGTCGCGACATGCTCGAGCGCGCGGTTGTACGCGGCGACCTGACCGCGATTTTCCTGGAACACCGCCGTCACGCGCTCGCCATATGAGCGAATGATGTCGCGCGAATCGTCGGTGGACCCGTCGTCGACGACCAGCACGCGTACTCCGTGCGCGGTCTGCGCGAGCGCCGAATCGATCGCGTCGCGCAGGTATGCGCCGTGGTTGTAGTTGCAGATGGCGATGGTCAGTTCGGTCATGAACGGATTCTGGACGAGCGAAGAGCGGACGGTCCGGATGCCCGGTGCCTTGCGGCGACGCCGGAGCGCGGCCGCGTCGTATGGTGGCCATGATACGCATCACGGATCGGCGCTCGGTTCGCGAGCCTACCGTTCGGCGACACGTCGCGCGGGCGGCACGCGTCGGTCTGTTGACGCACCGACACCCGGCCGGAGCGAATGATTCAATCGAACGTCGCGCGTGGTCCGCCGCGTCGAGGGTGGCGCGGGCGGGCAGCGCGGCGCTTCGCGTGCGCAGGCCGACGCGCGCGATGTCATTCCAGAGGAAACGATTCGATATGCGTAGACCGCAATACTCGTTCCGCGCCTGCGCGTTGATTGCCGGCATGTGCATGGCAGGCGCACTGGCGTGGCCGGATGGTGCCGCGGCAGCATCCGGCGCGCGTGCGCCTGGCGCGCTTCACGCGAATGTGCCCGATGCATACGTGCGTCCCGTCGCGGACGCGGCCGATCAGGCCGACATGCTGCAACATGCGCTGGACGCGTTGCAGCCGGGCCAGCGCCTGGTATTCGCACCGGGGCGATACGTGGTCGGCCGTTCGCTGGTCGTGCGGCAGCCGAATGTGGTGGTGTCGGGCTACGGCGCGACGCTGATCGCGACCACCGCGGACGATCAGACGGTCGAGATGCGCGGCGACGGTACGGCGCTCGTCGGCTTCCGCCTGGCGGGCACCGGCACGACGCGCCTGACGACGCCGGCATCGACGAAGATCGAGGTCACGGGACGCGGCGTGCAGGTGCTCGACAACGTGATCGACGGCGGCGCCGGCGCGGGCATCTTCGTGTTCGGCGGCGCGGAGGTTGCGATCGTCGGCAACGAGGTGCTGTCGACGCTGGCCGACGGCATTCACCTGACGCACGGCTCGCACGACGTGCTCGTGCGCGGCAACGTCGTGCGCGGCACCGGCGACGACATGATCGCCGTGGTGAGTTACCAGGCGGAAGGCGTGCTGACGCGCAACGTGCTGATTACCGGTAACTCGCTGGAAGGCAACCCGTGGGGCCGGGGCATCACGGTGGTGGGCGGCGCGAACGTCACCATCTCGAACAACATCGTGCGCAACGTGCAGGTGAGCGCGGGGATTCTCGTCGCGCAGGAAGACAGCAACCGCACCTACGGCGCGTCGGACGTCCGCATCGAGCACAACGTGATCGCGGACATCCAGACGGCGACGGGCCGCACCGATCCGCGCCCGATCACGCAGCAGGCGGCGATCGAGGTCAGCACGTGGTCGGGTGCGGTGTCGCGTGTGACCGTGATCGGCAACCGCGTGTCGAATGCGCGCTTCGACGGCATTCGCCTGTGGGGAAACGTGTCCGGCGTGCGGCTCGCCGACAACCAGCTGTCGGGAATCGGCGGCATGGCGTTGCGGGTCGGCCCCGGCAAGGATTGCGCGAGCGATGGGCCGTCGCGGCCCTCGGCGAACCCGGTGAAATGGGCGACGTGTGCGTCGGCGCGTCAGTCGACGGCGACCGAGGCCGACGCGCTCGGCGCGGATCCGTCGTCACTGCCGCGCGTGCGCGAGGCCGTCAGGCAGGCGCGCTGGTCGCAGCGAAGCATCGATTGACCGCGCGCCCGGGGGGATGCGCGCGCGCCTGTCGGACGCGCTTATCGAGTGGCGTCGCGTTCCGCCGCTTCCTCAAGCGGCTCGTCAGGTTCGCATGGTGAACGTGGCGCAAGCTGCGCGGTACCGACGACCGGCCGTCCATACCGATCGTCGAACCGCACGATATCGTCTTCGCCGAGATAGTCGCCCGACTGCACCTCGATGATCTCGAGCGGGATCCGGCCAGGATTCTCGAGACGGTGGACCTCGCCGACGGCAATGTAGGTCGATTCGTTTTCGCTGAGCAGGAACGTGTCGTCGCCGCGCGTGACCTTCGCGGTGCCGCGCACGACGATCCAGTGCTCGGCGCGGTGATAGTGCATTTGGAGCGACAGTTGCTTGCCGGGTTCGACGACGATCCGCTTCACCTGGAACCGCTCGCCGAGATCGATCGAATCGTAGTGCCCCCACGGCCGCTGCACCTTGCGGTGCTCGCTCGCCTGCGGGCGCTGCTCGGTCTTCAGGCGCGCGACGATGTTCTTCACGCGCTGCACGTCGTGCTTGTTCGCGACCAGCACCGCATCGGGCGTCTCGATCACGACGACGTCCTTCATCCCGACGCATGCAATCAGCCGGCCTTCCGAGCGCACGAAACTGTCCTGTGTGTCCTCGAACACGATCGGGCCGCGTGCGACGTTGCCCTGATCGTCCTTCGGCATGATTTCCCAGATCGCATCCCAGGTGCCGACGTCCGACCAGCCGGCCGAAAGCGGCACCACGATGCCTTCGATGCCGAGGTCGGGACTCTCCGCGAGGCGCTCCATGACCGCGTAGTCGATCGAGTCGGCCGGGCAGGCGTCGAAGGCCGCCGCGTCGATCCGGAAGAACGGATCCTCGGCGATGCCCGCACGCCATGCCGCGTCGCAGGCCGCGTGGATGTCGGGCGCGAGTGCGCGGATCGCCTTCAGCCAGATCGATGCGCGCGTGACGAAAATGCCGCTGTTCCACCAGTAATCGCCGGAATGCAGGTAGCGCTCGGCGAGCGCGGCGTTAGGCTTCTCGACGAAGCGTCCGATCGTATAGCCGCCGTGCCCGCCGAGCCGGCCGGCGCGCGGTGCGCCGACCTGGATGTAGCCGTAGCCGGTTTCCGCGCGGCGCGGCAGCACGCCGAGCGTGACGATCGCGCCTTCCTGCGCGTAGCGCGCCGCGCGCCCGATCGCTTCATGGAACGCGCCGACGTCGCCGATCACGTGATCGGCCGGCATGACCGCGAGCACGGGATCGTCCGCGAGCACGCTGGCGTCGAGCGCAGCGAGCGTCAGCGCGGGCGCCGTATTGCGCGCGGCCGGTTCGAGCAGGATGCGCGCGGGCGCGGCGCGTCCGAGCACCTGCGCGGCGCTCATGATGCGATGCTGTTCGCCGCATACCAGCAGCAGCGTGTCGCCGAGCGACGCGTTCGTGATGCCGTTCAGGCGGCGCGCGGTCGCCGACAGCGGCGATTCGTTCGAGGTCAGCTCGATCAGCTGCTTCGGATACTGCTCGCGCGACAGCGGCCAGAGCCGCGTGCCCGAACCGCCGGCGAGAATGACGGGCAGGATGCGGGGCAGCTCGGGTTCGGGAACTGGGCGAAGGGTGGCGTTCATCGATTGGCTCCGGTATCGGCGGGCAGCCGGTTGTGCGTGCGGCCGTCGACGCGCGCGTCCTCGTTTCGCGAGCGCGGCGCCGGGACGGTCCGCGACAGCAGCTTGCGCAGCGCGCCGGCGGCGCGGTCGGCCGGCCGGACGAGACCGACGAACGGCGCGCCCTGTTCGAGATAGGGGCCGTAGGCCTTGCGGAATCCGAAGCGTTTGTAGAATGGCTGGCGCTGAGCGGGAACGTGCGTGCGTACCGCCACATCGGGCCACGCGGCCTGCGCGGCCGTGAGCGCGCGCTGCATCAACTGCTCGAGGGTGGCGTCGTCGCGACATGCCTCGCTCGTGAGCACCTTGTCGATCACGACGTCCGGATCGACTTCGTCGCCGGGCAGCACGCGCGCGTACGCGACGACTTCGATCATGTCGCCCGTGCGCATGCGCGCGAACACGTGCAGCGCGTGCGCATCCTTGCCGTCGATGTCGAGATGCGTGTGCGCGTCCTCGACCACCAGCACGGCGTTGCGCGAGCGCAGGATTGCATAGAGATCGACGGCGCTCAGATGCTCGAATTCACAACAATGCCATTCCATGATGCGGTCCTCGTGTGAAGCCTTCAGCACGCCGAGCCGCACGAACGCGTTCGTGCGATGCGGCGCGGCGATGCCCATGATGCGGATGCGGCGTGCGCCGGTCTGTTCGAAAGCATACTCACCCACCCGTTACGCGCGGGCCGCGTGGGCGGCGCCGCGCGTCCGCGTGCCGCGAGCGGAGCAATGTGCGGTAGCACACACTGGCCGAGTGGAGGCTTTTCCATAATTAGCCTGTCGCGCGGCGCGACGGCAGCGACCGGTTGCCGGCGATGCAGGGCGATCATGCGGCGTTGCGCAATGAAGTGGACGACACGCCAGGTTTCGCGGCGGCGACGCTGCGCCGCTTCGTTACGACGTTGTAACGACCGCGCACGGTTCGCGGGCATTCGATGTGACATTCCTGTGTCGCGCGAGGCGTGCGATTACCGACGCCTGACAAACACTGCACGGTTCTTGCACGCGATTTCGTCAAGAATCGCGGGCAATGGGCGATACCGATCTTGCAGAAAAGTAGTATTTGCCACTGATTGATGCGAATGGTCGTAGATAATCAAATCTGAGTCGCTAAATGCGGCCGGGCCGGCCGGGCGGCCGCGTAACCGGCTGAATCGATATTTATCGTTTGGTAACGAGCGGTCTCGATACGGGGTGTAAATTCAGGAGTGGATGAAATGAGGCAGCCATTCCGAAAGCGGGTTGGCGGCCGTCGAGTTCAGCATCGAGCGCGACTGTCGTGTACGACGCGACGCAAATGCGGACGCAATTCCCGTTTGCCGACGTGCTCCGCCTGACGGCGCGTCGCATCAAAGCCGGAACGCCTTGGCTCCCGCGGCCGCGCGTTCCCTTCGAGTTCGATGACAACGAGGCCGGATGAAATCCGGCTCGACCTCCGGGGGCTCTCGCCGTGTGCAGTTTCGATCTTCGCCAAGGCTGCGGAAACGCAGCACGGACTGGCGGCCATGCGCCGCCGCCCGCAGCGCACGCGAACGGTTCGCAGAGTGGAGAAAGTGATGGTTCGCTATGAATATGCCAATAACGCGCGATAAGAGCGCCGGCGCGGGGAGGACTACCGGGCAGCGTCCTCTGATTTACTGGACGCAGTCACCTTCCGTCATGCTTCGCAAGGAACTCGCGCGACGCGACTGGAAAGTGACGATCGTCGCGCACGCAAGCGAGTTGCGCGACAGCTCCGGCGAAATCACCTGCGGCATCCTCGACCTGAGTGGCGGCCACGCCGATGCGATCGGCAGCATCGCGTCCACCTGCGCGTCGATGCGCGATGTCGTGTGGGTCGCGCTCGTCGAGACCGGCCAGACCGCGTCCCCGAACGTGCGCGCGCTGTTGCGCGACTATTGCTTCGACTACATCACCTTGCCCGCGTCGCATCAGCGGATCGCCGACACGGTCGGCCATGCGTACGGGATGGAATGCCTGTTCGCCCGCGATCGCGAACGCCTGGAATCGCAGGAGAACGGCATCGTCGGCACCTGCAGCGCGATGCTGCGGCTGTTCGATACGGTGCGGCGTTTCGCGCGCACGGACGCACCGGTGTTCGTGTTCGGCGAGACGGGAACCGGCAAGGAGCTGACGGCCGTCGCGATCCATCGTCATTCGGAACGGCGCAACGGCCCGTTCGTCGCGGTCAACTGCGGCGCGATCCCGCCGCACCTGCTGCAATCGGAACTGTTCGGCTACGAGCGCGGCGCGTTTACCGGCGCGAACGCGCGCAAGACGGGCTACGTCGAAGCCGCGAACGGCGGCACGCTGCTGCTCGATGAAATCGGCGACTTGCCGCACGAGAGCCAGGCGAGCCTGCTGCGCTTCCTGCAGGAGCGCGCGATTCATCGCCTCGGCGGCAGCGATCCGGTGCCGGTCGACGTGCGAATCGTCTCCGCGACGCACGTCGACCTGCGCGAGGCGATGGAAGAAGGGCGGTTTCGCGCGGATCTGTTCCACCGCCTGTGCGTGATGCGCATCGATCAGCCGCCGCTGCGTGCGCGCGGCAAGGACATCGAACTGCTCGCGCATCACATGCTCGAACGCTTTCGCGGCGACGCGCGCCATCGCGTGCGCGGCTTCTCGACGGATGCGATCACGGCGCTCTACAAGCACGACTGGCCGGGCAATGTCCGCGAACTGATCAACCGTGTGCGGCGCGCGGTCGTGATGACGGAAGGACGCCTGATCACCGCGCAGGATCTCGAGCTCGAATACTGTCTCGACGCGGCTTCGCCGTCCGTCGCCGACATCCGCAAGTCGATCGAGCGCGAAGCGATCGAAACCGCGCTGCTGCGCACGCGCGGCCGCGTCGCTGCTTCCGCGCGCGAGCTCGGCGTGTCGCGCGCGACGCTCTATCGCTGGATGGAAGCGTACGGCATCGAGCGGCCGCGCGGCACGGGGTCGTCGGACTGATGCGCGGCGCGGCCGCGCAACCGCATGGGCGGCGCCGGCCGCGTCAGCGGGCCGGCGCGGCGCGCACGGTGCGTGCGGCGTTGACCGCGCGGATATCGACGGTCGGCGGCGCGCCGGCGGCCGCGCGGTCGCCCGTGTCGTCGAGCGGCACGAGCGCGACGTGTGCCGGCGTGCCGGGTGCGAGATCGAACCAGTCGTCGCGCGGCACGAAGCCCGGCGCGTCGATCTGCACGTGACGTGCGACGTGGCGCGTGTCGATGTCGACATACCACGTGTCGCCGATGCGCGACACGCATGCGTCGATGCCGGGCTCGCGACGTGCGAACACGGCGGGATGCGTGCGGGACGGGAAGTAGAACGCCTGCGACAGCAGCGTGCCATCGTCGGCACGCAGTGTCGCGACGACGGTGTCGTGCTCGCACGGGCCGAAGCGATAAGCGTAGGTCCAGTCGAAGAAGCGGCCGAGCAATTCGGCCGAACCGAGCCGCACCGTGTCGTGCGCGGCGATCCGGACCGGCCCGCCGGCCCGCGCGACCGGCGTGCGGCCGTCGCGCAGCGCGACCAGCTCGACGGCCGCCGACAGCGGCGCCGGCCGCTCGTTGATCACGTGCACGTCGAGGCCGTTCAGCCCTTCGTCGACGAGCAGGACCTGCACCGGCTGAAGCACCTGGCGCAGCGCATACCACGCCGATTTCGGCCGATGCGTCGCATCGATCAAGCCCCATCCGGCGCCCGGCATCACGTCCTGGAACTGCCAGACGAGCGCGCCCGCGCAGCGCGAGCCGGCGCGCCGCCACTCGGCGAAGGTGTCGCGCATCAGGTCGGCGATCGCCGCGCGCGACAGCTCGAAGTAGCGCGACGGATCCTCGCGTCGCAGCCGGTCGGGCGCCACCTCGTACAGCATCTGTAGATAGTGATCCCGAATATCGTCGAAATCCCACGATGTGCCGGGGTCGCGCGGTACGGCCGCCTTCCAGCGCGGCTCATGAACGCCGGGCCAGCCGAGGCTCGCGAGCATCGCGTCGCACGGCACGTTCGCGAACGCGAGGCATTCGCTCGCGAAGCGCACGTCGGCGCGGCGCGCGTCGTCGAGCGGGCGCAGGTACGCGCCGACGCCGTAGTAGTGCGACACGCGCTCGCGTGGCAGGAACGGCAGTGGGCCGCCGTCCGGCGAGTCGGGGACGTAAAGCGCGTCGGGCCGCCGTGCCGCCGCATGGCCGGCGAGGCGCTCGGCGGTCAGTTCGACGAAGCGCTGCTTCGGCCCGAGCCCCGACATCGCGGCCTGCTGCGCGATCTCGCTGCCGCCGCACAGCACCGCGAGCGACGGCGACGCGCGGTGGCGCGTGAGGAACTGTTCGGCTTCCCGATCGACGGCGTCGGCGAACGCGCGATCGTCGAGCGCGTAGTCGAAGTTCGCGAACATGAAGTCCTGCCAGATCAGCAGCCCGAGCCGGTCGCACCACGCATGGAACGCGTCGGCCTCGTAGGTCATCGTGCCGCCGACGCGAATCATGTTGAAGCCGGCGTCGCGCGCGTGCCCGAGCAAACGGCCATAGGTCGCGTCATCCGCGTGCAGCGCGAGCGGCGCGGCGCTGCTCCAGCATGCGCCGCGTGCGAACACGCGCACGCCATTCACGCGCAGCCCGAACCCCTTGCCGTCGTCGCCGGCGTCCGGTTCGATCGTGCGGAAACCTGTCGCACCGAGCGGCCGCCGTTCGGCGCCGATGTGCAGCGCGACGTCGTAGAGCACCGGTTCGCCGTGCGTGTGCGGCCACCAGCGGCGCACGTTGGGCACCGCGACGCTCGCATGCAGCCGGTCGGCGCCAATGTGTTCGAGCGTCGCGTGGTGCTCGCCGCACGACAGCCGCGCCGCGAACGCGTCGGGCAGCGGAGCGGCGAACGCGAGTTCCGCATCGAGCCAGCCGGTGTCGCCGTCGATGCGCGCATGCAGGTCGCAATGGACGAGAACCGGGCCGTCGGCCGGGTCGAGCACGTCGACGGGCCGCCACGGTCCGGTCGGCACGCAGCGCGGAAACCAGCCGCGCATGTGCCCGAGCAGCGACGTGCGAACCGTGCGCAGCGTCGCCGGTTCGGCCAGCCGCGTGCGCCAGCGGGCACGGCGCGATGCGCGCGCGTCGCGCAGGTGCGGCGCGAGGGCGCGGAAGCAGACGGTGAGCCGGTGTGTGCCGTCGAGCGACACGCGCACGTCGTGCGCGACGAACATGCTGTCCGAGCGCAGGATCGGCGTGTCGTCGAGCCATGCCTCGGCGAGCGTCGCGAGGCCATGAAAGCGCAGCACGCGCGGCCCGTGTCCGCGCAGTTCGACGCGATACCAGTGGTCGCGCTCGTCGAGCGACGCCGTTTCGTCAGCCCGACTGGCCAGCGCGAGCGCTTGCGCGACCGTGCCGGGGACGGGGGCTGCGATCCAGCCGTCGGCGGGGAGGTCGAGCGGCCCGCGCACTGCGCCCGCGGCCGTTGCGAGCATCGACCACGCGGGCGCGGCGTGCGCGGCGCTCGCGCGCGTCACCGCATCACCGGCAAGGGAGCCGCGTCGACGCGAACGGGCAGCGCATGTCGCAGCGGCGGGGCGATCCGCCGCGCACAGTCGATCAGGTCGGCGTAAGCCGCTTCGATTGCTTCAAGCGTCGCATCGCCGCGTTCTTCCTTGCCGCGCGCGCAGGCTCGCGCGAGCCGGAATTCCAGCACCATCGCCTCGGATGCGATGCGGTCGCAGGCGACGCGAATCTCCGCGAATGGCCCGACGCAGCCGCTTGCCTGCAGCCAGCGCGTGTAATGGCCGAACAGTTCGAAGTTCGCCCCGAGTTGCCGCACCGAATTGAACGAGTACGCGTGGAAGCGTTCGAGCGGTGAATCGGCGAGCAACTTCGTATCGATCTGCAACTGGCGCCTGAACGCCGTGACCGGATTGACCACCGGCAGGCGGCGCAAGTGCCGCTGCAGCGACGCGAGCGAGACTTCGCACAGCACGCGCTCGTCGAGGGGCGGGAAGCGCCGCTTCGCGCATTCGACGTAAGGCGGCAGCGGCATCGGCGAGCTGCCGCCGACGAGGCCGTTGTAGTCGAAATCCTCGGCCACGTAATAGCCGCTGTTGTGAAAGTAGCCGATCTGGCGGTGCGTGCGATCGATCGCGTCGATGCCGATCGTCGTTTTCGTATGCTGCGCGCGGTAGCTGCTGCCGCGCGTGTCGGGCAGGAACCACGCGTCGACCTCGACGATCATCAGGTGGCCGCGCGCGACCTGCGTCTCGATGTGCTGATCGAGCGGCTCGTAGATCGAGTGCTCCTGCACGACGATTCCGTAGAGCCGCTCCAGTTCGTCGTGCGGAAACTTGAAGAACGTGAACTGGTCGCCCTCGAAATCGAGCGCGATCGTAAACGGCAGCGCCGCGTACGGATTCAGGCCCCACCACCGGAGCACCTCGAGCCACATGTCGACATAGCAGTTGGTCTGTTTCCAGACCATCTCCTGGCTGTGCAGCGGATGCGGCCGGTAGTGGCGTGCGCGATGGCGCACGTCTTCGAACGACGCGTCCTCGCCGTCGCGGGACACGAATTTCATCGCGTGCCCCACAGCACGTCGCGAACTTCCTGCGGCCATGCGTCGAGATCGAAGCCGTGATGACGGAACAGCGCGAGCGTCAGCCGCTCGAGGCCGAAGCCGACGCAGCCCGTGTGCGCGACGTCGCCCGTCGCGGTGCGGATGTCCCACAGCAATCCGAAGTGATCCATGTGGTAGTTGAAGCTCAGGCACGCGGTCTGGCGTCCGTCGTGTTCGATCGGGATCAGCAGCTCGAACTTCAGGTTCTGCCCGCGCTGGCTGTTCGCGACGATCTTGCCGCCGCGTCCGAAGAACGGATCGTTCGCGAGATCGATCGCGTTCGGCAGGCGCAGCGCCTCGATCATCCGCGTGCCGCGCTCCATCCACGTCTCGCGGAACGCGACGATCTGCTCGGGCGTGCCGATCCGCACGTATTCGCGCATCCGGAACAGCTGCATGCGGGTCGGGTCGAGCGACGGCTCGTGGCGGAAGCAGTACGAGAACACGTCGACGATGCGGCCGCCGCCGGGCAGCGCACCCGCGCGCGCGACGACCGGATAGACCGGGTAGCAGGCGGCCGGCGTCATCACGACGTAGGTCGGCTTCTGGCTTTCGGTCCAGTCCTCGCCGCGATCGAGGCACTGCAGCACGCGCTGGTGCCGCTGTTCGTCGCCGTGGAACGCATGCACGCTGCCCGCGAGTTGCGGGAAGCTCTTCATGTATTCGCTGCGCTCGAATTCGGTGCGGCTCATCGCCGGCGGGAAGCGCAGCACTTCGGCCTGCTGGTCGGCGCCCAGGCGCGTGACGAACGCGTCCAGCGCCTCCACGACGCGCTCGAACCGCTCGCTGCGGCCGAACAGGCCCTGGATCCCGGTCGACACGAGCAGGCCCGCTTCGATCAACCCGTCGCGCAGCGGATTGACGCCTGCGCGATCGAGCGGCGCGTCGGACGCGATGGAGGCGGAGGGTACGGAGAGGCGATCGTTCACGAATGTTTCTCCAGCGTCGCGGGACGCAGTGCGAGCAGCAGGCTCGAAGTATTGGCGGCAATGCGGTCGTTGTTGATCATCAGCGGCGCCGCGTGCAAGTCGCGAAGGTGGCGGCCGATGCTGAACGGCGTGCCGTGCTTGTAGCCGGCCATTCCGCAGATCATCATCGCCTGCTGTGCGACCTCGAGCGCCGTCGACGACACATAGGTCTTCAGGGTGTTGATCTCGGCGGCCCAGGCCATGCCGGCCGACCACGAGCGGGTGGACGCGTTTGAATGGAGGCGCAGCACGTTGTCGACGCGCGCCTGCATCGCCTGCATCAGCGCCAGCGATTCGGCGATGCGCCGCGACGCGGGCGACGGCGCGCCGTCGGTCTGGCGCGCCTGCGCGCGGAAGAACTGGTGCGCTCGGTGGAACGCGTCGCCGGCCACGCCTACCCACACCGCCGCCCACAGAATGTGCGAAACCGGCACCATCGTCTGTTCGGCGATCTGCGCGAACGGCACGGGCAGGCATTGCACGGTCGCCCCCTGCGCGTCGAGCACGAAGCCGTTGCTGCACGTGCCGCGCATGCCGAGCGTGTCCCATTCGCCGCGGCGCGTGAGCGTATAGCCGTCGCGCAGCAGCGTGACGAGCACCTGCTCGGACGCCGGCGCGTCGGCATCGCGCCGCGCGGTCGCGAGGATGCCGTCCGCGTAGTCGCCGTACGAGATCGTGGGCGCGGATTTGTGCAGCCGGAATTCGCCGCCGTTGGTCTCGAGTGCGCACTGGCTCGCGCGCAGGTTGCCGCCGACGCCGTCCTCCGACGTGGCCGACGCGAGCAGCCACTGATGGCGCACGAGCTGCTGCAGGAACAGCTTGTGCCAGCCCTGGTCGGCCGCGTGGTTGACGATGCACGCGACCTGGATCTGGTGCATCGCGAACACCATCGCCGACGATGCGCAGGCGTGGCCGAGGATCGAGCATGCCGACGCGATGTCGGCCAGCGACGCGCCCATGCCGCCGAGTTGGGCCGGGACCATCGCGCTCAACAGGCGGCGCGCGCGCATGGCCTCGATCGCCTCGACGGGGCAGCGCGCGTCGCGATCGACGGTATCCGCGTGCTGGGCGGCGATTTGCGCGACCGCATGCGCGGCCTCGTCGAGCCGGCGGGCTTCGTCGTCGGCCGCGAGCTCGGGAAGCAGCGCGCTCATGCGGAATGCTCGGCGCGTTGCAGGGTCGCGATCGTGTCCGCGAGCGCGTCGATGCTGCGGAACAGGTTGCGGTTGAGCATCTCGTCGGGAATCTCGATGTTGAACTGCTTTTCGATCGCGAGCATCAGCTGGATCGTGTCGAGCGAGGAGAGGCCCGCTTCGTAGAGGTCGTCCCCGTCACCGATCGAATCGATCGCGGCTTCGAGATGGGCGACGTGCTTGAGGAGGGTTCTGAGGTCTTTTTTCACGTGCTGCTCCGGCGTGCGTGGTGTCGTCCGCTCGGGCGGACGCGCATAGCGCGCTGACATCCCCCCGGCAGCCCGGCATCAGTAGACCATTCGCACGCACGGCGTTCTGTTCGCCACCCTACAATCGGCTGACCCGAAGCGCCCGCGAACGTGGACCCGCCGTGCGCGTCACGCGCGCGCCGCGGCGCTCACGCCCGAGTCGGCCGACAGGATGCGCTTCATCTCGTCGCGCACGATCGCGCGGCAGCCGCACGACAGTTTCTCGAGGCCGGCCAGATCGGCGAGCACGATCGAGCTCCGGTACTGGCGGATCAGGCCGAGCCTCTGGATCTCCCCGGCTGCGTCCGTGACCGTCTCGCGGCGCACGCCGAGCATCTGCGCAAGCATGCTGTGGGTGACTTGGATCTCGATGCTGCGCGACCGGTCGTACGCGAGCAGGAACCATCTGCATAACTGATGTTTGAGGACGTGATGGCGGCTGCAGAACGTGATCTGCGCGACCTGGGCCATCAGCAGCCGCACGCAGACGAACACGAGATGGCGAATCACCGGCGACCCGTCGAACGCGGCGACGAAGATGCGCCGGTCGAGCCGATAGACGAAGCCGTCGCGACATGCGACGGCGCGGCACGGCATCCGGCCGCTGCCGCCGATCACGTCGTCGCATACGACGCTCTCGCTGCCGATCTGCGCAACTTCCAGCGTCATGCCGCCGGTCGACACGTACTGCAGTGAAATCGCCGTCGTGACGGGCAGGTAGACCGCGGTGAGCATTTCGCCGGGTTCGCACAGCACCTGGCCCGATTTCAGGTGCACGAGCTGAAGGTTGGCAATCAGCGTGGCGCGTTCGTCGCGGTCGACGGCAGCGAGGAACCGGTTGGCGTCGAAGCTGTGGGAAAGCTCGATCATGCCGCTCGCGTGGGCGACGGCGTCATTGGCCTGGTGAGTCACGGCGCATCCTCGTAGGGGGGGGGCGATCGCGCATCGCGTGGCGCCACCCACGAGGGATTCAGCACGCGCGTGCGGATTTGTGTTCGTCGGAATTCGAATGCCGACAGTGCGAAAAGGCTAGCACGCAATTGAATTCGATAAATTTCGTATTACGTCATTTCACAAAGTTTGACGATTCGATGAAAATCCAAGTGTTATGTGGATTTGAAGTTCATGTTTGCGTGAGTTAATCGTCTTGAAGTGAATTGGCGGATAAGTGGCGAATTCCGTGCTGATCGTGAATCAATCGGAGGGCGATGCGGATCGTACTGGGAAATTATTCTGAATGTATTGAACAGTATTTGACAATCGATATTAGAATCTCATTTTGTTCAATAAAATCATCTGTTTAGTGTGGATATGTGCGTTGGCCTACAAAGTCGCGAATGAGTGGATCGATTCAAATTTGAGACAGTTTCAAACGGTCATTTGAGGCCCGGTACGCTGGTCCGGCGCCCTGCGAGACATCACGGAAACAATTGAAAACGGGCCGTAAGTATTTGAACGATAAGCGTCGCGCGCCGCCGCTGGCGCCGCTGCGCGCGACGTGATCATTGATCAGTCGAATCGCATGCTGTCGCTACGGCGGCGGGGGGTGTCCGGAAATGAGACGCTTTTTGCGGTTTTCCGGCGGCTATTCGGGCGTTCTGAATCGCGTGTCTTTTATATATTAAGGATGGAGCGGGTATTGGCACGTAAATCGCTTATTCGGGCAGGCGTGTCGAAACGGGACTACCGATTCGATCCGGCGGCGTGAAGCCGAAGGTCGATTCGGTCGAGGGTTGTGGCCGCAACCCGCGTCGCCGTCCGGACGCGCATCGCGATAACGAGTTCCGCTGACGCGGCTGCATGCGGCGCGGACAATAAAAGGGATACAGACATGCTTCATCTTCACTCGAGCTACTCGGCGAATGCCATTCTCGGTGCCCTCCCCGAGGACAGCATCCGTGCCATTGCACCGCATCTCGAGCTGGTCAGGATCAAGGCCGGCATGCTCGACCGGGTCGGGGAACCGATGCGCCACCTGCATTTCCCGACCACCGCCATGATGTCCGTGCAGCACCTGATGGAGGACGGGGCGATGGTCGAGGTCGCGATGGTGGGCCGTGAAGGCGCAGTTGGCCTGTCGACACTGGTCGGCGGCACCGCGGTGTCGAACCGCGTCGAAGTCCGCATCGGCGGGATGGCCTATCGCGTCCCGACCTGCATCATGCGCTCGGAATTCGAACGTTCGCCGGACACTTACCGCCTGCTGCTGAACTACTGTCAGGCGATGATGGCGCAGGTTTCGCGCAGCGCGCTGTGCAACCGGCACCATTCGGTCAGCGAGCAATTGAGTCGCTGGCTGCTGCTCGCGCACGACCGGATCGACGGCGACGAACTGGCCGTCACGCAGCAGACGATCGCGAACATGCTCGGCGTGCGTCGTGAGGGCGTGACGGAAGCGGCCGGCAATCTGCAGGAGGCCGGGCTGATCCGGCAGCGTCGCGGCCGCATCACCGTGCTCGATCGCGACGGTCTCGAGCGCCAGGCATGCGAGTGCTACGAGCTGATTCGTGCGGACTATCGCCGGCTGCTCGGCTCGCGAGCCGGCGCGCGAGCGATGCCGGTGCGACAGCGCATGCAGGACATGCACGGCGGATTCCCCGCGCACGGTGCGTGACGATGCATGCGCTGGCGGGTGGAACGAATGCGGTGCGGCGTGCCGCGGTCGCCGCGGCCGACGTCGCGCTCGTGCTGGCGGGAACCCTCGCCGCGCAGGCCGCGATGGGGCTCGCGTGGCGTGATCTGTCGGATGCGCAGCGCGGCGCGATTGCATTGCTGTGCGTGCTGACCGTCGCGCTGTTGCCGCGCACCGTGCGCGTGTCGCGCGGTGCGGCGTCGTCGTGTGGAGGCGGGCTCGTGCTGACGCGCACGGTGGTCGCCGTCGTGTGCGCGGGCGCGCTGACGGTGGTCGGCACGATGTGGATCATGAACCGTGGCGGGACGGTCACGACGCGCTGGATCGCGCGGACGGTGCTGTCCGGCGACGCGGCGCTGCTGCTCGGCAGGCTGGCGCTATGCGCGCTGGCGATGAAACGCGGCGATCCGCGCGCGCGGCAGCGGCGCGTCGCGATCGTCGGTGCGACCGCTTACGGACGCGTGGCGATCGAGCGTATGCAGCTCCAGCCGGCCGGACTGTTCGCGGCGGCCTGCGTGTTCGACGACGATGCGCCGGCCGCGACCGCGGCGGACGGGATCGGCGGTGTGCCGGTGATCGACGACTGGGTCGCGCTGCGGCGCATGATCCGCGCCGGCGAGATCGATGAAGTGTGGCTCACGCTGCCGATGTCGCACGAGTCGCGCATCCGGCGCATCGTGCGCGAACTGCGTGACGAGTTCGTCGAGCTGCGGTTGTTGCCGGACGTGCGGCAGATGGCGGTCGTCGAGCGTTCCGCGACCGATGTGCTCGGCATGCCGGCAATCAACCTCGCGACCACGCCGCGTTCCGCGCCGGAACTGTGGGCGAAGTTTGCGTTCGACCGGCTGTTCGCGGTCGCCGTGCTGATTCCGCTGCTGCCGCTGCTCGCGGTGCTGGCGATCGCGGTGAAGCTGTCGTCGCCCGGGCCCGTATTGTTCAGGCAGCGCCGCAAGGGCGCCGACGGGCGGGAGTTCCATATCCTCAAGTTCAGGACGATGCGCACGCATCGCGCGCAGCCGGGCGTCGTGCGGCAGGCCTCGCGCAACGACGCGCGCATCACGCCGGTCGGCGCGTTCCTGCGGCGCACGTCGCTCGACGAGCTGCCGCAGTTCTTCAACGTGCTGTCCGGCCAGATGTCGGTGGTCGGCCCGCGTCCGCATGCGATCGAACACGACGACTTCTACCGGCAACTGATCGACTGCTACATGTATCGCTATCGCGTGCGGCCGGGGATCACGGGATGGGCGCAGGTGAACGGCTATCGCGGCGAGACGCGCAAGGTCGAGGCGATGGCCGCACGCGTGAAGCTCGACCTGTTCTACATGCAGAACTGGAGCTTCTGGTTCGACATGAAGATCATCCTGATGACGGTCGTGCGCGGCTTCGTCGGACGCAATGCATTCTGATGAAGAGGATTTCGAAATATTGAGGTTGAGCGATGAGGCCTCGACGCGACGCGCACCGCAACCGCGAACCCGAAACCCGCGCCGCGCTCAACTGTCCGCAGGCGGCTGTCCGCCCGCCGGCAATGCAGCAGGCGAGACGGCAGGCGAAGCGGCGGGTTGAGCGTCGGGCGCGGCTTGCGCGCTGGACGGCTGGATGGCGTGCTGAATCGTCGGCACGACCATCGTCGGGAACAGGGCCGCAAGGGCCACCCAGATGACGACGCCGAACACCATGACGTTCTCCCGGAAAGCCGCGGATTGGCCGCGCATGTTTTCAATCTATGACGCAACTTTGTACAGGGGATTGATCGACCTCAACGGCCGCTGCGTCGGACGAGTGCGCTCGAGCGGGTGTTCAGGTCCGTCCCCGGTTTTCATGCGCGGGGTGCCGGCGCTGACGCCGGTCAACACATGCGTGTGCATTGGGTTTATGCTGCGTCGAATGCGTCCGGCGCGTCGTGCGCCCGGGCGCGTATCCGGGCCCGGCGGGCGACGCATGCCTGCCTGCCGGGCACCGGCGCGACAACCGCGCGCCGCATCCCTCATTGCGCGGGAACCCGAAAAAGGAGAGACGGCGATGGCGCTCGACCGAGAACAACGACAGACGCTGCAGCGGCGGCTGACCGACAGCGAGCAGACGTTGCGGGCGGATATCCGGACGACCGAGGACCAGCGCGCGTCGGAATCCTATGCCGAACTCGCCGGCGCGGCGCCGGACGAGGGCGACGAGGCGAATGCCGATCTGTTCGTCGACATGGATCATGCATTGATCGGCATGAAGCTGGCCGAGTTGCGCGCGATCGGGCGCGCACAGCAGCGCATGCGCGACGGCAGCTACGGCGAGTGCATCGATTGCGATGCGCCGGTCGGCTACGAGCGTTTGCTCGCGCGGCCGAGCGCCGAGCGCTGCACGCATTGCCAGTCGGTGTACGAGCGTCGCTACGCGACGACGCCACGCGCATCGCTCTGACGTCGGCGCCGCGGCCGCGCCGGCAGCGCGCCCCGCGCGGCGCGACACCGGCAACCGGCGCAGGATGACCAACAGGCGCCCGCTGCCGTCGACATGCGGCACCGGGCGGGCAAGCGCCGGCGCACCCGCGCACGGCGCCATCCACGTGGAAGGGAGCCACGCCGATCATGCCGATCCACAATGCCGAGTGCGCGGCCGTATTCGCCGAAATCGCCGACATGCTCGAGATCCAGGGCGCGAATCCGTTCCGGGTGCGCGCCTATCGCAACGCGGCCCGTACGATCGCCGACTACGGGCGCGACATTCCGGCGATGATCGCGAACGGCGGCGATCTCGGCCAGATTCCATCGATCGGCGCCGATCTCGCGGCGAAGCTGCGCGAGATCGCCGCGACCGGCACCTGCGAACTGCAGCAAACGCTGCGCCATGCGTTGCCCGGCGCGATCGTCGAACTGCTCGACGTGCCGGGGCTCGGCGCGAAACGCGTGAAGGCGCTGCATGACGCATTGCACGTCGACTCGCTCGAACAGTTGCGCGCCGAAGCGAAGAGCGGGCACGTGCGCGCGCTGCCGGGCTTCGGCGCGAAGACCGAGGCGCATCTGCTCGACGCGATCGACGAGCGCCTGCAGCGCGAGCCGCAGCGCTTCCTGCTGCCCGATGCCGCGCATTCGCTGCGGCCGATGCTCGAGCGGTTGCGCCAGGTGGCCGGCGTCGGCGAAGCGGTGGCGGCCGGCAGTTTTCGGCGCTGCCGCGAGACGGTCGGCGATCTCGACATCCTCGTGAGCGCACGCGATCCGGCCGCGGTCGCCGACGCGTTCGTCGGCTGCGGCGACGTCGCGCGCGTGCTCGCGCACGGCAAGACGCGTTCGAGCGTCATGCTCGGCAACGGGCTGCAGGTCGACCTGCGCGTCGTCGACGCCGACGCGTTCGGCGCGGCGCTCGTCTATTTCACCGGATCGAAGGCGCACAACATCGCGTTGCGCCGGATCGCGCAGGCCGGCGGCCTCAAGATCAACGAATACGGCGTGTTCCGCGGCGACGAACGGATCGCGGGCGCGACGGAGGCCTCCGTCTACGAGGCGATCGGCCTTCACTGGGTGCCGCCCGAATTGCGCGAGGGCCGCGGCGAGATCGACGCGTCGCGCGCCGGCATGCTGCCGGCGCTGGTCGAGCGCAAGCACGTTCATGGCGATCTGCACGCGCATACCGACGCGTCGGCCGGGCGCGACAGCCTGCGTGTGATGGCGGACGCGGCCCGCGCGCGCGGGCTCGCGTATCTGGCCGTCACCGATCGCATGCCGGATGCCGGCGGCGGCCGTACCGATTGCGACTGGCTCGTGCGCCAGATCGACGAGATCGACCAACTCAACGCGTCGTTCGACGACTTCGTGCTGTTGAAGGGCGTCGAGGCCGGCATTCGCGAGGACGGCAGCCTCGATGTGCCCGACGACGTGCTCGGCCGGCTCGACCTCGTCGTCGGCGCGGTGCGCGACGGCTTCGACCTGCCGGACGACAGGCAGACCGAGCGGATCCTGCGTGCGATCGATCATCCGTATTTCACGATCCTCGCGCATCCGACGGGCCGGCTGCTCGGCGAACGCGACGCATGCGAACTCGACGTGCCGCGCGTGCTCGCCGCGGCCGCCGCGCGCCGCTGCTTCGTCGAACTCGACGGCGACCCGCGGCGGCTCGATCTGCCGGACCTGTGGTGCCGCGAGGCCGCGAAGGCCGGCGTCGCGGTTGCGATCGGCTCGGACGCCCGCTGCGCGGACGATCTCGACCACCTCGGATACGGTATCGGCCACGCGCGACGCGGCTGGCTCACCCGGCACGACGTGCTCAACACGCGCACGCTCGCGCAACTGCGGCCGCTACTGGCGCGCACGATGGGCGGTGCGGGCAGCGCGAGCGGCGCGTCGAAGCGCGACCGCCCGAAGGGCGCGTGACGGCGCGTGAGGCTCAGGCCAGCACGTCTTGCGCCGCAACGTACGGCAGGCCGAGCGCGAGCGCGACGGCCTCGTACGTGACGTGGCCGTCGCACACGTTCAGGCCCGCGCGCAGATGCGGGTCGTCGGTCATCGCGCGTTTCCAGCCTTTGTCGGCGAGCGCGAGCGCATGGCCGAGCGTCGCATTGTTGAGCGCGAACGTCGACGTGCGCGCGACCGCGCCTGGCATGTTCGCGACGCAGTAGTGCACGACGCCGTCGACGACGAAGGTCGGTTGCGCATGCGTCGTCGCGTGCGAGGTCTCGAAGCAGCCGCCCTGGTCGATCGCGACGTCGACGACGACGGCGCCGGTGCGCATCGTCGCGATCATGTCGCGCGTGACGAGCCGCGGCGCCGACGCGCCCGGCACGAGCACCGCGCCGATCACGACGTCGGCGTCGCGCACGGCTTCGTCGATCGTGTGCGCGTTCGAGCAGACGGTCGCGATCCGGTTCGCGAAGATCAGGTCGAGCTGACGCAGCCGGCCCACGTTGGTGTCGAGCACGGTGACGCGTGCGCCGAGCCCGACCGCCATCTGCAGCGCACCGGTGCCCACCACGCCCGCGCCGAGCACCACGACATGCGCGGCCGGCACGCCGGGCACGCCGGCCATCAGCACGCCGCGGCCGCCGCGCGGGCTTTCGAGGTGCGTCGCCGCGACCTGGATCGACATACGTCCCGCGACCTCGCTCATCGGCGCGAGCAGCGGTAGCCCGCCGCCGGGGCCCGTCACGGTTTCGTACGCGATGCAGACCGCGCCGGACTTCACGAGCGCGGCGGCCTGCTCGGGATCGGGCGCGAGATGCAGGTACGTATAAAGGATCTGCCCGCGCCGCAGCATCGCGCACTCGACGGCCTGCGGTTCCTTGACCTTGATGATCATGTCGGCGCGCGCGAACAGCTCGCGCGCGTCGTCGCACAGCGCCGCACCGGCGGCCGTGTAGTCGTCGTCGAGCAGGCCGATCGCGGTGCCCGCGCCGCGCTGCACGAGCACGCGATGCCCGTGCCGCGTGAGTTCGCGTGCGCCGGCCGGCGTGAGGCCGACGCGGTATTCATGGTTCTTGATCTCTTTCGGCACACCGATCAGCATGAGTCGTCTCCATGGGTATTCGTCATTGTTGTCGTGCCCGAGCGCGCTGCGATCGTCCGACCGTGCGTGCCGGCGAACGGCCCGTGTGCGAGGGGTGCGCATGCACGGTCCGATTGCCGTATTGGAATAAAAGGGTAGTGGTGCCCGGGGGGAAGTCAAGCGGCGGCCCGCTGCGGCGGTGCACGCACTGCACTGCAGCACGCGGCGTGGTGGATTGCGCCGGGGCGTCGCAATGCGCGCGGCATGCGGTATGAGTTTCGTCTTGCCTGCCGTGCAGCGGAGCTGCGCGTTCGCGATCGTTGCGCGCGCATTGATCTTCGCCGTGCGCGCGGTCGGCGATTTCCCGCTGCGTCGGCTTCTTCAATTGATGCGCAGCTCGCGGCGCTTGCGTATACCAACTTCCGCATTTTTCAATTGTTGCGATTTTCGATGCAATGAATTGCATCTAACACTTTGGAACTGGAACCGGTTCCATTTATAATTCGCGGCACCCGTCGCCAACCCCGAAATGAGGGTCGTGCACGTTGCGCTTGCCGCCGGCCGGCGCGGCGTCTAAGTTGAACCAAGGTCATGGCGATGGCAGGTAAATGACGTGAGAAGCCCGGCATTTGTCCGACGATAAGGCCCGCCTAGAGGCCGACCCGCGCGGCGCGCCCGAACCGGCGCGCCTGCGGCTGCATGACGGCGCCACCGAGCAATGCGCGGCCGGCGCCCGCATCGACAGTGTTTCGCAATACAGCAAAAACAGGATCGCCGGCCGCGTTCGGCATGGCTACCGGTCGGGCATGGCGCATGCGGAATGCGCGTCCCCGAACCACGCTCCCCAACGATCAACATCCGACCATGTCCACGCCACCCGACAAACCCAATTCGCGTCGCCGTTTCCTGCGCACGTCGGTCGCGCTCGTGCCGATCGCGTCGGTCGCCGGTTGCGACCTGCGCTCGTCGTCGTCCGCGACCACGGCCGGCAATGCGTCCGCCGCGTCGGCCGGCGCCGAACGCGCGCCGCACAAGCCGACTTTCTTCGATGCGAAGGAGTGGGCGTTCGTCCAGGCCGCCGTCGACCGGCTGATCCCGGCCGACGCCGAGGGCCCCGGCGCCCTCGAAACCGGCGTGCCCGAATTCATCGACCGCCAGATGGAAACCCCGTACGCGCACGGCGCGACGTGGTACATGCAGGGGCCGTTCCAGCAGGGCGTGCCCGAGCTCGGCTATCAGCTCAAGCTCGTGCCGCGCGACATCTACCGGCTCGGCATCGCCGCGGTCAACCGCTATTGCGAAAAGGCTCACGGCAACACGTTCGCCGACCTCGACGCACCGACCCGCGACACCGTGCTCGGCGCACTGGAGAAGGGCGCCGCGCAGATCGACGACGTGCCGTCCACCGTGTTCTTCGGCCAGTTGCTGCAGAACACGCGCGAAGGCTACTTCTGCGATCCGGTGCATGGCGGCAATCACGACATGGCCGCGTGGAAGATGATCGGTTTTCCGGGCGCGCGCGCCGACTTCATGGATTTCGTCAACCAGAACGGCAAGCCGTATCCGTACGGCCCGGTTTCGATCAACGGGGAGCGCAGCTGATGGCCGCGGAAAAGAAGCCGCACGTCGATGCGGTGATTGTCGGCTTCGGCTGGACCGGCGCGATTCTCGCGAAGGAACTGACCGAAGCGGGCCTGAACGTCGTCGCGCTCGAGCGCGGCGAGTATCGCGACACCTATCCGGACGGCGCGTATCCGAACACGATCGACGAGCTGACCTACAACGTTCGCAAGAAGCTGTTCCTCGATCTGTCGAAGACGACCGTCTCGATCCGCCACGGCGTGCAGGACACCGCACTGCCGTACCGGCAGCTCGCCGCGTTCCTGCCGGGCGAGGGCGTCGGCGGCGCGGGGCTGCACTGGTCGGGCGTGCACTTCCGGATCACGCCGGAGGAGCTGCGCCTGCGCAGCCACTACGAAGAGCGCTACGGCAAGAAGTTCATCCCGGAAGGCATGACGATCCAGGACACGGGCGTGAGCTACGACGAGCTCGAGCCGTATTTCGACTTCGCGGAGAAGGTGTTCGGCACGTCGGGCCAGGCGTACAAGGTCGGCGGCAAGGTGGTCGGCGACGGCAACGTGTTCGAGGCGAACCGCAGCGACAACTTCCCGCTGCCCGCGCAGCTCAACACCTATTCGGCGCAGCGCTTCTCCGACGCGGCGAAATCGCTCGGGCTGCATCCGTACCGGCTGCCGTCGGCGAACACGTCGGGGCCGTACACGAACCCGTACGGCGTGCAGATGGGGCCGTGCAATTTCTGCGGTTATTGCAGCGGCTACGCGTGCTACATGTACTCGAAGGCGTCGCCGAACCTGAACATCCTGCCCGCGCTGAAGCAGGCGCCGAACTTCGAGTTGCGCTCGAAGTGCCACGTGCTGCGCGTGGATCTGGACGACACGAAGAAGCGCGCCACGGGCGTCACCTACGTCGACCCGGCCGGCCGTGAAGTGCATCAGCCGGCCGATCTCGTGATCGTCGCCGCGTTCCAGTATCACAACGTGCACCTGCTGCTGCTGTCGGGCATCGGCAAGCCGTACGACCCGATCTCGGGCGAAGGCGTGGTCGGCCGCAATTTCGCGTATCAGAACCTGTCGACGATCAAGGCGTTCTTCGACAAGGACACCTACACGAACCCGTTCATCGGCGCGGGCGGCAACGGCGTCGCGGTGGACGACTTCAACGCGGACAACTTCGACCACGGCCCGCTCGGCTTCGTCGGCGGCTCGCCGCTGTGGGTGAACCAGGCCGGCGTGAAGCCGATCAGCGGCATCGCGACGCCGCCCGGCACGCCGCAGTGGGGCTCGGCGTGGAAGAAGGCGGTCAAGGACAACTACGCGCACACGATCTCGATGGACGCGCACGGCACGAACATGTCGTACCGCGACGTGTACCTCGACCTCGATCCGACCTATCGCGATTCGTACGGCCAGCCGCTCTTGCGGATGACCTTCGACTGGAAGGACAACGACATCAAGATGGCGAAGTACGTGACCGGGCAGATGAAGAAGATCGCGGAGGCGATGGGGCCGAAGGCGATCGGGGTGTCGACGCGCGAGTTCGGCAAGCATTTCGATTCGCGCGCGTACCAGACGACTCACCTGGTCGGTGGCGCGATCATGGGCACCGATCCGAAGACGAGCGTGCTGAACCGCTACCTGCAGTGCTGGGACGTGCACAACGTGTTCGTGATGGGCGCGTCGGCGCTGCCGCAGGGCATCGGCTACAACCCGACCGGGATCATCGCCGCGCTGGCCTATTGGTCGGCACGCGCGATCCGCGAGCAATACCTGAAAAATCCCGCCCCGCTGGTGACCGCATGAAGAGGACAGTGAACCACCACAACCGCCACAACGCCGCGCACCGTATTTCCCCGCTGCGGCGGGCACTGGCGATCGGCGCGACCTGGGCGGCGCTCGGTCTTGCCGGCGGGTCGGCCTTCGCGCAACCGGCGGCGCCGGCTTCGGGCCCGGCAACCGCGCCGGCCGCACAGTCGGCCGACGCGGCCCTCGTCAAGCGCGGCGAATACCTGGCCCGCGCCGGCGACTGTATCGCGTGCCACACCGCAAGCGGCGGCAAGCCGTTCGCGGGCGGCCTGAAGTTCGACACGCCGATCGGCGCGATCTATTCGACCAACATCACGCCGGACCCGAAGACGGGCCTCGGCGGCTGGTCGCTCGACGACTTCACCCGCGCGGTGCGCGAGGGCGTCCGCAAGAACGGCGACACGATGTATCCGGCGATGCCGTTCCCGTCCTACGCGCGTCTGAGCGACGACGACGTGAAGGCGCTCTACGCGTACTTCATGCACGGCGTGGCGCCGGTTGAGCGCGAGAACCGCGCGGTCGACATCGTGTGGCCATTGTCGATGCGCTGGCCGCTGACGTTCTGGCGCAAGCTGTTCGCGCCGACGCCAAAGCCGTTCGATGCGACACCGTATTCCAATCCGGTGATCGCGCGCGGCGCGTATCTGGTGGAGGGGCTCGGCCATTGCGGCGCGTGCCACACGCCGCGCGCGGTGACGATGCAGGAGCGCGCGCTGACCGATGCGGGCGGGCTCGACTTCCTGGCCGGCGGCGCGGCGATCGACGGCTGGGTGCCGACGAGCCTGCGCGGCGAGCCGCGCACCGGGCTCGGCGCGTGGACCGAAACCGAGATCGTGCAGTTCCTGAAGACCGGCCGCACGCTGCGCACGGCCGCGTTCGGCGGGATGACGGACGTGGTCGGCCACAGCATGCAGCACATGACCGACGACGACCTGACCGCGATCGCCCGCTACCTGAAGACGCTGCCGCCGCGCGTGCAGGGCGAGCAGCCGCACGTGTACGACGCTGCCGCCGCGAAGGCGCTGCAGAGCGGCGACGCGAGCAAGCCGGGCGCGGCCGTCTATCGCGACAACTGCATGGCCTGCCACCGCAGCGACGGCCACGGCTACACGCGCGTGTTCCCGGCGCTCGCCGGCAACCCGGTCGTGCAGGGCGAGGATCCGACGTCGCTGATCCACGTCGTGCTGCAAGGCAGCGCACTCGCGGGGACGCACACCGCGCCGTCGACCTTCACGATGCCGTCGTTCGGCTGGCGCCTGTCGGACCAGGAAGTCGCGGACGTGTCGAATTTCGTGCGCACGAGCTGGGGCAATACGGGCGCGGCGATCACGGCCGCGCAGGTCGCGAAGGTGCGCAAGAGCGTGCGGTCGACGCGACCGGAGCCGCCGCCGGGCGCCCGGTTCCCGCAGGCATCCCGCTGACGCGGGCGGGCGGGGCAGCCGGCCGCGCCCGGGTGATCCCTCTCGCGGCGCCGGCCGGCACGGCGACGCGTTGCTTCCGACCGGGGCTGTACCCCGCAATGGCGCGCCGCCGCGTGAAAATTTCGCGGTGGCGCGCCATTCTTGCGCCTCATCCCTTATCCTTTGGCTCTTGAACCTTACTAATTAGTTACAAGATCCTGGGAGGGGGGATGCCTCATGACGTCAGCCTGATTGCGTTGCTCGCGGCCGGTTTCGGTCTCGCGATGATCTTCGGTTACCTCGCGTCGCTGCTGAAAATGCCGCCGCTCGTCGGCTATCTGCTCGCCGGTATCGTAATCGGCCCCGGCACGCCCGGTTTCGTCGGCGACCTGTCGCTCGCGCAGCAGCTTGCCGAAGTCGGCGTGATGCTGCTGATGTTCGGCGTGGGCCTCCATTTCTCGCTCGGCGATCTGCTCGCGGTGCGCAAGATCGCGCTGCCCGGGGCAGTCGTCCAGATTACCGTCGCGACGCTGCTCGGCGGCGGGCTTGCGCTCACGTGGGGCTGGAGCCTCGGCGCGGCGCTCGTGTTCGGGCTCGCGCTGTCGGTCGCGAGCACCGTCGTGCTGTTGCGCGCGCTCGAAGGGCGCGGGCTCGTCGAGACGGTCAACGGACGCATCGCGGTCGGCTGGCTCGTCGTCGAGGATCTCGTGATGGTGCTCGTGCTCGTGCTGCTGCCGCCCGTCGCGGGGTTGCTCGGCGGCACGCCGCCCGGCGACGCGCACGCGGCCGGCGGCAGCGTGTGGGGCACGCTCGGCGTCACGATGCTGAAGGTCGCCGCGTTCATCGTGCTGATGCTCGTGGTCGGCAAGCGCGTGTTCCCGCGCATCCTGTGGCTCGTCGCGCGCACCGGTTCGCGCGAGCTGTTCACGCTGTGCATGATCGCGGCAGCGGTCGGCATTGCGTTCGGCGCGGCGAAGCTGTTCGACGTGTCGTTCGCGCTTGGCGCGTTTTTCGCCGGGATGATGATGCGCGAGTCGGAGTTCAGCCGGCGCGCGGCCGACGAGACGCTGCCGCTGCGCGACGCGTTCTCGGTGCTGTTCTTCATTTCGGTCGGGATGCTGTTCGACCCGACGGTGCTGCTCACCCAGCCGCTGCACGTGATCGAGGTCGCGGCGATCGTGCTGATCGGCAAGACGCTCGCGGCGGTCGCGCTCGTGATTGCGTTCCGCTATCCGCTGAACACCGCGCTGACGGTCGGCGCGGGCCTCGCGCAGATCGGCGAGTTCTCGTTCATCCTCGCCGGTCTCGGCCGGGCCCTCGGGTTGCTGTCGGCCGAGGGGCAGAGCCTGATTCTCGCGGTCGCGCTGATCTCGATCGCGATGAACACGCTGCTGTTCGCGATGATCGATCCGGCGCTCGCCTGGATTCGCAAGCATTCGGCGTTCGCGCGCAAGCTCGAGGCACGCGACGATCCGCTCGCCGCGCTGCCGATGTCGACGCCGCAGACGCACCTGACCGGTCAGGTCGTGATCGTCGGCTACGGCAAGGTCGGCGCGCGCATCGCGCATGCGCTGGACGAGCGCGGGATCGCCTATGTCGTCGTCGAGCAGAACCGCGAACTCGTCGAGAAGCTGCGCGCGGACGGCGTCGCGGCCGTGTCCGGCGACGCGATCGAGCCGGTCGTGCTCGTGCAGGCGCATATCGCGCGTGCGGGGATGCTCGTCGTCACGCTGCCGGACGTATTCGACGTGCGGCAGATCGTCGAGATCTCGCGCACGCTGAATCCGACGCTGGAGGTCGTGCTGTGCACGAACAGCGGCGACGAGGCCGACTTGCTGTCGAGCGAGGGCGTCGGCACCGTGTTCATGGGCGAGAGCGAACTCGCGCGCGGGATGACCGAGCACGTGCTCGGCCGGATGGTTAAGCCGGTGGCGGCTGCGCATTGACGGTTGCGCATGCGCGTATTCGACGGCCCTGTCACACGCCCGGCCGCGTTCGCGCGGGCAGCGGGATCGCGCGGGCTGTCGGGACTGCGCCGGCTGTCGGCACAGCGACAGCGCGCATGAGCGGCATTCGACGCGGCGACTAGCGGACGCATTCGCCCGCCGCCGCGCCCGCTATCACCCAGCAGGTTTCAGCCTGCCGCCTTCGCCTGTGCGGTCGCGCCGGATTGCGCGGCCGTCTTCACCGGCGTCGCCGCCTTCTGCGCGGCTGCCGTCTTCGGTGGCGTCGCGGCCTTCGGCGCCGCGACCGGCTTCTGCGGGGCCGCGCCCTTGGCCGGCGCACTCGGCGTCGGCTCGACCGGCGCATCGGGCGGCACGCCGAGCAACTGCAGCGCGCCGCTCGTGATCGACGAGAACACTGGGCCGGCCACCGTGCCGCCGTAGTAGCCCTTGCCGCGCGGCTCGTCGATCATCACCGCGACGATCAGGCGCGGGTTGCTCATCGGCGCCATCCCCGCGAACAGTGCGCGGTACTTGCCCTTCGCATAGGTCGCGCCGACCTGCTTGCGCGCCGTGCCCGTCTTGCCGCCGATCCGGTAGCCGTCGACGCGCGCGCGGCGCCCCGTGCCGCCTTCACCGACCGCCGACTCGAGCATCGAGCGGATCGCCGCCGCGGTTTGCGGCGACGTCACGCGGTGGCCGCGACGGGCATCCATCGTCAGCGGGTCGGTGCCGTTCTTCAGCAGCGACACCGGGTGCAGCGTGCCGTCGCCCGCATAGGCGGTGTACGTCTGCGCGATCTGCAGCAGCGACATCGACAGCCCGTAGCCGTACGCCATCGTCGCCTGCTCGATCGGCCGCCAGCGCTTGTAGCCGCGCAGGCGGCCCGACGCGACGCCCGGGAACGTCAGCTCCGGCGCGCGGCCGATCCCGTATTCCTGGTACTTGTTCCAGATCGTTTCGGCGGGCAGGTTCAGCGCCAGCTTGGCGAGCGCGACGTTGCTCGACTTCTGCAGCGCCTGCGACACGGTCAGCGAGCCGTGGTTCGACGTGTCGTGGATCACGGCCGGGCCGATCTTGTAGGTGCCGGGCGACGTGTTGATGATCGTGTTCGGCGTAACCTTGCGCTCGTCGATCGACAGCGCGACGACGAGCGGCTTGATCGTCGAACCGGGCTCGAACGTGTCGATCACCGCGCGGTTGCGCAACTGCTGGCCAGTCAGCCGGAAGCGATCGTTCGGATCGAAGGTCGGGTAGTTCGAGAGTGCAAGGATTTCGCCGTTCTGCGCGTCGAGCACGACGACGCTGCCGGCCACCGCGTTGTTCTCGAGCACCGCGGCCTTGAGCTGGCTGAACGCGAGCTGCTGGATGCGCCGGTCGATCGTCAGTTCGATCGTCGCGCCGTGCTGCGCGGGGACGAGCGGACGCGTGTCGGACACGATGCGCCCGAGCCGGTCGCGGATCACCTCGCGCTGCCCGGAGGTACCCGACAGCCGCGCATTCGCCGCGAGTTCGACGCCTTCCTGGCCCTTGTCCTCGACGTTGGTGAAGCCGACCACGTGCGCGGCCGATTCGCCTTCCGGATAGAAGCGCTTCGAATCGGCGATCTGCGTGATGCCGTCGATCGCGAGCTTGTCGAGCCGGCCCGCGGTATCGGCGTCGACCTGCCGCTTCAGCAGCACGAACGTACGGTCGTTGCGCAGGCGGCGTTTTATTTCCGCGAGCGGCATGTCGAGCAGCTTCGCGAGCTGCGGATAGTCGATGTCGGCGACCTGTTTCGGGTTCGCCCAGATTTCATAGGTCGACAGGCTGACCGCGAGCATCGCGCCGTTGCGATCGACGATGCGGCCGCGCATCGCGTCGAGCTCGATCGTGCGCTGGTAGCGCTTCTGGCCTTGCCCGACATAGAAATCCTGGTTCGCGACCTGCACCCAGAACGCGCGTCCGATCAGCGCGGCGAATCCGAGGGACACCATGATCACGACCAGTTTCGAGCGCCACATCGGCAGGCGCGACGCGAGCATCGGATGCTTGGTCGCGGCGGCGTACGGATCGGCGGGGTGGGTCTTCTTTTTCACGCTCATGCAAGGGCCGGGTCGGGCCGCCGGGCGGCGGCAAGTCAGTCTGAATAATGCGATTGTAATAAATGGGTAAACATTGTGTGGGGAAAGTGTGTTTCGGCCCCGTAAAAGAGGCGCGGCGGGAGCGGGGACGGCGGGGAAAAGCGGGAGGGAGGCCGGAAGGGCGGCGCGGCGCTCGACGAAAATCGAGCGCGCGCTCGATTAACCCGTCCCCGATTAATTTCGAGACCGGAAAATAAAAAGCGCCTCGAAGCGAGGCGACTTTATTTCTGAATATCGAAATGAATATCGCGGAAACCGGAATAAACCCGAAAACCGCAGAGGAATGCCGCCAGAAATATCTAGCGCGCGACGGAAGTAAATTCGTGGTTTTCCGAATCCACCTTCGAGCGATCGACCGCCTGCAGGCGCCACGCGCCTTGGGGGTGCTCGCCGGCGAGCACCGCGGGCCCGTGCTCGCGCTGCGTCGCACTGGAGGACAGGCCCTTCAACTGGCACACCGCTTTCCCGCCGTCGGCCGGGCAGAGGGCCATGGCGCCCTCTACATCCCGAACCTTGCCCCAGGTCGGAAGATCGATGCCCTGGTGTGCCTCGCGCGACCACAGCCCCTCGTCGGTATCGACCCACAACACTGCGAACGCGTGTCGGGTTGCCGATTCGCTGCCATTAATGCGAATAGTGAGGCGCATTGGATCGTCTCCTGAAGAAAAAGACACATTTGACCGTTTGGGTTTGAACAGTCTAGATAGACTGCAGTGAAACGCAAGTGATAATCCTCAATAAATCCCGGTTAATTTTATTGGCGTTTCCAGATGGAACGACGTCTGACGATTCATCGCGATCCGACGCCGCGTGCAAACGGAGGCGGCAGCGCGATGCACGCGCCGTGACCGCATGATGGCGTACCGCGGACATGCGATGACTCGGGGGAAGTCCGGGTCGAGGGCGCGCGCCGAAGCGATGGCCCGAAGGGCACCCGGCCAACTCGCCGCGCACGCGCCGCGAATGCCGACCGACCGGACGTTGGAACGATCTGGCAGCCAGCCGGCACGACACACTCCGACATTCGCGTACAAATCCTCACACTTTCACGAAACTTTCGGGACAGACTTGCGGCGGATCGCACCCCACACTGCGAGTTTCCCGATCCTGCGCCGAGGACGCCCGTCCATGGCGCGCTGCCGACACGCGATCGACGCGATCGCGGGCCGCAGCGCGATCGGGACTGCCGGGGCGAGCGTCGGCCCCGGCCCGGCCGAGTGCCGCGCGCGACCTCGCCATCCGGGGCAGCCGCGCTGTCCGGCCGATTCTTCGAAGGAGACTATCGTGCTGATCTGGAAAACCGCGTTGTCGCTCAACTGGCGCACGAGCCTCGTGTCGCCGGCCAGCGCACCGGTCGCGGCGGCCAACGTCGGCCACCTGGTGCTCACCGGCGCCACCGGCTTCATCGGCAGCACCGTGCTCACGGCGCTCGTCAACGCAGGGTTGCTCGAGCGGATCGTGTGCGTCGTGCGCGCCGAGAATCGCGGCCATGCGGTCGCGCGTCTGCGCGAAGCGGCGCTGCGCGCGGGGCTCGCGCCGTACTGGGCGTCGCGTCTGGGCGACGCGAACGTGGTCGTCGGCGCGCTCGGCGATGTCTGGCAGGGCGCCGACGCGCCGCGTCTCGCCGGCGCGACGCACGTGATCCACTGCGCGGGCCATGCGTCGCCGGCCGACGGCGCGCACCTGCAGGCGGACATCGCCGACTCGCTGGGCTTCGCCGCTCGCTTCGCGCACACGCCGCGGCTGCAGCGTTTCGTGTATGTCGGCACCGCGTATGCGCACGCGGGTCGCGGCGGGATCGTGCACGAGGATGCGACAGGTGTGGCGGCGAGCGGCGCGGTGCAGGGCGGCGACGGGCTGCCCGGCGCGGTGCTGGCGGCGGACTACCTGCACGCGAAGGCGCAAACGGAACAGCGCCTGCGCGAACTCGGGCTGCCGCTCGTCGTCGTGCGTCCGTCGCACGTCGTCGGTCACACGGTGCTCGGCACGCGTCCCGCGCCGAATTCGTTCTGGATGTTCCGCGTCGCGCACGCGGCGCGCCGCTTCACCGCGCGGCCGATGACGCGCATCGACATCGTGGCGGTCGACGACGTCGCGCGTGCGACGATGCTGCTGGCCGTGAAATCGACGCTGATGCACGACGTGTACCACGTGTCGGCCGGCGACCAGGCGCCGCAGGTCGCGCAGATCGTGCGCGCGATGGACGAAGCGGCCGGCATGACGGGCGCGCCGCGCTACGCCGCTTGCGCGCCGGCCGAACTGCCGCTCGTGGTGCGTGACGTGCTCGGGCGGTCCGATCCGGCGCTCGAGCGCGTGATCGGCCGGGCGTTGCAGCGTTGCGCGGAATTCGCGACGGTCGACCGCGTATTCGACAACCGCCGCGTGCGCGACGAAATCGATTTCGAGCCGCTGCCGTTCATCGATTACGTCGAGGAATGCATGCGCACGTCGCGCGGCGTCGCGGTGACCGAGCTGATGCGCGGCGCGCTGCACTGACCGCCCGCGTGATCCGGGGCCTGCCGGTTCAGGTTCGCCGCTGCGCCGCGGCCCGGTGACGGCAGGTGCTACGACGCGTTGCCGAGCTCGATCAGCCGATCGAGCGCACGGTAGACGTCGTCGAGGCCGTCCTGGCCGAAACGCGCTTCGAGCTGACGGTACTGCTCGTCGATGCGCGGACCGATTTCGGTCACGAGTTTCCTGCTTTGCGGCGTCAGGCTCACCAGCAGCCGGCGCTGATCCTCCTGCGCGCGCGTGCGCGTAATCAGGCCGTCGCGTTCCATCCGTTCCAGCACGCCCGTCAGACTCGGGCTCAGGATGCAGCAGCGGCGCGCGATCTGTCCCGCTTCGAGCGCATGCGCCGGCTCGCCGTCGAGCACGCGGATGATCCGCCATTGCTGTTCGGTCAGCGCGAATTCCTTGAGAATGGGGCGGAACAGGCCCATCAGCGTTTCGCGGGCCTCGAGCAGCAGCATGGCCAGGTTGCGATGGTCGAGCGTACGGTTCATCGGGGTGGGGAATGGACGGGGACGCATCAATCTTAACAGCCGATGGTGACGAATTTCGTGAATCAGGGTAATCGAGGTTGTCAGCGCACGATTGTTTACTTAAGATGTTAAGTATTGACGATGCGCCGCGACGCGCGGCAGGGGAATGACGCATGGAGCTGTCTTGCAGGACCGCCGCGGCGCCGCCGCTGCCGGTCGCCATCGGTACTGTCTACGGCGCGCTGCTCAACGAGCGTGCGGCATTCGACGCGCTCGGCGACGCCGTGCACGCGCCGCCTTACGGCCGCCCGCCCCAGGCGCCGATCCTGTATATCAAGCCGGCCAACACGCATGCGGCGGACGGCGCGGCCGTCGTGGTGCCGGCCGGCGTCGATGCGCTGGAGATCGGCGCGTCGGTGGCCGTCGTGTTCTCGCGACGCGCGACGCGCGTGCCGGCCGCGCAGGCGCTCGACTACGTGCACGGCTTCACGCTCGCGAGCGACGTGTCGGTGCCGCATCCCGATTACTACCGTCCCGCCGTGCGCTTCAAGTGCCGCGACGGCTTTTGCCCGCTGGGTCCGGCGATCGTGGCGGCGGCGCTCGGCGACGTCGACGCGATCGGCCTGACCGTGCGGATCGACGGCGACACGGCGGTGTCCGCGTCGACGGCCACGCTGATTCGCCCGGTGCGCGAACTGATCGCCGACGTGACGGCCTTCATGTCGTTCGACGCAGGCGACGTGCTGCTGCTCGGCGTCGCGGGCGGCGCACCGCGCGCCCGCGCGGGCAGCACGATCGAGATTACGGCCGCCGGCATCGGCACGTTGCGGCATACGCTGATTGCGGAGGGCGCACGATGAAGACGGCACGCGTGATCTACAACGGCGCCCTGCATGCGGCCGCGCCGGCCGGCGACGGCGCGATCCGGCTCGACACGGGGCGCGTGCTCGCCGAAGGCGAGGTGACGTGGCTGCCGCCCGTCGCGCCGCGCACGACGTTCGCGCTCGGTCTGAACTACGCGGACCACGCGAAGGAACTCGCGTTCAAGGCGCCGAGCGAGCCGCTGATCTTCCTGAAGGGGCCGAACACGTTCATCGGCCACCGGTCGCGCACCGTGCGCCCGACGGATGCGACGCACATGCACTACGAGTGCGAGCTGGCCGTCGTGATCGGCCGTCCGGCGCGCAACGTGAGCCGTGCGCAGGCGATCGACCACGTCGCCGGCTACACGGTCGCGAACGACTACGCGATCCGCGACT
The DNA here is from genome assembly GCF_046534765.1 of Burkholderia sp. SIMBA_062. NCBI lineage: Bacteria > Pseudomonadati > Pseudomonadota > Betaproteobacteria > Burkholderiales > Burkholderiaceae > Burkholderia > Burkholderia sp. SIMBA_062. The sequence goes on from NZ_JAWRYD010000022.1 coordinate 82,357, forward strand.
ATCTCGAGAACTACTACCGCCCGAACCTGCGCGTGAAGAATCGCGACACCTGCACGCCGCTCGGGCCGTGGTTCGTCAGCCGCGACGAGATCGGCGATGCGGGCAATCTGATGCTGCGCACGACGGTCAACGGCCAGGAGACGCAGCGCGGCAGCACGCGCGACATGATCTTCGACGTGCCCGCGCTGATCGAGCACATCAGCGGCTTCATGACGCTCTCGCCGGGCGACCTGATCCTGACCGGCACGCCGGAAGGGCTCGCGGACACGCAGCCGGGCGACGAGGTCGTGACGGAAATCGAAGGGATCGGCCGGCTCGTGAACACGATCGTCGGCGAAGCAGACTACTATCGCGCCGGCTGAGCCCGTCGCCCAAGGAGAGCACATGACCATCAAGCACTGGATCGACGGCCGCGAAGTCGAGAGCCGCGAGACCTTCACGACGCTGAACCCCGCGACGGGCGACGTGATCACCGACGTCGCGTCGGCCGGCGAGGCGGAAGTCGATGCGGCCGTGCGCGCGGCGAAGGCAGCGTTCCCCAAGTGGGCGAACACGCCCGCGAAGGAGCGCGCGAAGCTGATGCGCAAGCTCGGTGAGCTGATCGAGAAGAACGTGCCGATGCTCGCCGCGCTCGAGACGCAGGACACCGGTTTGCCGATCGCGCAGACGAGCAAGCAGCTGATTCCGCGCGCGTCCGAGAACTTCAACTTTTTCGCGGAAGTGTGTGTGCAGATGAACGGCCGTACCTATCCGGTCGACGACCAGATGCTGAACTACACGCTGTACCAGCCGGTGGGCGTGTGCGCGCTGGTGTCGCCCTGGAACGTGCCGTTCATGACCGCGACCTGGAAGACGGCGCCGTGTCTCGCGCTCGGCAACACGGCCGTGCTGAAGATGTCGGAGCTGTCGCCGTTGACGGCCGACCAGCTCGGCCGGCTCGCGCTCGAAGCCGGCATTCCGCCGGGTGTGCTGAACGTCGTGCAAGGTTACGGCGCGACCGCCGGCGATGCGCTGGTGCGCCATCCGGACGTGCGTGCGGTGTCATTCACGGGCGGCACGGTCACGGGCAAGCGGATCATGGAACGCGCGGGCCTGAAGAAGTATTCGATGGAGCTCGGCGGCAAGTCGCCGGTGCTGATCTTCGACGATGCCGATTTCGATCGCGCGCTCGACGCGTCGCTGTTCACGATCTTCTCGATCAACGGCGAGCGTTGTACGGCGGGCTCGCGGATCTTCGTACAGCGAACGATCTACGATCGTTTCGTGCAGGAATTCGCGCGTCGCGCGAACCACCTGGTGGTGGGCGACCCGTCCGATCCGGCTACGCAGCTCGGCGCGATGATCACGCGCCAGCACTGGGAGAAGGTGACCGGCTACATCCGGATCGGCGAGCAGGAGGGCGCGCGCGTGGTCGCGGGCGGCGCGGACAAGCCGGCGGGCCTCGCGGGCCATCTGCGCAACGGCAACTTCGTGCGGCCGACCGTGTTCGCGGACGTCGACAACCGGATGCGCATCGCGCAGGAAGAGATCTTCGGGCCGGTCGCATGCCTGATCCCGTTCGACGACGAGGAAGAAGGGCTGCGGCTGGCGAACGATACCGCCTACGGGCTCGCGTCGTACATCTGGACCCAGGACGTCGGCAAGGTGCATCGTCTCGCGCGCGGCATCGAGGCCGGCATGGTGTTCGTGAACAGCCAGAACGTGCGCGACCTGCGCCAGCCGTTCGGCGGCGTGAAGGAGTCGGGCACCGGACGCGAGGGCGGCGAGTACAGCTTCGAGGTGTTCGCGGAAATCAAGAACGTGTGCATCTCGATGGGTTCGCATCACATTCCCCGCTGGGGCGTGTAACGGCGCGGTGGGTTGCGCCGCAAGAAGGAACGATTCCTTGGCCGGCACGCCGGCCAAGCATGGGGCCGGAGTAACCGCTAAAGCGCTAACTCCGGCCGACAGGAGACTTGAACGATGGGCAAACTGTCCCTCGCCGCGAAGATCACGCACGTGCCGTCGATGTATCTGTCGGAACTGCCCGGCAAACATCACGGCTGCCGCGACGCGGCGATCCGCGGTCATCGGCTGATCGGCGAGCGCTGCCGTGCGCTCGGCGTCGACACGATCGTCGTGTCGGACGTGCACTGGCTCGTCAACGCCGGCTACCACGTGAACTGCAATGCGAGGTTCGGCGGCACCTATACCAGCAACGAGCTGCCGCATTTCATCCGCGACATGCAGTACGCGTATCCGGGTAATCCGGCGCTCGGCCGCCTGATTGCCGAGACGGCCAGCGCGCGCGGGATCGCGACGCGCGCGCACGAGATCGACAGCCTCGAGCTCGAATACGGCACGCTCGTGCCGATGCGCTACATGAACGGCGACCAGCACTTCAAGGTCGTGTCGATCGCCGGCTGGTGCATGTGGCATCAGCTCGACGAGAGCCGCCGCTTCGGCGAGGCGCTGCTCGAAGCGATCGAGAAGAGCGATTCGAACGTCGCGTTCCTCGCGAGCGGCTCGTTGTCGCATCGCTTCAACGACAACGGCAGCCCCGAGGAATCGATCCACCAGATCAGCCGCGAATTCTTCCGGCAGGTCGACCTGCGGGTGGTCGAGCTGTGGAAGCAGGGCGATTTCAAGACCTTCTGCGCGATGCTGCCCGAGTACAACGTGCATTGCCACGGCGAAGGCGGCATGCACGACACGGCGATGCTGCTCGGCCTGCTCGGCTGGGACCGCTACGACAAGCCCGTCGAGATCGTCACCGACTATTTCGCGAGCTCGGGCACCGGGCAGATCAACGCGATCTTCCCGCTCGCCTGAGCGCCGCATCACCTGACCGGAGCGTTGCCATGCCACACATCGTCGTCGAATACACCGCGAACATCCGGGACGACGCGCGCATCCCCACGCTGCTGCGCACGATCAACGCAACGCTGATCGCGCAGGGCGGCGTGTTCCCGACGGGCGGCATCCGCTCGCGCGCGATCGAGCTGCAGGACTACTGCGTCGCCGACGGCAGCGGGGACGACGCGTTCGTCCACGTGACGCTGAAGATCGGCTCGGGCCGCAGCGACGAGACTAAAAAGGCCGCGGGCGACGCGCTGTTCGACGCGATCAACACGCATTTCGCGGAGCTGTACGCGAAGCGCTATCTGGCGCTGTCGATGGAGCTGACCGAGTTCAGCGAAAGCGGCTCGTACAAGCACAACAACATTCACGCCCGCTACAAGCGGGTCGGCTGAACCCATTCCGGATCCGACCATGCTCGAACCCGCCATCATCGACCAGCTCGCGCACCGTCTGCACGACGCCGAGCGCGAGCGCACGCAGATCCGCCAGATCTCGCTCGACCATCCCGACATCACGATCGACGACGCGTATGCGATCCAGCGCGCGTGGGTGGCCCTGAAGCTCGCGGAAGGCCGCACGCTCAAGGGGCACAAGATCGGCCTCACGTCGAAGGCGATGCAGAACACGTCGCAGATCGACGAGCCCGATTACGGCGCGCTGCTCGACGACATGTTCTTCGACGACGGCGGCACGATCCCGACCGCGCGCTTCATCGTGCCGCGCGTCGAGGTCGAGCTTGCATTCGTGCTTGGCAAGCGGCTCACGGGCCCGAATTGCACGATCTTCGACGTGTATGACGCGGTCGACTACGTGGTGCCGGCGCTCGAGATCATCGATGCGCGCAGCCAGTCGATCGATCCCGATACGAAGCGGCCGCGCAAGGTGTTCGACACGATCGCCGACAACGCGGCGAACGCGGGCGTCGTGATCGGCGGGCGGCCCGTGCGGCCGCAGGACGTCGACCTGCGCTGGGTCGCGGCGATCATGTCACGCAACGGCGTGGTCGAGGAAACGGGCGTCGCGGCCGGCGTGCTGAACCATCCGGCCAATGGCGTCGCGTGGCTCGCCAATCGGCTGTCGCGATTCGACGTCGCGCTGGAACCGGGGCAGATCGTGCTCGGCGGCTCGTTCACGCGGCCATGCGCGGCGCGCCAGGGCGACACGTTCAGCGTCGACTACGGCCCGCTCGGAACGATCCAGTGCTACTTCGAGTGAGGTGAGCGAGCGATGCAGATTCCGTCCAATGTATTCAAGGCCGCGCTCGCGCGCGGCGACGCGCAGCTCGGGCTGTGGCTCGGCCTCGCGAATCCGTACAGCGCCGAAGTCGTCGCGGGCGCCGGTTTCGACTGGCTGCTGATCGACGGCGAACATGCGCCGAATACGGTGCCGACGATCCTCGCGCAGTTGCAGGCGATCGCGCCGTATCCGTCGCATCCGGTCGTGCGCGTGCCGTGGAACGATCCGGTGATCGTCAAGCAGGTGCTCGATCTCGGTGCGCAGACGCTGCTCGTGCCGATGGTGCAGAGCCCGGACGAAGCGCGCGCGGCGGTGGCCGCGACGCGTTATCCGCCGCATGGCATTCGCGGCGTGGGCAGTGCGCTCGCGCGCGCGTCGCGGTGGAATCGCGTCGGTGATTACCTGCACCGCGCGAACGACGAGATGGCCGTGCTCGTGCAGGTCGAGACGCGCGCGGGGCTCGACGCGATCGATGCGATCGCGCGGGTCGAAGGCGTGGACGGCGTGTTCATCGGGCCGGCCGACCTGGCGGCCGATCTCGGGCATCTCGGCAATCCGGGGCACCCGGACGTGCAGGCCGCGATCGACGGCGCGATCCGCGCGATCAAGGCGGCCGGCAACGCGCCGGGCATTCTGAGCGCGGATGAGGCGGCGGCGCGACGGTATCTGGAAGCGGGGGCGCTGTTCGTCGCGGTCGGTGTGGATACGACGCTGCTGGCGAGAAGTGCGCAGGCGCTGGCGGCGCGGTTCAAGGAGAAGGGCGAGGCCGTGAAGGCGGGCGACGGGACGTATTGACGAAGCAGCGCCGAGCTTGACCGACGCGATGCTCGACGCCGCGCGTTACTTGCAATGAGCGCGGGGCGCGCCGCCTCGCACGAGAACGGCAGGTCGTCGCATCACGGATCCCTGCTTGCCAGCCATGTCGCACATGGCCCGCTTCATTCAAGCATGGCGTCCGTTAACCCGCTCGCCGTCCCGCTTCCATATACCTTCCCGGCGTCGTCCCCATCGCCCGCCGGAACATGTCGATGAACGCGCTGACGTTGTCGTAGCCGAGATCGAGCGCGATCGTCGTGACCGGCACGCCGTCGGCAATTTTCTCCAGCGCCCGCAGCAGCCTTGCCTGCTGACGCCATTGCGCGAACGTCAGCCCCGTCTCGGCGACGAAGCGCCGGCTCATCGTGCGCGCGCCGATGCCGGCCCAGTCGGCCCATTCCTCCAGCCGCCGGTTGTCCGCGAGATCGGCCGCAAGCGCATCTGTGATCCTCATGAGCCGTGGATCCTGCGGTCGTACCAGTCCCAGCGCTTCGACCTCGGATGACGCGATTTCATCGAGGATCACGTCGGCGATCCGTGTTTGCGCGTCATTGAGTTCCGAGTCGTCCCAACTCGCCGCACGCTGCACGGCCTCGCGCAACAGCGGCGTCGTGCGAATCGCGCGCGGGGTATTCGGCAGCGCCGCGCAGCGCGCTTCGGCGACGAACGCCGACCAGCCGGAAATGGGCCCGAACGAGTGCAGCGAATGCCGGCAATGCGGCGGAATCCAGATTGCGTGGATCGCGGGCACGACCCACTCCTGATCGTCGAGGCCGATCGTCACCAGCCCGCTCTGCGCGCCGACCAGCTGGCCGCGCGCATGCGTGTGCGACGGGGTCACGCGCGGGTCGCGCTGCGTCAGTGCGGCGGCAACGACGAACGGGCCGTCGTCGGACGTGACGAGGTGGGCAGGCAGCAATGGATCGGACATGGCGGGATTTCGGTATCGAATGGCTTTTATACCGGAGATCGGCCCGTGTTGCACGCCTACACTGCCTCCATCGACCACCACTGGAGGATTGCACGATGCGAGCCGAACACCTTCTCCCCGACCACGCCGACCGAATCGAGGCCGGCGGAACGACGATCCGCAAGGGCACCGTCGGCGCGTTCCTGGCCAACGCGCGGGTGCTGACCGATCCGCACGCGGCGCCCGCCGAGCGCTCGCGCGCGGAAGCCGACACGATCGACGCATTGCCCGCGCTGCGCGCGCTCGGCCTGTTCGACGTGCTGGAAGTGCGCGATCCCGCGTTGCGTGCGTGGCTCGATGCCCGGTAAAAATCCACCGTCCAGATTGAAGGAACCACCATGAAAGCAGCAGTCGTGACGGGCGCCGGCGAGCGTCCCGTTCATATGGAATTCGACGCGCCGCACGCGATGCCGGGCCACTGCCTGATCGACGTGACGGCGTCCGCACTGAGCCGGCTTGCGCAGGGGCGTGCGGCCGGCACGCACTATTCGTCGGAGCGGCGCTATCCGTTCGTCGTCGGTGTCGACGGCGTGGGGCGTCTCGACGACGGTCGGCGCGTCTACTTCTTCGGCGCCCCCGTGCCGTTCGGCGCGATGGCCGAACGCACGATCGTGCCCGACGCCCAATGCGTGCCGTTGCCGGACGGGCTTGATGACATCACGGCCGCGGCGATCGCGATTCCCGGGATGTCGTCGTGGGCGGCGCTGATCGAACGCGCGCGCTTCGTCGCGGGCGAGACGGTGCTCGTCAACGGTGCGACGGGAACGTCGGGGCGGCTCGCAGTGCGAATCGCGAAGCATCTCGGTGCGGCGAAAGTGATTGCGACGGGCCGCAACGCGGTTGCGCTAGAGGCATTGCTGAGTGCCGGGGCGGACGCCGTCGTGTCGCTGCAGCAGGACGATGCCGATCTGGCGCGGGCGCTGGAACCGCATTTCCGCGCCGGGGTGGACGTGGTGCTCGACTATCTGTGGGGCGCCAGCGCGCAGACGCTGCTGGGCGCGGCCGCGAAAGCGACACCCGGCGGCCGGCGGCTGCGTTTCGTGCAGATCGGATCGATCGGCGGCGCGGACTTGCTGGTGCCCGGCGCCGTGCTGCGGGCGACCGCGGTCGAACTGATGGGCAGCGGCCTAGGCAGCGTGTCGCCGGCCGGGCTGCTCGCCGCCGTGCGCGGCGTGTTCGCCGCGGCCGGGCCGGCACGGCTGACGATCGACACGCGGGCGGTGCCGCTGTCGGCGGTCGGTGAGCACTGGAGCGATACGGATAGCCGGGTTCGCCCGGTGTTCGTGATGGGCGCCGACTGAACGGCGACCAGCGTGCAGCGGTCGCCGCTCTCCCAGGGGAAGGACCAGAAGACGGTTGACGGAGCGTATTGAGTGATATCGAGGTTGGCTAGCCTTATAAGGGGCCTATCGAATTTCGTTATTGCAAATAAGATGGCGCATTTGAGAACCCGCTTGAGAGTGCGCGAGGCCCCATACCTCGATGTCCGTACGCTCTTGCCGGCGGAGCGTGAGGTGCCGCCCGCACCTGATCAAGCTGCTCGAATCGAAGGCGCTGCCGTATCACAAGACCGGCAAGCATCGACGTGTGCGCTTTTCCGATCTGATGCGTTACAAGACCGAACGCGATCAGGCGAGCGCCAATGCGATGGAAGAGTTGGGTCGGCAAGCGAAAGCGTTTGGGATGGGCTACGAATGACGCGGCCACCGTTCACAATTGGCAACGATACTTGGATGCCTTGTCCTACACCGCGAGACTGCCTGGAGCTTGTTCCAGGACATGCGTTTTCCGCCAGAAACGAACTAATACATATGGAATCCATGTCAGGTGATGCGGAACGCTTCGCGTTCGCGACTCCGTCGAATCCGCGATTTTTGATGAATGGCACATGCCGTACATTGTGAGGCGGTGAGTGGATCTGTAAGTTCGGGGATTCCACAACGCGAGGGATAGCACGGTGCGCGATAACGACAGGATTCCGTACTTCAGGATCAACAAGCTGGTTTGGAAATGGAAGCTATGCGACGGGGACGATGGGGGCATTCCGGCGTGTGAGCTCGGCCTGTCACTAGCAATGGCTCCGCCGGTGAGCGAGTCGTCACCGGAGCAATCTATCGCCCATCGAGCGGGTCGACAAGCGCGATTCGCTCGACAAGATGGTGGACGACATCGAAAGGGTTGCGGCTGCGCTTTCTCGCATCAAGAAGTGGCTGGATACGCCTGTCCCGCCCAAACAACCGAAGCCGATCGAGAAGGAAAGGGTGGTGCCGCCTTTCGATATTCAGCAAATTCCCGATGCCATGCGCAAAGAGCATATGCCCGTTTCGGCGAAACTGATGGAGAGGTGGTTTGCAGGAAAGCTCAACTACTCGGCTACATCAAAAGATCAGCGGAACGAGATCAATCAGAACGGGGAACTCTACCCGGAGTCGATGATCGATCGAACCACCATAAAACTGGATTGGGTTCTCAAGCATGCGCGTGCCAAGAGGCAATACGATAATCTCGTGAATGTCGACATATACAGCCCGCGCGCATATGAAACCCTCAAGGACATTCTTGGTCGCTATCTCAGGCGCGGGGATATATCGCCTTGGACGGTCAGCGGCTACGATATCCGCAAGCTACACAAGGGATTCCAGTTTCAGCGAGCGGCTGTAGAAAGTTCCTTTGAGCAGAAGGCTTTGCAGGCCGTGCGACGGCATCCCGGATGCCGGTGTTCCTGACGACCTGACCGGTGCGTTGGGGGCATTCAATCTGTATGCGGCGGTAGCTCGCGTTATCTTCGACGCCGAGCGTAAGGAGGCGACCGTTACCCACATCGTTGTATACGTCAGGGATGCGTATTCCTTTGACGGGACCGCGGATTCACGATCCCAGTACCTGGGCCACTGGAGCAAAAACGGTGTGGTTATCGTGCCAAGTTACACTGCAGCGAATCTTGCAGATCAGCCGTGGTTTGATTTTCCGGTCGTGTCCGGCAGTACGGTCGCAAACCTCTATGAACCAGGTAAGGTTTACTATCCGGTCCGGAATCGCTCGTTCCGAGACTGGCAAGCCAGACACCATCGAGGTGGAGACTTCATCATATTTTCCGACTACAAGCCGATTATGCTGGACAAACCAATAACGGTGTACTTCGAATGAACGGTTTGGCGACCGCCATGCAAGGGGCGGGCATCGTTGCGCTTGCAGCAATCGCGCTGTTCGGAATCGTTGCATGCATGTTGACAGTTATCCTATACAGCCTTGCGCACCAAGAGGGGCGCGCCGCACGAATGAAATCGGGAATGAAGGCGCTAGTTTCCGGTTTGACAATCATCATTTTGCTGGGCTGCGCCGCTTCTTACTACAAGGATGCACGTATACGCGCACATGCTGCGCGGTTCAATACCGAGCTCTCGAAGAACGATGGGGGCCACTACACGGCGCGATACGCCTATCTGGCAGACGGTCGAATCCTTTTGCGACTCTACCGGACATCCGACATGCGATTGCTTGCCGAGCGGACTTACGAGTATCCGGATGCTGTCCGATTGATATGGGCTAAGGAATCCTTGATATTCGATACTGCCGTTGAGCGCGATGGAGAAATTGAGCTACCGCCGACTCGGTTAGATCGATTGAGGGCTATGTTGCCGTAGCGGACAGTGCTCCGTGCATGTGCGGCTCCGTATCGCACCCGTCGCTAGCGCACGATGGCGCGGGACGGCCGATGGCCGCATCATGCGGTGGCAGGCGGCGACGCCCGTCGCCGCCCGCGCCATCAAGTGGTCCCGAATCAAAACCGCTGCTGAATCCCCGCCGTCACGCCAACCTGCGTGGTGCCATACCCGGCGAAATCGCGCGACACGCCGACCTTCTGCCCATGCTGCGCGATCGCGAACGCGCCGGCCGCATACAGCACCGTGCGCTTCGACAACGCGTACTGCGCGCGCACCGACACCAGCGTCGGATCGGCATCGCTGCCGCCCTTGATGTTCTGGTGATAGACGGCCGCGACCAGCGAGAACGTCGGCGTGAACTGGTACGACCCGCCGAGCCAATACATGTCGCTCAACTGGTTCGCGGCGCTCGTGTGATACGTGCGTCGATAGTTGCGATAGCCGGCCATCGTCTTCAGGTTGCCGAAGTCGTAGCTCAGGCCCGCGTGGATGCCCTGGATGTAGTTGACGGTATCGGCCGGCGTGACGCTGTCGGCCGCGCCGTTCTGCCGGTCGAACGTGACCACGGCCGCGAACGGGCCGGCCTCGTAGCCCAGCGCGAAGTCGTACTTCGAGCTGGTCTTCACGCTGCCCGGCACATTGCCGAAGCCGTACAGCGCGCCGAACTTGAAGCCGCCGAATTCGCCGTCGTAGCGCACGGCGTTCGACGAACGCGTGAACAGGCCGTCCTTGCGGCCGCCGGTCGCCATCGACGACGTCGCCCACGAGTAGTTCTGCGCGTAGCCCATCGGGTCGAACGGCAGCATGTAGTCGTAGGTGACGGTGAAGTTGCGGCCGAGCGAGACTTCGCCCCACTTGCCTTTCAGGCCGACCGTCGCGCGGCGCGCGAAGATCGAGTCGGGGCCGTCGTCGGACGCACCGTTCGCGAGATCGATTCCGCTTTCCAGGCGGAACACGGCCTTCAGCCCGCCGCCGAGATCCTCGGTGCCGCGCAAGCCCCAGCGCGACGTGTTCTTGTTGCCGGATTTCAGCTTGAACGAATTGCCGCCGTCCGGCGCCGCATGGTTCGCGTATTCGATGCCGGCATCCATGATCCCGTATATCGTGACCGATGACTGCGCGTGCGCGGCGCCTGCCGTGAGGCCGGCGACGGCGGCCGAGCCGGTAATGATAGCAGTGCGAAGGGAATGTTCTGCGCGTGACTTCATTGACGGTGTCTCCTTGTTTGTTGTGGGTGGGGTGAAACAGTACGCAGGGGTACGCAGCGCGCGGCACGCCACGGCGGACGCCGCGAAGCGTCCGCCGATCCTGGGTCGAAACGGGATGCGCGCTGGAATGCTGGCGCGGCGGCGCGCGGGCCGTCGCGCCCGGGTCAGCCGGCTTTCGCGAACGCCCAGCAGTCGTTGGCCGGGAATTCGATCCAGTGCGTGCCGGCCGCGCGCGGCACGTGGCCGAACGCGCGCAGGCGCATCTCGCCGCAATGGAACAGATATTCCCAGCGGTCGCCGAGATACATCGACGTGACGAGGTCGGCCTGCAGCCGGTTCGCGCCCGGGCCATCGGCGACCTGCACGCGTTCGAGGCGGATCACGGCCTGCGCGTCCTGGCCCGGCGCGAACGTGTCGCGGGCAAGCGCCTGCAACTCCCAGCCGTCGCCGGCAAGCGTCACGCGTTCGCCGTCGACGGCCGCGACGCGCGCGTCAATGCGGTTGTTGCTGCCCATGAATTCGGCCGTGTACAGCGAGCGCGGCGCGCCGTACAGCTCGGCCGGCGTGCCTTCCTGCTCGATGCGCCCGTTGCGCAGCAGCAGGATGCGGTCGGACATCGCCATCGCTTCGGTCTGGTCGTGCGTCACGCAGAGCGCCGACAGCCCGAGCGACACGATCAGCTCGCGCAGCCATGCACGCGCTTCCTCGCGCAGCTTCGCGTCGAGGTTCGACAGCGGCTCGTCGAGCAGGATCACCGGCGGGTTGTAGACGAGCGCGCGCGCAATAGCGACACGCTGCTGCTGGCCGCCCGACAACTGGTGCGGAAAGCGTTCGGCGAGATGGCCGAGGCCGAGTTGGTCGAGCGCGGCCTGCACGCGGCGTTTCTGTTCGGCCGGCGCCACGCGGCGCAGCTTGAGCCCATAGCCGACGTTGTCGGCGACGGTGCGGTGCGGCCACAGCGCGTACGACTGGAACACGAGGCCGAGCGAACGCTGTTCGACGGGCAGGTCGACGTGCCGCGCGCCGTCGAAGAACACGCGCTCGTCGAGCTGGATGCGCCCGTCGGACGGCTGTTCGAGGCCGGCCACCGCACGCAGCAGCGTGGTCTTGCCGCTGCCCGACGCGCCGAGCAGGCACACGACTTCGCCGGCCTTCAGTTCGAACGACACGCCCTTGAGGATCGGGTTGGCGCCGTAGCTGAGATGCAGATCGTCGACGATGAGCTTATCCATGAAGTTTCACTCCGAAGCGCAGGGCCACGCCGAGACCGGCGCCGACCATCGCGATGTTGATGACAGAGAGCGCGGCGACCTGGTCGACGGCGCCGGTCGCCCACAGCGACACGAGCAGCGCGCCGATCACTTCGGTGCCGGGCGACAGCAGATAGACGGCGGTCGAGTATTCGCGCTCGAAGATCATGAAGATCAGGAGCCACGCGGCGAGCAGGCCGAAGCGCACGAGCGGCAGCGTCACGTCGAGCGACACGCGGCTGCGCGTCGCGCCGACGCTGCGGCCGGCCTCCTCGAGCTCCGGGCCGACCTGCAGCAGCGCGCTCTGGATGAGCCGCATCCCGTACGCGAGCCACACGACCGTGTACGCGATCCAGATGCTCCACATCGAGTTCTTCAGCTCGCGCAGGCCCGGGACGAACAGGAAGATCCACAGGAACGCGAGACCGGCGAGCAGGCCCGGCACCGCGCGCGGCAACAGCACGAGGTAGTCGAGCAGTTTGGTCGCCCAGTCGTTGCGGCGATGGCCGGCGAAGGCGACGAGCGAGTAGAAGCCGATCGCGAGCGCGCCGCCGATCACGCCGATGCCGAGCGTGTTGACGATGGCGCGCACGAGGTTGTCCTGTTCGAACAGCTCGATGAAGTTCGCCAGCGTCAGCACTTCGGCGAGCGCGACGCCTTCGCCCCAGTTGGTCACGAACGCGCGCAGCACGATGCCGGAGATCGGCACGATCACGGTCAGCATCAGCCACAGCGCGACGATCGCGAGCGCGATCCAGCGCCACACGCCGAGCGGCAGCACCGTCGCGCGGCCGGCCTTGCCCTTCACGGTGACGAAGCGGTTCGCCGTCTTCAGCAGGCGGCGCTGCAGCAGCACGAGCGGGAACGTGATCGCGACGATGCACACCGCGACCGCGGCCATCAGGTGATACGACGGCACGCCGAGCTTGTTGGTCAGCTTGTACAGGTAGGTCGCGAGCACGAGGTGGCCTTCCGGATCGCCGAGCACGAGCGGCAGCCCGAACACCTCGAAGCCGAGGAAGAACACGAGCACGCCGGCGAACAGCAGTGCGGGCATCGTCATCGGCAGGCTCACGTCGAGCGCGACGCGGAACGGGCGGGCGCCGGTCACGCGCGCCGCTTCCTCGACGTCCGAGCCGAGGTTGCGCAGCGCGGCCGACGAGTACAGGTACACGTGCGGCACGTGTGTGAGGCCGACGATCACCGTGATCGCGAAGATCGAATAGATATTCCAGGGAACGTTCTGCACCCCGAACAGTTCCTTGAACCACACCGAGTAGAAACCGACCGGGCCGGCGGCGACCACGTAGCCGAACGCGAGCACCATCGGCGAAACGAACACGGGCGTGAGCAGCAGCGGTTCGAGCCAGCGGCGGCCGGGCAGGTCGGTGCGGACCATCAGGAACGCGAGGATGCCGCCGAGCGGGATCGAGATGAACAGCATGCCGCCGGCGATGATGAACGAGTTCTTCACGGCCGACCAGAAGTCCGGGTCGGTGAAGATGAAGCGGAAGCCTTCGATGCCGAGCGTCTTGTTCGCGTCGAAGAACGGCGCGGACAGCAGGCTCTGGAACAGGATGAAGCCGAGCGGCAGCGCGACCGCGACGGTCAGCACCGCGACGACGATCCAGCGCAGCATGCCGGCGAGCGGCTGCAGGCCGTTGGCCCGCAGCGCGGGAATCGCGCCGTCCTGGCCGGTGGAGGGGGGAACGGCCGGCGCCGTTCCGCGTGTGCTGGTTGAAAGCATGAGTTCGCCCCTGCGGCCATCCGGATGGCCGCCTCTAGGAAGTCGGTAAGGGGAAGGGGCCGCCCGCGCGCGGTGCGGCGGGCGGCCCGAGGTCAGCGGCTCAGCGGATCAGCGCTTGATCGCCTGCTGCCATTGCTTCAGGAACGCGAGCCGCTTCGACTGGTCGAGGTAGACGAGCAGGCCGGTGCCGATCTGGATCGGCTTCAGCGAATCGCCGAGTTCCTTCGTGAGGCTCGCGGCCGACGTTTCTCCGGTCACGTCCGTGCGGATCGCGTAGAGGTTCGCCTGGTTCGCGATCAGCGTCTGGCCGCGCTTGGACAGCAGGTAGTCGACCCACAGCTTCGCGGCGTTCGGGTTCTTCGCCTTCTTCGAGATCGTGGCCAGGCGGCTCACGACCTGTGTGTAGTCCTTCGGAAACACGTAGCCGATCGACTTGTCCTTCTTCGCCTTCGCGTATGCATACGAGCCGATGATGTTGTAGCCGATCAGGTTCTCGCCCGACGAAATCCGCTCCATCATCGCGCCGGTGCTCGACTGCAGCTTCGGGCCGGTCGCGCCGATCGCCTTCACGAGTTCCCACGTGACGTTCTCGTTCACGTGCGCGTCCTGCGTCAGGTAGTTGAAGCCAACCCCCGACTTCTCGATGTCGTAGGTCGTGACCTTGCCCTTGAACTTGTCGGCTTGCGTGGTGAGCAGCTTGATCAGGTCGGCGCGCGTCTTCGGCACCTCGTTCTCGGGGATCAGGCGCTTGTTGTAGACGATCGCGAGCGGCTCGAACGTCGTGCCGTATGCCTGCTTCTGGTATTGCGCCCATTGCGGCACGTTCGGGCTTTCGGGCGAATCGTACGACGCCATCAGACCGTCGTTGACCAGCTTGACCTGCAGGTCCATCGCGGAGCTCCACAGCACGTCCGCGCTGGTGCTGCTGGCCGCGTTCTCGCTGATGTAGCGGTTGTACAGCTCGGTGCTGTTCATGTCGTTGTACTCGACCTTCACGCCATACAGGCTTTCGAAGTCCTTGATCAGCGGGCGCACGAGGCCCGTGTCGGTCGTCGAGTAGACGATCAGTTTTCCTTCCTTCTTCGCGGCGTCGACGACACCTTGGTAGTTACCCGGATATCCGGCCGGAACCTGCGCGACGGCAGCGCCGGCGGCGGTGCCCAGGACGATCGCCAGCGCGGCGGCGAGCTGTTTCGGTGCAAACGGCATGTCTTCCTCCAGTTGTGCGTGTGTGTTGTTCGAGTGACGCGGATGTTAATTGCGGTGCACTTTCAGCCCGCTTTCATTTGGGTTCACAATAGCGTCCTTTGTGTCATGGATTTCCCGAGGTCCCCATGCGTGTGCTGCTCGTCGAAGACAACCCAAACCTGGCCCAGTCGCTGAACGACGCGCTGAGCGCCGCGCGTTTCGCGGTCGATCACATGGCGGACGGGGAGGCGGCGGATCACGTGCTGCGCACGCAGGACTACGCGCTGGTGATCCTCGATCTCGGGCTGCCGAAGCTCGACGGGCTCGAGGTGCTGCGGCGGCTGCGCGCGCGCCGCAATCCGGTGCCGGTGCTGATCCTCACCGCGCACGGCTCGGTCGAGGACCGCGTGAAGGGGCTCGATCTCGGGGCCGACGATTATCTGGCGAAACCGTTCGAGCTGACCGAACTGGAGGCGCGCGCCCGCGCGCTGATCCGGCGCAGCCTCGGCCACGAGCATTCGCGGGTCGAATGCGGGCCGCTTTCGTATGACAGTATCGACCGCGGCTTTCACCTCGCCGGCGAAGCGCTGTCGCTTACGCCGCGCGAGCGCTCGGTGCTGGAGGTGCTGATCCTGCGCAACGGCCGCGCGATCAACAAGGAGACGCTGTCGGAGAAGATCTTCGGGCTCGACGAGTCGGTCAACGCGGATGCGATCGAGATCTACGTGTACCGGCTGCGCAAGAAGCTGGAGAACACCGGCGTCGCGATCGTCACGCTGCGCGGGCTGGGTTATTTGCTCGAAGCGAAGGCAGTGGAATGACCCGCCCGAACCTGCGCACGCAGGTCGCGCTGTGGCTGCTGCTGCCGCTGCTGGGGCTGCTCGCGCTCGACTCGTGGCTCACGTACCAGCGCGCGATGAGCGCCGCGCACGTCGCGTTCGACCGCACGCTGTCGTCGTCGCTCAAGTTGATCCGCGAAGGCGTGCGCCTCAACGAAGGCGAGATCGAGGTCGACCTGCCGTATCTGGCGCTCGAGATGTTCGAATCGGGCGACGGCGGCAAGATCTACTACCTGATCCGCGAGGACAACGGCCGCACGATCACCGGCTATCCGGACCTGCCGCTGCCGCAGGGCGACGGTGCGCTGTTCGTCACGCGCTACTACGACGTCGTGTATCGCGGCGACCAGTTGCGCATGGCCGCGCTGCGCGTGCCGGTGCACGACGTGCCGACCGCGCAGACGCGCATCGTATGGGTGATGGTCGGCGAGACGATCGAGGCGCGCCAGGCGCTCGCGCGCGAGATCCTGGTGGGCTCGCTGCTGCAGGAAGGGCTGCTCGTCGTGCTCGCGCTCGGCATCGTGTGGCTCGGCGTCGGGCGCGGGCTGCGGCCGTTGAACCGGCTGTCGGCGACGGTCGCCGCGCGCAGCGACGGCGATCCGACGCCACTCGACACCGGCGGCATGCCGAGCGAACTCGCGCCGCTCGTCGAGTCGATCAACCAGTACATCGGCCGCACGCAGCGGATGCAGGTCGCGCGCCGGCGCTTCTTCGCGGATGCGGCCCATCAGCTGAAGACGCCGCTCGCGGCCGTGCAGGCCGGCGTCGAGCTGGCGTTGCGACCGGCCGAGCAGCCGCGCGTGAACGTGCATCTGCGGCGCGTGAACGGCGCGGTGCGGCAGGCCGCGAAGATCGTCCAGCAACTGCTGTCGCTGTCGCGGCTCGATTCGGATAGCGGCCAGGCGGTCGCGCACCAGCCGGTCGCGCTGCACCGGCTCGCGCGCAGCGTGACGCTCGACTGGTCGCCCGTCGCGCGCTCGCGCGACATCGACCTCGGTTTCGAGCACGAGGCCGATGTCGACGTGCTCGGTCAACCGGAGCTGCTTGGCGAAATGATCGGCAACCTGATCGACAACGCGATCCGCTATTCGGGCGATCGCGCGGTGATCACGGTGCGCGTGTCGCGCGACGGCGAGCATGCGCGGCTCGACGTGATCGACAACGGGCCGGGCATTCCGGGCAGCGAGCGCGACGCGGTGTTCGAACGCTTCCATCGCGGCAGCAAGACGCAGACGGTCGAGGGCACGGGGCTCGGGTTGTCGATCGTGCGGGAGATCGCGCGCGTGCATCAGGGCAGCGTGACGCTGGCCGATGCGCACGGCGGCGGGTTGGTGGTCACGGTGCGGCTGCCGACGGTTCCGGCGCCGCGGTAGAGCGGTTGCCGCGATGGACCGGCGCAACCGCGGCGGATGGCGGTGACGCAAACGGCGCGCCGCCGCCGCAACGCTCAGTCGCCGAACCCGATCTCCGCTTCGACCGATTGCCCGACCTCGAGCCACGCACCCGCGCCTTCGACGACGATCGCATTGATGCCGAACGTCAGCGCGTCGTCGTAGTTCGGGTTCGCGCGATAGGTCTGCATCGTGTCGGTCGGCTCGTGCGGCCAGTCCGGGTTCGGCGCACCGGTCACCTGGTCGATCGTCGGCATCGGGCAGCGCGTGCACAGCTTCACGAGCCGCAGCCGTACGGGCGTCTCGCCGTCGGCGTCGAGATGCTCGAGGAAATCCTCTTCATACGCGTCGAGATCCGACACGACGATGTTCGGGCGGAAGCGGTTCATCGGGATCGCCGGCACACCTTTCGCGACGAGCTTCGCGTTCAGGTCGTCGAGCGACGACTGGCCGATCACGAGCAGCGGATAGCCGTCCGCGAACTGCGTGTGCGTATCGATGTCGCCGGTCCATTTGCGGTTGCAGCCGCGGCGCGCATCCGCGCCGAAGCGCGCGAGCTTCAACGGCACGCCGAGGAATTGGGTGAGCCATGCAGCCGTTGCGGCGCCCGTGTCGATCGCGTCGACGGTGTCGCGCCAGACGGTCGCGGCCATCTTCGGCGTGGCGGGCGTCGCGTCGCCGTCGAGCGGCGTGCGGATCTCCGGCATGCCCGGCGCGTTCAGCACGAGCGCATCGCTGTCGAGGGCGGTGCGGATCAGCGCGAGGCGCGGGTGCGTGCGCTGCGTGATCATCATCCCGTCGGGGGTGGTGATCAGCCAGTGGCGATCGTACGCGAGGCCCGTTTCGAGCAGTTGCGCGCGCGGCAGCGCGATGCCGGCGCAGGATTTGATCGGGTAGACGAAGAGTTCGGAGATGGCTGGCATGACGCTGGCTGACGAAGGCGGGATGATCGAATCGCGATTGTGCCAGATCATGCGAAAGCCGTTTGGGCGGTTGCGCCCCGCCGCGCAGCCGGCTGCGCATTACGCGAGCGCAAAGCCCAGATCGAAGGTCGTGCGCACGTCGAGCGGCTGGCGCAGCAGCCCGGCCTTCAGGTAGAAGTCGGCCGTGCGCTGCTGCGCGGCGATCACGGTCGCGTCGATCGGCTGCCAGTGCGTGTTGCGGCGCTCGAACTGCAGCTTCGCGGCCGCCGGCGGGATGCCGATGATGCGCGCGAGCGCCGCGGAATACGCGTCGACGTGCCGGTACGACCAGACCTGCGCGCGCACGACACGTTGCAGGAAGTCGCGCAGCACGTCGCGCTTCGACGCGATCGCCGCGTCGGTCGCCGCGACGTAGCTGAGGCCCGACCACAGGCCACGGCCGTCGACGAGCACGCGCGCGCGGCCGCTCGTTTCGGCGAGCGCCGTATAGGGCTCCCAGGTCGCCCACGCATCGATCGATCCGGTTGCGAGCGCAAGCATCGTGTCGGCCGGCGGCAGGAAGCGGAACGATACGGCGTCCGGCGGCAAGCCGGCCGCGTCGAGCGCCTTCAGCGTGACGAAATGGCCGATCGAGCCGCGCGTGGTGCCGATGCGCTTGCCTTTCAGGTCGGCGGCGTCTTTCAGCGTGGCGTCGGGCCGCACCAGCACGGCGGTGCCGTACGGGTCGGAGCGGTTCGCGGCGATCACCTTGATGCGGGCGCCCGACGCGAGCGCGAAGATCACCGGCGCGTCGCCGATCGGCCCGCAGTCGACGGCCCCCGCGTTCAGTGCTTCGGCCAGCGGCGCGGCGGCCGGGAATTCGGTCCACGAGATGTCGTACGCGAGGCCGTTCAGTTCGCCGGCCGCTTCGAGCAGCGCGCGCAGCCCGCCTTTCTGATCGCCGGCCCGCAGCAGCGGCCGCGCGCCCGATTGCGCATGGAGCGCGGCCGGCGCGACGGTGAGGGTAGTGGCGAGGGTGCCTGCTTGTGCGAGGAAGTGACGTCGGGTGGGGTTCATCGTGAAGTTCTGTCGAGCGGGGAAACGGTTCGGGGATTCAGTGCGGGAGCCCTGCTTGCACGTCGCGCACGGGTTCGGCATCGACGCGCAACAGGAGCGCGGTCAGCGGATCGACGTTCGCGGCGGTTGCCGGCGCGCGTGCGGGGGCATCCGAGCGGCACAGCAGGTCGGATGCCGACCAGCCCGTGCTGCCCGGCAATGCCCGCGCGCGCAGCCAGCCGCGCCGGTCGGCGAGCAGTTGCGTGCCGCCGAACGCATCGGGCGGCACGCCCGCGATCGTCGCGAACGCCTGCCAGGCATCGGGCGTCGATGCGACACAGTTCGCGCGCATGCCGGTGGCCGGCGGTGCGGGCGCGTCGCCGGCGGTGACGAGCAGCGTCTGCCAGCGCGGGTCTTCCCGCGGCGGCGTGCCGGCCGGCGCGAGCGCGACGATGCGCACGCGCTGGCCTTCGCGCCAGCGCGCGAGCGGTTGCGGCGCGGCGCTGCCGCAGCGAACGTCGAGCGCCGGCAGCGGGACGGGTACGGGCCACGCACCTTCCGCCTGTGCGCCGCTGCCGGCCGACAGCGCTTTCAGGTAATCGAGCACGGCCCACGTGTCGGCCGGGTCGAGCGTCGCGGCAAAGCCCGGCATCGACGCCGCGCCGCGTGCGTCGTGCGTACCGTGCCGCACGCGCCAGTACAGTTCGCCGTCGAGCCGGCGCGCGAGCAGCGTGCCCGCGAAGGTCGGCGGCCAGTGCGCGAGCGTCGCCGCGAGCGGCCCTTCGCCGCGGCCGTCCGCGCCGTGGCAGGCCGCGCAATGCTGCGCATACAGGTGCTCGCCGCGCATCACGTTCGCGACGGAAAACGGTGCGGGATTGCGCTGGAAACTGGTCGGCACCGCTGGCGCGAGCCACAGCGACACCGGCGGCCACGGTGCGGACCATGCAACGGCCAGCGCGGCGAATGCCGATGCCGCCCGCCATTTGCGCGACGCGATCGCGCCGCAGCCCAGCGCTGCGGCGAGCGCGCTCGTCGCACCCGCGAACGCGAGCTGGCGCGTGAGCGCCGCGTCGATGCGCAGCGTTTCGAGCGCGATCCGGTGCGCCCAGGGCCATGCGGCCTGTCCGTCGGCATCGCCGGTCAGGCCGGCCGCATGCAGCACGCACGCGAACGCGGCCTGCGCGCGATACAGCAGTTGCAGGAACAGCAGCGCCCAGTCGGCGAACGGCGGTGCGCTCATCGGCGCGGCCTTTGCCGCGCACCGGCAATCCTGCGAACGGCACCGCGCATCTACCAGCTCGCATCGAGGCCGAGATGCCGCAGCGCCTCATGGCGCAGCTCGGCGAGACGCGGGTCGCCGCGATGGCGCGGATAGGGCAGGTCGACGCGCAGTTCCGCGACGATGCGTGCGGGACGCGGCCCGAACACGATCACGCGCTGCGCGAGAAACAGCGCTTCCTCGACATCGTGCGTGACGAGCAGCGCCGAGAACCCGTCGCGTTGCCACAGCGCGGTCAGCTCGGCCTGCATCGTCAAGCGCGTCAGCGAATCGAGCTTGCCGAGCGGCTCGTCGAGGATCAGGAGGCGCGGATCGTTGACGAGCGCGCGGGCGAGCGCGACCCGCTGCGCCATCCCGCCCGACAGCTGATGCGGAAACACGTTCGAGAATTCCTGCAGCCCGACGCGCGCGAGCGCATCGTCGACGCGATGCTGCGCGGTGCGCGCCACGCCGCGCGCTTCGAGACCGAGCGCGACGTTCGCGCGCACCCGGCGCCACGGATAGAGCGTCGGATCCTGGAACACGACGATGCGCGACGGATCGGGCCGTTCGATCGGCACGCCGTCCTGCGCGATCGTGCCTCGCCCCGCGGCGTCGAGGCCCGCGACGAGCCGCAGCAGCGTCGATTTCCCGCAGCCGCTCGGGCCGAGCAGCGCGACGAATTCGCCGACCGCGACCGACAGCGTGACGTCGTCGAGCACCGGCAGCGGGCCGGCGGGGCCGTCGAACGCATGGCTCACGCGGCGAATGTCGATGCGCGCGCCGCGCGGCGCGGTGACAACAGACGGTTCGAGAACGGCGGCGCTTACCATTTGACGGTTCCTTTCTGCCACGCGAGCACACGGTCGCGCACCGCGAACAGCAGCGCGATCAGCCCGGAAAACAACAGCGCCATCACGATCAGCGCCGCATACATGTTCACGTACGATGCCCAGCCCTGCGCCCAGCTCAGATACCAGCCGAGTCCCGACTTGACGCCCATCATCTCGGCGACGACGAGCACCGTGAACGACGCGCTCAGCCCCATGAAGATGCCGACGAACACGTGCGGCAGCGCGGCCGGAATCGCGACGCGCAGCACCAGGAAGCGCGCGTTCGCGCCGAGCGTGCGCGCGACGTCGTAGTACTGCCGGTTCACGCTCGCGACGCCCGACCACGTCAGCACCGCGACCGGGAAGCCGGTCGACAGCGCGATCAGGAACGCGGCGGCCGAATAGCTCGTCGGAAAGAAGTAGAACGTGAGCGGCAGCAACGCGGTGGCCGGCACCGGGCCGAGCACGCGCAGCACCGGATGCACCCAGTAGCCGATGCGGCGCGACCAGCCGATCGACACGCCCACCGCGAACCCGACCGCGACGCCGTAGGCGAACCCGAGCGCGAGCAGTTTCAGCGTATTGCCGGCGCTGCCGGCGAGGCGCGGCCAGTCGTCGACGTAGACCTCGATCAGCGCCTGCGGCGGCGCGAAGAACGGCGTGGGCAGCCAGCCGGTCTTCGCGGTGACGATTTCCCACACGGCGAGCACGAGCGGCAGCGCGACGAGCCACGGCCCGGCCGGGCGCACGCGGGCGAGCCGTGCGCGCGTGGCCGGCACGCGATGGCCGAGCGTCGCCGAGATCAGCAGCAGCGCGGCGATCGTCCATGCGGCGGTGCCGAACGACTCGGTGTACGCCCAGTCGGTGAAGCCGACGACGCGGTTCGGCCACAGGTGCGTGATCGCGCCGAGCACGGCCCATGCGAGCGCCGCGACGACGCCGGCGGGCCAGATGCGCGCACGACGGGCTTCGGCCGCGAGCGTCGCGTCGCAGGCGATGCACGCGGCACGGGACGTGGCGGCAGCCGTGGCGGAGGCAGGGGCCGACGCGGTGCGGGCGGCGGATGCGTGTTCGATCGTCGACATCGCATCACCCCAGCACGTTCGCATAGACCTGCTGCGCGAAGCGCTGCGGGTCGGTGCTCTTCTTCAGCACGTTGATCCGGCGGAAATCGTCCGCATAGAACGCGATTTCCTGCTGCAGGTCGACGTTGGTCGGGTGGTGCGTGTAGGTCAGCGTCGCGTACAGCTTGCGCAGGTCGTCGGGGTTGATCTTCGGCGAATACTTCGCGAACGCCTTCGCGGCTTCGTTCGGGTTGTCGTGCGTGTACTCGGTGGCCTGCACGATCGAGCGCGCGAGCGCGGCGGCCGTCGGCCGGTCGTTGCGTACGAGATCGCCGCGCGCGCCGATCACGCAGCACACCTTGCGCGCGTATTCGCCGGACAGGTTCGTCGCGAGTTCCGCATACGCGCCGTTGCTGCGTTTCTCGAGCAGGTAGAGATTCGGATCGCCGTCGGCGATCGCCTGGATCTCGCCCTTGTCGACCGCGACGCCGAGCAGGTCGGCCGGATACTGCCGCCACGTGATGTCGCGCTCGGGATCGATGCCGTTCTTCGCGAGCAGGATCGAGAAGAAGTGCTTGCCGGGCGCGGCGAG
This sequence comes from Burkholderia sp. SIMBA_062, assembly GCF_046534765.1. Taxonomy (NCBI): domain Bacteria; kingdom Pseudomonadati; phylum Pseudomonadota; class Betaproteobacteria; order Burkholderiales; family Burkholderiaceae; genus Burkholderia; species Burkholderia sp. SIMBA_062. Next base: position 105,213 of record NZ_JAWRYD010000022.1, read on the forward strand.
ATCGCTGACGCCGACCGTCTTGCCCTTCAGCGCCTGCAGCGTCGTGACGCCGGCCGTCTTCGAGCCGAGCAGCCGCACGCAGCCGCCGTGCGAGCTGCCGATGATCTTCACGTCGAAGCCGGCTTCGAGCGGCTTCAGCCAGCGGTGGATCATCCCGACCGCCGCGTCGGCCTTGCCGGTCGCGATCGATTCGAGCAGCTGGTCGGTCGACCCGCTGTAGTTGATCAGCTCGACCTTCAGCCCGTTCTTCTCGAAGAGGCCGTGCTCCTGCGCGACGACGATCGGCGTCAGGCAGAACGCGTTCTGGTTCCACGCGAACGTGAGCTTCTTCAGCGGCGGCGCGGACCAGGCCTTGCGGCCGAGCGTGATCGCCGGTGCGGCGAGCGCGGCGGCGCCGGCCGCGCGCAGCAGCCGGCGGCGCTTGTCGTCATGGGCGCCGGTCGGCGCGGGTGCGGTGGTATTGGTCATGGTGTGGTTTTTGGGTTCCGGTCGTGCGGCAGGCGCTCAGTCGAGCAGGTCGGGTTCGTCGGCGACGACGCGCGCGAACAGGCTGTCGAACGCATGCAATGCGCCGTCGGGGCCGCCGATCTGGCCGTGCGTGTGCCGCGCGGTCGCGTGATCGATCGGTTGCGGCGTGCCGGCCGCTTCGGCCAGCAACTGCGTGTGCGCGGCGTTGTCGAGCGCGATGTACCACCACGCGGCGGCCTCGACCGTCGGGCCGGCCGTCAGGATTCCGTGGTTCTTCAGGATCACGCCCTTGTGCGTGCCGCCGTCGGGTTTCACGAGCGCGGCCGCGATCCGCGCGCCTTCGCTCGTGTCGACAACCATGCCCGTGAAGTCGTCGAACAGCGCGTGATCCTCGTAGAACACGCACGCGTCCTGCGTCAGCGGGTCGAGCGCGCGGCCGAGCGTCGACCACGCCTTGCCGTAGGTCGAATGCGTATGCGCGGCCGCGACGAGGTGCGGATGCGCGTCGTGAATCGCCGCATGGATCGCGAACGCGGCCTTGTTCAGCGGCCGGTTGCCGATCGAGGTTTCGCCGCGCGCGTTGACGAGCAGCAGGTCCGACACCTTGATCTGCGAGAAATGCACGCCGAGCGGATTCACCCAGAAGTGGTCGGGCAGTTCCGGATCGCGCGCGGTGATGTGGCCGGCGAGGCCCGACGCGAAGCCGAAGCGCGCGAACAGGCGGAACGCGGCCGCGAGCCGCTCCAGCCGGTGGCGGCGCTCGGCGGCGACGTCGACGTGCGGGGCGGGCGGATCGAACCAGAAATGCTGGCGCGGTGTGTCGGCGAGGACGAGACCCGACGCGGTGCGCACGGGCGACGAAGAAGACAGGACGGCGGACATGGCGGGCGGCTCCGTTTGCGTCAGGCTGCGCGGCGCGCCGCGTCGCGCGCCGCGACGGCGCTGCGTACGCGCGGAATCAGTTCGCGGCCGTAGTCGATCGCGTCCTCGAGCGGGTCGAAGCCGCGGATCAGGAACGTCGTCACGCCGAGGTCGTAGTAGTCGAGCAGCGCGTCGGCGACCTGTTCGGGCGTGCCGACCAGCGCGGTCGAATTCGAGCGCGCGCCGGTGAGCTTCGCGATCTCGGTCCACAGCCGCTTGTCGACCCGCGAGCCGCGTTCGGCCGCGGCGAGCAGGCGTCGCGCGCCTTCGCTCTGTTGCGGGCCGCCGGTGCCGAGGCCGGCCGCTTCGCGCAGCCGGCGCGTTTCGTCGAGAATCCGGTGCGCGCGCGCCCACGCGTCGTCTTCGGTCGCCGCCAGGATCGGCCGGAACGACACGGAGAAGCGCACCTGCCGGCCGTGCTTCGCGGCTTCGGCGCGCACGCGGGTCGTCAGGTCGCGCACCTGGTCGAGCGATTCGCCCCACAGCGCATAGACGTCCGCGTGCTTGCCGGCGACTTCCAGCGCCGCCTCCGATGCGCCGCCGAAGTAGATCGGCACGTGCGGCCGCTGGAACGGCTTCACTTCGGAAAAGCCCTGCGTGAAGCGGTAGTGCGCGCCGTCGTGATCGAACGGCTGCGTTTCGGTCCAGATGCGTCGCAGGATGCCGAGATATTCGTCGGTGCGCGCATAGCGCGCGTCGTGATCGAGAAAATCGCCGTCGCGCTGCTGCTCGCTGTCGGAGCCCCCGGAGATGAAGTGCACGGCGAGCCGGCCGCGGCTGAACTGGTCGAGCGTCGCGATCTGCCGTGCGGCGAGCGTCGGCGCGGTGAAGCCCGGACGATGCGCGAGCATGAAATGGATGCGCTCGGTCGCCGCGGCGGCGAACGCGATCGTCAGTGTCGCCGACGGGCCGGTCGAGTGATGCGGGACGAGGATCCGGTCGAAGCCGGCCGTTTCGTGTGCACGCGCGAAGTCGCGCACGTAGTCGGGGTCGACGACGGGGCCGGCAGGCGGATGGATTTCCGACTGCTTCTGGCTCTGGATCATGCCGATGAATTCGACGCTCATCTGGGTCTCCGATGCAAGGGCGGCCCCGCGCGGCCAGCGACGGCCGGCCACGGCGGGGAATGGAGCGCAGATTACCGCCGGGATCATGCGGAATGGAAATAATCAATCCGGATTTGAATATCAGATTTGCATGGTTTGGACGCGTGTGCGCTGCGCATACGCTGTGGGCTCGCGATCGAATCGAACGGGCGCCGGCCGCCTGTCGCGCGGGGCTTCGGTCGCCGCCCCGATCGGCGCCGATCGCCGCGCCGGCTTCGCGAGCCGCCGCGCCGTGTGCCGATCGGTCTCCGCCGTCACCGCCGATACGTTACTTGGCTACCCGCTACCCAGTCACCGAGGGAATTCGTACCGATGTCCGCCAGCCTTGCCGCTTCCTCGCCGCCAGCGCCCCCAGCGCCACAGTCGCCACAGTCGCCACAGTCTTCGCTGCGCCACCTGCCCGCCGACGATGCGCGCGTCGCCGCGCTGCTCGAGCGTCTCGCGCCCGAACTCGCGGCCGACGCCGCGCGCAACGATGTCGACGGCCGTTTCCCGCACGAGAACTTCGCGCGGCTGCATCGCGCCGGGCTGATCGCGCAGGTCGTGCCGCGCGAGCATGGCGGCGCGGGCGCGACGCTCGCGCAGGCGAGCCGCATCGTGGCCGCGGTCGCGCGCGCCGATCCCGCGACCGCGCTGGTGCTGACGATGACGTATCTGCAGCATCGCGCGCTCGGCCGCGCGGACAACCGCTGGCCCGCGCGCCTGCGCCGTGCGGTGTTCGACAGTGCGGTCGACGAAGGCGCGCTGATCAATGCGCTGCGTGTCGAGCCGGCGCTCGGTTCGCCGTCGCGCGGCGGCCTGCCCGAAACGGTTGCGCGTCGCGACGGCGACGGCTGGCGGCTGTCCGGCCACAAGCTGTACTGCACCGGCATTCCGGCGCTGCGCTGGCTGGCCGTATGGGCCCGCACCGACGAGCCCGAGCCGCGTGTCGGCGTGTTCCTCGTGCCGCGCGAGCGCCACGCTGAAGGCGATGGGCGCATCCGCGTGATCGAAAGCTGGAATCACCTGGGCCTGCGCGCATCGGGCAGCCACGAGGTCGTGCTCGACGACGTGCGACTGTCCGCCGATCATGCGGTGGACGTGCGCGCGCCCGATGCGTGGGCCGTGTCGGCCGCGAGTCATGCGGACGTCGACGCGCAGGTCGATCAGCAGGCCTGGATGGTCGCGCTGCTCGGCAGTCTCTACGATGCGGTGGCGCGTGCGTCGCGCGACTGGCTGCTCGAATTCGCGACGACGCGCGCGCCGAGCGGGCTCGGTGCGCCGCTCGCGACGTTGCCGCGCGTGCAGGAGGCCGTCGGCGAGATCGAAGGGTGGCTGCACACGAACCGCGTGCTGCTCGACGCGCACATCGCACGCACCGATGCCGGCGATGCGCCGCCGGTGACGACGAGCGGCCTCGTCAAGCGAACCGTGACGGAACAGGCGATCCGCACCGTCGAGCACGCGTTGAAGCTGTCGGGCAATCACGGGCTGAGCCGCAGCAATCCGCTCGAGCGCCACTATCGCGACGTGCTGTGCAGCCGCGTGCATACGCCACAGGACGACGCGATCGCGGTCGCCGCCGGACGGACGGCGCTCGAGGCGGCGGCGCGAAGCGAGACGCCGAACCCGGAAGCGGGCGGCACGTCACGCCACGCGCCGGCATCCGCTCGACACGATGCGTGAGCGCGGGGGCGTGGCGGTCGGCGCAAACGGGACGACGCCGTGCAGGCGTCGTCGGTTCTGGTCAAGCGGCTTCGTCGTGCGCGGCGGGATCCGCGGGCAGCGCGAACGCCGTGCGCGCATGCGCGGCCACGGCCGCGAGCGGCGCCGCGAAGCGCGCGGCGTCCTGCCGGTGCAGCAGCCACAGATCGATCTGCGGCTTGAAATCGGTGAGCGGCACGATGTCGAGCGCGTCGCGCAGCGGGCTGCCGTCGAGCAGCGGCAGCGGCATCAACCCGATGCCGAAGCCGTTCGCGACGCTCTGCAACTGCAGGTCGCGGCCGTAAATGTCGAGCGTGACCGGCATCGGCAGCCCCTGCGCGTCGAGCGCCCGGCGCAGGCCCGCGCGAAACCCGCAGCCGTCGGGATTGAGCACCCAGCCGCGCGCATGGCAGTCGGCAAGCCGGTAGCCGCGGCGCGGCCAGTCGCCCTTGCGGCCGACCGCGACGAGCCGCGTCGCCAACAGCCGTTCGCCCTCGACCTGCGGCGGCAGCACCATCTCGCGGGCCAGAAACACCAGCGCCGCATCGAGCTCGCGGCGCGCGATGCGTTCGACGAGCGTGCCGCCCCAGGCGGTCGTGACCTGCGTGGTGAGCGCCGGCCATGGCCCAGCCAGCCGCGCGATCAGGCCGGGCAGCATCAGCTCGCCGAGCCCCTGCGTGAGGCCGACGCGGAATTCACCGGCGGGCGGCCGCTGGCCGGCCGTCAGTTCACGCAGTGCGTCGACTTCGCGCAGGATCGCGCGACACTGCTCGAACACCTGCCGGCCGATGTCGGTCGGCCGCGGCGGCTTCGTGTTGCGATCGAGCAGCGTCACGCCGAGCGCTTCCTCGAGGTTCTGGACGCGCCGCGTGATCGCGGGCTGGGTCATTCCGAGCTCGGTCGCGGCCTGGCTGAGCGTCTGGCAACGGACGACCGCTGCAAAAGCGTCGATATCGCTAATTTTCATGTTTGTTCTGCATGGTCTTTCAGGTGCATCATGACGATCCATCATATTCGAGGAGCTGGCCGATGAGTACGCTTTCGTTGCAACAGACGCCGCTGCGTCCGTTCGTCGATGGTCTGGATGCGCTGCTTGCGTCGGGCGCGAACGAGGCGCGCATTCTCGACGAGGGCGGCGCGTTGCTCGCCGCGCTCGTCGCGCACGACGACTGGCTGCCCGATGCGTTCGCGCAGCCCGATCCCGAGCGCTACCGCCAGTACCTGCTGCATCTCGATCCCGACGAGCGGTTTTCCGTCGTCAGCTTCGTATGGGGCCCCGGCCAGACGACGCCGATCCACAACCACACGGTGTGGGGGCTGATCGGGATGCTGCGCGGCGGCGAGTTTTCGCAGCCGTACCGGTTCGACTCAACCGGCAAGCCGGTGCCGGCGGGCGATGCGGTGCGGCTGCAGCCGGGCGAGGTCGAGGCCGTGTCGCCGCGCATCGGCGACGTCCATCGCGTGACCAACGCGTTCGCGGATCAGGTATCGATCAGCATCCACGTGTACGGCGCGAACATCGGCAAGGTCGAACGCGCGGTGTTCCTCGACGACGGCACCGTGAAGCCGTTCGTGTCCGGCTATTCGAACGCGTGACCTCGCATGCCGCCTGCGCCCGGTTGCGAACGCCCGCTCGCGGGCGCGAGATTCATCAGAATTTGCTCCGAGAAACCCCGCCATCGACGGCGGGAAGGAAAGGCGTGCTGTTGACAGGCAGCTTCTTCCACGGGTTAGGATCACCGGCATGATCCTTGTCTACCGCTACCGCGTGAAGTCGCTCAACGGAGTGCTTAACAAGCAGAGCCGTGCGGTGAACTACGTCTGGAACTTCTGCAACGACACGCAGAAGCACGCGCTCAAGTGGAGCAAGAAGTGGCCGACGGGATTCGACTTGAATGTGCTTACCACCGGCAGCAGTAAGGAACTCGGCATCCACTCCGGCACGATCAACGCGACGTGCGAGCAATATGCGAAGTCGCGCAGTCAGCACCGGCGACGTTACTTGCGCTATCGCGGCAAGAAATCGCTCGGTTGGGTGCCATTGAAGGGCCGTGACCCGAAGCGCGAGGGTGACGCGTTCCGTTTCGCCGGCAACACGTTTCGGGTATTCCACAGCCGGGCGCTTCCCGAAGGCAAGATCAAGGATGGGACCAACTTTGCGCAGGATGCACGTGGCAACTGGTTTCTGAACATCGTGATCGAGATGCCCGATGTTCAGGCTCGCCCGATCCGTTCCGGCGTCGGTATCGATCTCGGCCTGAAAGACTTCGCCACACTTTCGACCGGCGAGAAGCTGCCCAATGACCGATTCGGCCGACGCGCGGCGGAGAAACTGGCGAAAGCTCAACGGGCGCGAAAGCACAAGCGGCATATCGCGAAGCTGCACGCCAAGGTCGCGAATGCCCGTGCCGATTTTCAGCACAAGCTCGCCCTCGATCTGGTGCGACGGTTCGATTACCTCGCGGTCGGCAACGTGTCGGCCTCGAAGCTCGCCAGAACCAGGATGGCGAAAAGCGTCTACGACGCATCCTGGTCGTCCTTCCGAAACAAGCTCCGTTACAAGGCGATGGCGCACGGGGCCACGTTCGAGGAAGTCGACGAAAGCGGTTCTACCCAGTCCTGTTCGGCGTGCGGATCGAAAGACAGCACGACGCGGCCGAAAGGTATCGCGGGACTGCGAATGAGAGAGTGGGCCTGCGATGGCTGTGGTGTCGAGCATGATCGTGATATCAACGCTGCGCTGAACATTCTCCGATGCGGACGTGCATCGCCAGGTGTGGGAATCACCTGCCTTTAGGCGGGTGAGGACGTCAACCGTTTTCCGTGTGCTTTCTTCATCGACTTCAACAGAATCCGACAGAGACATCGTGACGCAATCCGCTGATTCCACTTCCCGTTTCCCCGTCGCGTCGTACCAGGACGTACGCGCGCGCCTGCTGGCCCGCGACGAGCTCGCGCTGATCGACGTGCGCGAGGAGGATCCCTACGCGCAGGGCCATCCGCTGTGGGCCGCCAACTTTCCGTTGTCAAAACTCGAACTCGACGCGTGGACGCGCATTCCGCGCCGCGACACGCCGATCGTCGTGTTCGGCGAAGCGGGCGGCGAGGATCTCGCGCCGCGCGCGGCCGCGACGCTCGCGCAGCTCGGTTATACCGACGTGCGCCTGCTCGACGGCGGCCTCGCGGGCTGGCTCGCCGGCGGCGGCGAGCTGTTCATCGACGTGAACGTGCCGAGCAAGTCGTTCGGCGAATGGGTCGAGGCCGAGCGGCATACGCCGTCGCTGTCCGCGCAAGAGGTGCAGGCGCTGATCGACGCGAAGGCCGACGTCGTGATCGTCGACGCGCGCCGCTTCGACGAATATCAAACGATGAACATCCCGACGTCGACGAGCGTGCCGGGTGCGGAACTCGTGCTGCGCGTGCGCGCGCTCGCGCCGAATCCGCAGACTCGGGTCGTGGTGAACTGCGCGGGCCGCACGCGCAGCATCATCGGCACGCAGTCGCTGATCAACGCCGGGCTGCCGAACCCGGTCGCCGCGCTGCGCAACGGCACGATCGGCTGGACGCTCGCCGGCCAGACGCTCGAGCGCGGCGCGTCGCGACGCTTTCCCGACGACGTCGATCCCGCGCAGCGCGACGAAGCACGCCGCGCCGCGCGCGCGGTGGCCGAGCGCGCGGGCGTGTCGCGCATCGCGCTCGCGGAGGTCGCCGCGCTCGACGAACCGGGCCGCACGCTGTACCGCTTCGACGTGCGCACGCCGGAGGAATACGAGGCCGGCCATCTGCCGGGCTTCCTGAGCACGCCGGGCGGCCAACTCGTGCAGGAGACCGACCATCACGCACCGGTGCGCGGCGCGCGCATCGTGCTGGCCGACGACGACGGCGTGCGCGCGGACATGACCGCGTCGTGGCTCGCGCAGATGGGCTGGGACGTGCGCGTGGTCGAGCCGGCCGGCACGGCGGCGTTCGTGGAGCGCGGCCAGCCGCCGCGCGACGTGCCGGCGACGCCGGAGGTCAGCGAATTGTCACGCGCGACGCTCGCGGGCTGGCTGAAGGAGGCGGCTGCGGGCGAGATCGCGATCGTCGACGTGACGACCAGCGCGAACTACGTGAAGCGCCATATTCCCGGCGCGTGGTTCGTCGTGCGCGCGCAGTTGCGCGATGCGCTCGCCGCGATCCCGCCGGCGAAGCGCTACGTGTTCACGTGCGGATCGAGCCTGCTCGCGCGGTTCGCCGCGGACGACGCGCGTGCGTTGCTGCCGGCTTCCGCGGCAATCTCGGTGCTGACGGGCGGCACGGCAGCGTGGATCGACGCGGGGCTGCCGCTCGAGCACGGCGACACGCATCTCGCGTCGCCGAGTGTCGACCGTTACCGGCGCCCGTACGAAGGCACCGACAACGCGGCCGCCGCGATGCAGGCGTATCTCGACTGGGAATACGGGCTGGTCGATCAGTTGAAGCGGGACGGCACGCACCACTTCCGCGTGATCTGATCGCGGCGCGGCGCGGCAACCGGCAACCGGCAACCGGCAACCGGCAACCGGCAACCGGCAACCGGCAACCGGCAACCGGCAACCGGCAACCGGCAAC
>NZ_JAWRYD010000471.1:0-250 GCF_046534765.1 Burkholderia sp. SIMBA_062
CCAGCAGGGTGTCCGGATGGTCGATCTGCAGGAGCTTGCCGGCGCGGAAGATCGCGATCTTGTCACCCAGCTTTATCGCCTCGTCGATGTCGTGACTGACCATGATCACGGTCTTGTTCAGCGCCCGCTGCATCTCGAAGAACTCGTTCTGGATCATCTCGCGGTTGATCGGGTCGACTGCGCCGAATGGCTCGTCCATCAGCAATACCGGTGCGTCGGCGGCAAGCGCGCGGATCACGCCGATGCGCTG
>NZ_JAWRYD010000472.1:0-249 GCF_046534765.1 Burkholderia sp. SIMBA_062
CAAACCAGTGGCGACCAATCGGCAACCGGAGCGAGCGCGAAGGGCGGGGGAGCGTCATCCGGACCTGGCAGCGCGAAAATTGCTCGGGTCCAGATGAGTCACCAGTGGATTGAAGGAAGACTCCCTGCTGCGGTGCCGAACCAGAGTCTGGTGGAAAGCATACTCAGGTCGGGATACGCGCGACATCTGTTGTATGTCCCGTTCTATCTTCCATCGGCTATCCAGCACGTCGAAGCCCTGGCCACCGGT
>NZ_JAWRYD010000473.1:0-249 GCF_046534765.1 Burkholderia sp. SIMBA_062
CCAGCAGGCCGATCGCCACTGCCACTTGCTCCGAGTCGGCACGCGGCAGCGACTCCAGGCAGTGGCGGCCCTTTTGTTCGATCATGGCCAGCACACGGGCATGGCTGGCTTCTACCTGTTGCCTGTCGACGCCGCGTGCCAGGCGGATACCCAGCAGTTCCAGGCCTGATAAGGCGCTGTCGATGGCTGCCTGATAGTCGCTCTGCAAGGTGAACAGGCGGGCCTGCAACTGGCACAGCCGGGCCCGAT
>NZ_JAWRYD010000474.1:0-249 GCF_046534765.1 Burkholderia sp. SIMBA_062
GTTAGTAAAGATAGTGCTAAAGCTAAGTACTATCTGGAAGAATCAGCTGAGAGTGGCTATATTCGCTCACAAAAATTATTAGCAAAAGCATATTGGGGGCAAGACTTACAAGGTTTATATGTAAAAAATATTGATAAGGCAGTTTATTGGTTTAAAGAAAGTGCTAATCAGGGAGATAGTGAATCTGCGCTAATTCTCTCTAGGTTGTATTTGAATGACGAAGAAGTTGACAAGGACTTAGATGAGTCT
>NZ_JAWRYD010000475.1:0-249 GCF_046534765.1 Burkholderia sp. SIMBA_062
GACCTATCGCCGGTCTGCATGGGCGCGGCGTTGCATTTCGACCTGTGGGTGCCGAATTTCGGCGTGCAGGAATACATGGGCTTTCCGCAAGACGCGCTCGATGTATTCCCGCATGCATGGCGTTTCGACAAAGGCATGATGCATCCCGGCGATGCGCCGGGTCACGGCGTCGACATCGACGAAGCCGCCGCCGCGCGTTTCCCGTATGACCCGGCTTATCTGCCCGTTGCGCGTCTCGAGGACGGCACG
>NZ_JAWRYD010000476.1:0-249 GCF_046534765.1 Burkholderia sp. SIMBA_062
ACTTGCTGCAGCCTCCCCAGGGCCTGATTTTGTCTTGGTATCACAGCAGACATTAGCAAAAGGTCGACGCACAGGTTTAATCTGTAGTCTCGGTATTACCTTGGGTCTTGCCGTACACATAATCTATTCGGTGCTAGGTAAATATGGTTTTACTAAAAATTAATAACAACACCAACCATTACATTATAAAAAATAAACTCGCGAAAAAGGAATATAACAATGAGTCAACTAATCCGTTTAAAAGATATT
>NZ_JAWRYD010000477.1:0-249 GCF_046534765.1 Burkholderia sp. SIMBA_062
GACCGAGCCCTGGCCATTGATGCCCAGGAATGCATGCGGATTGGCCGACGACAGCACGGCGTTGATCGCGATGCTTACGTCGCCATCGGTGCCGTTCTTGAAGCCCACTGGCGTGGACAGGCCGGACGACATCTCGCGGTGCGTTTGCGATTCGGTGGTGCGCGCGCCGATCGCGGTCCAGGCGATCAGGTCGCCCAGGTATTGCGGCGAAATCGGGTCCAGCGCCTCGGTCGCGGTCGGCAAGCCCAG
>NZ_JAWRYD010000478.1:0-249 GCF_046534765.1 Burkholderia sp. SIMBA_062
GACGGCTATGCGATCCAGCGCGAGTGGGTCAAGCTCAAACTCGCGGCGGGACACGTCATCAAAGGTCGCAAGATCGGCCTGACGTCGCGCGCGATGCAGCGTGCCTCGCAGATCGACGAACCCGATTACGCGCCGCTGCTCGACAGCATGTTCATCGCGCAAGGCGCCGATATTCGCGCAGATCGTTTTAGCGCGCCACGCGTGGAGGTGGAACTCGCGTTCGTGCTGAGCCGTCCGCTGCAAGGCCCG
>NZ_JAWRYD010000479.1:0-249 GCF_046534765.1 Burkholderia sp. SIMBA_062
GGGTTGATCCACACCAGCACGTTGATCGCCTCGGCCGTAGGCGGCTGGGTCGCCGGCATCCTCTCCGACCGCATCGGCCGGGTGCGTACCCTGCAACTGACGGTGCTGTGGTTCGCCTTTTTCACCTTCCTGTGCGGTTTTGCCCAGAACTACGAACAGTTGCTGATCGCCCGGACGCTGATGGGCTTTGGCTTCGGCGGTGAATGGACTGCTGGCGCGGTATTGATCGGCGAGGTCATCCGCGCCCAG
>NZ_JAWRYD010000480.1:0-249 GCF_046534765.1 Burkholderia sp. SIMBA_062
CCGATCTGCTCGCCGTTCACCGCCACGATCACGTCGCCCGGCTTCAGGCCCGCCTTGGCGGCCGGGCCGTTCGCGTCCACCGAGCTGACGAGCGCGCCGTGCGGCGTGTCCATGCCGAACGAATTGGCGAGCGTCTGGTTCATCGACTGCACCGCGACGCCGAGACGTCCGCGGCTCACGTGGCCGGTCTTGACGAGGTCGTCCTTGACCTTCATCGCTTCGGTGATCGGGATCGCGAACGACAGGCCC
>NZ_JAWRYD010000128.1:0-406 GCF_046534765.1 Burkholderia sp. SIMBA_062
CTCACGCTGGGAAACAGGCTCGCCGCGTCTGGAACGCTATAACGGTTATTCTGCGGTTGAGATTGTTGGGGAAGCCGCACCGGGGGTCAGTACCGGTACGGCGATGGATATTATGGAATCGTTAGTGAAGCAGCTGCCAAACGGCTTTGGTCTGGAGTGGACGGCGATGTCGTATCAGGAGCGGCTTTCCGGCGCGCAGGCTCCGGCGCTGTACGCCATTTCCTTGCTGGTGGTATTCCTGTGTCTGGCTGCGTTGTATGAAAGCTGGTCGGTGCCGCTGGCGGTGCTGCTGATCGTGCCGCTCGGCGTGTTCGGCGCGGCGCTCGGCACGACGCTGCGCGGGCTGTCGAACGACGTGTATTTCCAGGTGGGTCTGCTGGTGACCGTGGGTCTGTCGTCCAAGAAC
>NZ_JAWRYD010000481.1:0-249 GCF_046534765.1 Burkholderia sp. SIMBA_062
CCTCAAACTTACCGTCATTGTTAAAGTCGATCCAACCATAAATATATTTTGTTGTAGCCACTGGATTGGTCACTGGAACTGATAAGGTGTAGGGTACTCCTTTTCTAATCTGGTTTACCGATACATCTATCGCATCTTCATCCAAGCCATCTCCATTGCTGCCGTTATTATTCGCTCCGGCGGCAACACTCAGCGGGGAAAGTTCAAGATCAGGAACAAGGCCTCCCATTCCCAGACCTGAAAGCAGGC
>NZ_JAWRYD010000482.1:0-248 GCF_046534765.1 Burkholderia sp. SIMBA_062
AACTCTCTCAGGGCCAGGCGGTGAAGGGCAATCAGCTGTTGCCCGTCTCACTGGTGAAAAGAAAAACCACCCTGGCGCCCAATACGCAAACCGCCTCTCCCCGCGCGTTGGCCGATTCATTAATGCAGCTGGCACGACAGGTTTCCCGACTGGAAAGCGGGCAGTGAGCGCAACGCAATTAATGTAAGTTAGCTCACTCATTAGGCACCGGGATCTCGACCGATGCCCTTGAGAGCCTTCAACCCAGT
>NZ_JAWRYD010000483.1:0-248 GCF_046534765.1 Burkholderia sp. SIMBA_062
GATGCACATGACGCCGGACCGCACTTTCGTGGGCTCGCAGACGCAAGGCTACCTGCTGTTGCTGTCGCTGTTCGCTCGCCCGGCGCTGGCCGTGCTTGGCCTGTTCGCGGCGGTGTTGGTGTCCGACCCGGTGATCGACTACATAGCCCAGGGCTTTTTCGCCATGCGCGGTGCGGTGGTGACCTCCTCGGGCAATGTGGGCATCATTTCGGAGTTTCTGACCTTCGCGTGGTGGTTCATGGTGTTCG
>NZ_JAWRYD010000484.1:0-248 GCF_046534765.1 Burkholderia sp. SIMBA_062
GTGAATGGCCGCGTGAAGACGCTCGGTTTTTCGGCCGAGCAGTACGCGGAGCTGTTTGCCTGAACTGTGTTTGAGGCACTGCGCGAGCGGAGCGCCCGGCCGTCGGAAGTCTTCGATGGCCTCGCGAATCCGCTAGCGCATCATCGTCACAAGCTGTTGCCGGCCCCTGCATTGCAGCGGCGCCGGCATTTTTATTGAAAGTGGTCCCTTCATGTCCGCCACCCTCGCCCTTACCGAAGCCCTGATCG
>NZ_JAWRYD010000485.1:0-248 GCF_046534765.1 Burkholderia sp. SIMBA_062
GTTCGAGCTTCTGCGGCCGGTTCATGAAGCATTCGGGCTGGTGGCCCGACCGCATCGTGCGCCTGTTCCGCCGCGGCAGCGCGCGCTTCACCGATGTGCGCACGCACACGCATCTGGAAATCGACGGCACGACCGGACGTTTCGACGGCCCGTTCATCCATATTTCGATGCCCGATCTGCACGAAGCGCTCGACAAGACCAACGTCTATTCGTCGGAGGGCGCGCTGACGATGGCCGAGAACGGCAAG
>NZ_JAWRYD010000486.1:0-248 GCF_046534765.1 Burkholderia sp. SIMBA_062
GACAGCATCAGCGATGGCGAGATAATCGAAATGCTCGCCCAGCACTTGGTAACCAAGCCGGTGGTCGATGCGCTGTTCGATGAGTACAGCTTTGCCAGTCACAACCCCATGTCCAAGGCTATGCAAGGCGTGCTGGACGCGCTTCATGAGCAACACCTGGCCAAGGAAGCCGACACTCTGGAGAAGTTCTATGCCAGCGTGCGTCAACGTGCTGCCGGCATCGACAATGCCCAGGGCAAACAGAAGAT
>NZ_JAWRYD010000487.1:0-248 GCF_046534765.1 Burkholderia sp. SIMBA_062
CCGCAGACGGTGCGCAATTGTTTGCCCAGCGAGGCAAGGGCAACGGGGTCGAGCGCCAATCCTCTCACGACCGTCACGCTCTTCCCGCCCCGGCCTTTGGTCTCGCGAACGACCCGCGCGACGCCGTCCCCTGGTGGTTGTGTCCGGGCAATCGCCTTGCATATACACTCCGTGACCGCGTGGCGGCACTCGGGACACATGCGTCCGCCGTCTGTTGAGTAAACGAGGCCACCCTTCGAACTGCTCTT
>NZ_JAWRYD010000488.1:0-248 GCF_046534765.1 Burkholderia sp. SIMBA_062
GGCCGAGCAGCTTTGCGCAGGCCCAGTACAACGTCATCAACGCATTTATCCTGCTTGCGGCAGATGGCACACGCCAGCCCGTGCGCTGGTTCATGCGGCCCCACGCTCCCTTCCATGGCCTCTCCCCGGAAGAGCGGGCGCGATCCAGCCGTGATTTCCTGTTCGACGATATCAAGAAGCGGGTGGCACAAGCGCCCGTTCGCTGGGATCTGGTACTGCAATTGGCGCAGGCGGGAGATCCGGTCGAT
>NZ_JAWRYD010000489.1:0-248 GCF_046534765.1 Burkholderia sp. SIMBA_062
GTCCGGCGAGGTTGCCCGATGCGAGGCTCGGTAGCGCACGACGCCCGCCCGGCGGGCCAGACGGGCAATCGATGAAGCGCCGATGACGCGTGCTCAATGAACCGGCGGCGTGCGCTTTCGATTCGGCCGCCGCACGTTCGCCGTCATCAAGGCAAACTGCGCCTTACACCGCAAACACCGCCACCGCGCCTTGCAGACGCACGGCCTGCTCATCGAGCGCATGCGCGGCGGCCGCCGCCTCTTCCACC
>NZ_JAWRYD010000490.1:0-248 GCF_046534765.1 Burkholderia sp. SIMBA_062
CTGAAGGAGTTGCTATTATAAATCAATTAGCCTCTACCGCTGTAAATGGAACATTAAAATATGATACACCGAACTATATTTATAAAGATGGCAGCTTAGATAATGGGATCGTGACTCATGAGTATGGGCATGGGATTTCTACCCGTCTTACAGGAACCAGTGTGAGTTGCTTAAATTATACAGTCGATAATGAACAGATGGGAGAAGGTTGGTCTGATTTTTTTGCATTAATGCTGACCAATAAAGCG
>NZ_JAWRYD010000491.1:0-248 GCF_046534765.1 Burkholderia sp. SIMBA_062
GTTGCAACACACGGTCGTTATTGCTGGCGAGTGTCGGGTCATCCAGCAAGGCCGTCTGCCCCAGTAACTGGCACAGCGCATGCCACTGCCCTTCACCGGTGGCGGCGACAAACATCTGCTCGCCACCGGCGAAGGTGAACACGTCGTAGATGGCCCAGGCGCTGATACGGTTGGGCATCGGCGCCGCTGCCTCGCCAGTGACCACGTACTGCTGCATGGGCTGGGCGGCCAGCAGCACGCAGTTCTCG
>NZ_JAWRYD010000492.1:0-248 GCF_046534765.1 Burkholderia sp. SIMBA_062
GTTCGCCTGGGCGAGACGGATCAGTCCGTGGTGGGCTGGTTTGCCGATAGCGTCTCGATGGTCAACAAGAGCAACACCCTGACGACCGACTGGACAGTCCACACCACTGTCGGTGAGGTCGATGGCCTGCGCATGGACGTAGTGTTCCCGCAGGGGCTGTCCAATATCGACGACAAGGATGGCGAGCGGAAAAACCGATCTGTCAGCCTTCAGATGCAGTATCGCAAGACTGGCACCTCCAGCTGGAC
>NZ_JAWRYD010000023.1:0-111420 GCF_046534765.1 Burkholderia sp. SIMBA_062
TCAGATAGGTGAGGTGGCTGGAAAGCATCGCGCCAGAAGTTAACACCTCTGCGCAGCGTTTACAACCACTCCTTCCCCAAAACAAAAATGCCGTTCAGTGGCTTAACTGAACGGCATTACCGCCTAGGCGGGCTTTTTCGCGATCGCAGGAAACAGGAACGCCCGCCGAAGCGGGCGCCCCTTGCCGGTCACGCCGGATTTACGCTGCTGCCTGCAGACCCTTGACGGCCGCGGCGAGGCGGCTCTTGCTGCGAGCGGCCTTGTTCTTGTGAACGATCTTCTTGTCGGCGATCGTGTCGATCGTCTTCACGGCAGCCTTGAACAGCTCGGCAGCCTTTGCCTGGTCGCCGGCTTCAACAGCCTTGCGAACCGACTTGATCGAGGTACGGAATTTCGAGCGCAGCGCCGAGTTGTGCGAATTTGCCTTCGCGGCTTGGCGGGCGCGCTTGCGTGCTTGTGCGGAGTTAGCCATGACGGTTCCTTATCCTGTCCTGTTTCCAGAGCTTGGAGCCTGACGGCCAAGCGCTGCTTTTCGATCCGTCCCCTGAGAACGATTGCCCAGGGGCGCATTAAAAACGGTGATTTTAACCGAGGCCGAGACATGAAAACGACAGGTGCCGTGCATGTAACAGGCTCAGAAACCGGCAATTATAGCAACAAAATCAAGCGCGTGGCAAGTTCAACGTAACGCCCGCCGGGCGGAGGCGCCGGCGCCGCCTGTCCTTTTCGGCATCCGTCCGTGCCGGGACACGCAACGTCCGTATAATAAGCGCCCCATGAATCTATTCCGAGCCCTGCTGACGGTCAGCGGCTTCACGCTGCTGTCGCGCGTGACCGGACTGGCCCGCGAGACGCTGATCGCCCGTGCGTTCGGCGCCAGTCAATACACCGACGCGTTCTACGTCGCCTTCCGTATTCCGAACCTGCTGCGCCGCCTGTCCGCCGAAGGCGCGTTCTCGCAGGCGTTCGTGCCGATCCTGGCCGAGTTCAAGAACCAGCAGGGGCACGATGCGACCAAGGCGCTCGTCGACGCAATGTCGACCGTCCTCGCGTGGGCCCTCGCCGTGCTGTCGGTCCTCGGGATCGCCGGCGCGTCGTGGGTCGTGTTCGCGGTCGCCTCCGGCCTGCATACCGACGGGCAGGCATTCCCGCTCGCGGTCACGATGACGCGGATCATGTTCCCGTACATCGTGTTCATCTCGCTGACGACGCTCGCGTCCGGCGTGCTCAACACCTACAAGAGCTTCTCGCTGCCCGCGTTCGCGCCGGTGCTGCTCAACGTCGCGTTCATCGCCGCGGCCGTGTTCGTCGCGCCCCATCTCAAGGTGCCGGTCTACGCGCTCGCGTGGGCCGTCATCGTGGGCGGCGTGCTGCAATTCCTCGTGCAACTGCCGGGGCTGAAGAAGATCGACATGGTGCCGCTGATCGGCATCAACCCGCTGCGTGCGCTGCGCCACCGGGGCGTGAAGCGCGTGCTCGCGAAGATGGTGCCCGCGACGTTCGCGGTGTCGGTCGCGCAGCTGTCGCTGATCATCAACACCAACATCGCGTCGCGGCTCGGGCAGGGCGCGGTGTCGTGGATCAACTACGCCGACCGCCTGATGGAGTTCCCGACGGCGCTGCTCGGCGTCGCGCTCGGCACGATCCTGCTGCCAAGCCTGTCGAAGGCGCACGTCGACGCCGACACACACGAGTATTCGTCGCTGCTCGACTGGGGGCTGCGCGTCACGTTCCTGCTCGCGGCGCCGAGCGCGCTCGCGCTGTTCTTCTTCGCGACGCCGCTCACCGCGACGCTGTTCAACTACGGCAAGTTCGACGCACATACCGTCACGATGGTCGCCCGCGCACTCGCGACCTACGGGATCGGCCTCGTCGGCATCATCCTGATCAAGATCCTCGCGCCGGGCTTCTATGCGAAGCAGGACATCAAGACGCCGGTGAAGATCGCGATCGGCGTGCTGATCGTCACGCAGCTGTCGAACTACGTGTTCGTGCCGCTGATCGGTCATGCCGGCCTCACGCTGAGCATCGGCGTCGGCGCGTGCCTGAACTCGCTGCTGCTGTTCCTCGGGCTGCGCAAGCGCGGCATCTACCAGCCGTCGCCGGGCTGGCCGCGCTTCTTCGTGCAGCTCGTCGGCGCGGCGCTCGTGCTCGCGGGGCTGATGCATTGGTGCGCGATCAGCTTCGACTGGACCGGCATGCGCGCGCAGCCGCTCGATCGCATCGCGCTGATGGCCGCGTGCCTCGTGCTGTTCGCTGCACTATATTTCGGTATGTTGTGGGTAATGGGCTTCAAATACGCTTACTTCAGAAGGCGCGCCAAGTGACGACCGCAATGACCCGCGTCCTCGACTACTTCAGCACGCTCGTGGCGGACGACGACAGCCTGCCCGTCACCGAGACCGCGCTGTCGCTCGCACAGGACGCCTATCCCGACCTCGACCTGCAGGGCACGCTGGCCGAACTCGACATGCTGGCCGCGCGGCTGCGCCGCCGGCTCGCCGACGATGCGAACCTGAAGGACCGCGTCGCCGCGCTCAACGAGTTCTTCTTTCGCGAACTCGGCTTCGCGTGCAATCACAACGATTACTACGACCCCGATAACAGCCACCTGAACGCGGTGCTGAAGCGGCGGCGCGGGATTCCGATCTCGCTGTCGGTGCTGTACCTCGAGCTCGCCGAGCAGATCGGCGTGCCGGCGCGCGGCGTCTCGTTCCCCGGCCATTTCCTGCTGCGCGTGACGCTGCCGGACGGCGACCTGATCATCGATCCGACCAACGGCCATTCGCTGTCCGAAGCCGAGATGGTCGAGATGCTCGAGCCGTACGTCGCGCGTGCGGCGGGCGCGGTCGACAGTGCGTTGCGCGCGTTGCTGCAGCCGGCCACGAGCCGCGAGATCATCGCGCGGATGCTGCGCAACCTGAAGACGATCTATCTGCAGACGGAACGCTGGCAGCGGCTGCTCGCGGTGCAGCAGCGGCTCGTGATCCTGCTGCCGGAGCAGCTCGACGAGGTGCGCGACCGCGGTTTCGCGTATGCGCGGCTCGACTACCTGCGCCCCGCGCTCGAGGATCTCGAGCAGTATCTCGGCGAGCGGCCCGATGCGGACGACGCAACCGTCGTCGAATCGCAGGTGACGGAATTGCGCCAGCGGATGCAGCGCGACGACGAGGACTGAGCCGCTGGCGCGGCGCCGGCTGAGTCCGGCGCCTGGAGCCTCCAACGAAACGCCCGCATTTCAATTGCGGGCGTTTTTTGTTTGCAGTTGTTTGCACTTATTTCGGCTGCATCCGGATCGCGCCGTCGAGGCGGATCACTTCGCCGTTGAGCATCTGAGGTCGGCGAGCACGACCTTGCCGCCTGCCTGCGCGAGCATGCGGGCCGTTCCGGCGCCGAGGCCGGATGCACCGCCCGTGATCAGAAAGACGTTGCCGCGAATCTCCATCACTGTCTCCTTGGTTGGATCCGATGCCGGTCGGCACCTGCGTTCGATCGATTGTACGGGGCGCCGCCGGGCGCCGGCGCGACCGGCACGCTCGTGCGAATCGAGGTCAGCCGAAGCGGATGAAGCAGACGAAAAAAAACCGCCCGGAAAGGGCGGCTTGCGGGGGCACGACGCGGTGCTTACTTCAGTGCGTCAAACGCGCGCTCGCGGATTTCGTCGACGGTGCCGAGGCCCGAGATCTTGCGATACTGCGGGGCCTTCAGGCCGTTTTCCTCGCCGCGCTGCGCCCAGTCGCCGTAGTACGTGATCAGCGGCTTGGTCTGCGCTTCGTACACTTCGAGACGCTTCTTGACGGTTTCTTCCTTGTCGTCGTCGCGCTGGATCAGCGGTTCGCCCGTCACGTCGTCCTTGCCCTCGACCTTCGGCGGGTTGAACTTCACGTGGTACGTGCGGCCCGATGCCGGGTGCGTGCGGCGGCCGCTCATGCGCTCGACGATTTCCGAGAACGGCACGTCGATTTCGAGCACGTAGTCGATCGCGACGCCGGCGTCCTTCATTGCGTCAGCCTGCGCGATCGTGCGCGGGAAGCCGTCGAACAGATAGCCGTTCGCGCAGTCGGCGTCCTTCAGGCGCTCCTTCACGAGGCCGATGATCAGCGCGTCCGGCACGAGCTTGCCGGCGTCCATGTAGCCCTTCGCCTCGACGCCGAGCGGCGAGCCGGCCTTGACGGCCGCGCGCAGCATGTCGCCCGTCGAGATTTGCGGGATGCCGAACTTTTCCTTGATGAAGTTTGCCTGGGTGCCCTTTCCCGCGCCGGGCGCGCCCAACAGGATCAAACGCATGGTGATATCTCCAGAATGTAGATTCGTATGGCGAGACGCAAAAGCGCCGGCGACAGCGTGCGCGGGGCTTGCCTGGCGCGCGGCGGACCGGTCTGACGCGGCGCGTCGGCTAAAAGCGACGCGCGGCTGCCGGGACGGGCCGTGGCGGGTCAAGCGAGAACGCGCGGGTCGCGGACGGCTCGCACAATCGCCTGATTATGCCACGGGTTATTTTGAAGCCGGACGAAAAAGGGCCTGCACGCGTGCGAGATCGGCCGGCGTGTCGATGCCGGCTTCGGGCGCGTGCTCGGTAATCAGCACGGCAATGCGCTCGCCGTGCCACATCGCGCGCAGCTGTTCGAGCTGCTCCGCCTGCTCGACCGGCGCCTGCGCAAGCGACGGATAGGTGCGCAGGAAGCGCGCGCGATACGCGTAGAGGCCGATGTGGCGATGGACCGGAAAGGCCGGTGGCGGCATGGCCGCGACGTCGGGCCAGTGCGGCTGATAGGCGTCGCGGCTCCACGGAATCGGCGCGCGCGAGAAGTACATCGCGACGTTGCGCGCGTCGAGCGCGACCTTCACGATGTTCGGGTTGAACACGTCGGCCGCGTCGTGGATCGGGTGCGCGGCGGTCGCGATCGCGCAGTCCGGATGCGCGGCGAGGTGCGACGCTACGTCGCGCACGAGCACCGGGTCGATCAGCGGTTCGTCGCCCTGCACGTTGACGACGACGGTGTCGTCGCTCCATCCGAACGTCGCGGCGACTTCCGCGAGCCGGTCGGTGCCGGACGGATGGTCGGCGCGCGTCAGCACCGCTTCGAAACCGTGATCGCGTGCCGCGTCGAGCACGCTCTGCGCGTCGGACGCGACGAGCACCTGCTGCGCGCCCGCTTCGCGCGCGCGCTCGGCGACGCGCACGACCATCGGCTTGCCGCCGAGATCGGCGAGCGGCTTGTTCGGCAGGCGCGTCGACGCGAGCCGGGCAGGAATGACGGCGATGAAGGGCTGCTGATGAGTCATCGGGGCTGGGCGGTGAGAAGGGCTGGGGCGGGCGACGCGTCGAAAGCAGGCCGCCCGGCAGGGTTCGGCACGCGGCCGCGGCGAATCGCGGCCGCGCGCCGGTGCAGCGGTGCGGCGTTCAGCTGCCGGCCGGGCCGGCGGGGTCGACCGGCGTGCCTTCGACGGTCTGGCGTGCTTCGTCGACGAGCATCACGGGGATGCCGTCGCGGATCGGGTAGGCGAGCTTGTCCGCATTGCAGATCAGCTCCTGCGCGGCGCGGTCATAGTGGAGCGGGCCTTTGCAGATAGGGCACACAAGGATTTCAAGCAGGCGAGCGTCCACGGAGTTTCTCCACAACGAGGGCAATGAGGCGAGGATCGAGCGCGGCTTCGACGGGGACGACCCACAGCCGAGCGTCGCGCCAGGAAGCGCCCAATTTTACTGCATCCTTCTCGGTGATCAGGATGGCGTCGACTGCGTCGTCGACGAATGGATTGTCGGCGAATGCGTAATGGTCGGGCAGCGCGCGCGTCGCCGGCGCGAGGCCGGCCGCGCGCAGCGTCGCGAAGAAGCGTTCCGGCGCGCCGATGCCGGCCGCGGCGAGCACGCGCTCGTTCGCGAACTGCGACAGCGGGCGGCGCAGCGCCGGCTGGTCGAGGTGCCACGCGGCGCCCGGCGTCAGCGCGAGCGCATAGGTGTCGGGCCACGGCGGCAGCGCGCCGCTGTACGGATCGTTGACGAGCGTCGCGTCGCGGTGGCGCGACAGCGGTTCGCGCAGCGGGCCGGCTGGCAGCAGGAAGCCGTTGCCGCCGAGCCGGTGGTCGAACACGACGAGTTCGACCGTGCGCGCGAGGCGATAGTGCTGCAGACCGTCGTCGCTGACGATCACGTCGACTTCCGGGCGCGCGGCGCGCAGCGCCTGGGCGGCCGCGACGCGGTTGGGACACACCCACACGGGCGCATCGGTGCGGCGCGCGATCAGCAGCGGTTCGTCGCCGGCCGCGCTCGCGCGCGATGCGGGCGTGACCGCGGTGGGCGCCTTCACGTTCGCGCCGTAGCCGCGCGACACGACGCCCGGCGTGAACCCGGCCGCGCGCAGCGCATCGACGAGCGCGATCACGGTCGGCGTCTTGCCGGTGCCGCCGACGGTCACGTTGCCGACCACGACGACGGGCACGCCGACGTCGACCGGTTGCTTCCAGCCCTGTGCGTAAGCGGTACGGCGCAGCGCCGCGCACAGGCCGAACACGCACGCGAACGGCGTGAGCGCCCACGCGAGTGCGCCGCGTCGCTGCCATTCGCGTGTGAGGCGCGCTTCGAGCCGCGCGAGCGGGCCGCCGGGCGCGCTCATCGGGCCGGGCGCGGCGTGTCGTGCGCCGCGGCGTGGGACGGATTCGTCAAGACGGATTCTCCGTTGCGCGGCGCATGCCGCAAGATCTTCGGAAGGCGGCACTCTAGCGCGTGGCACGCGGGCGCGGCAAGCATGGCCGGGCGACGCAACCGACGGGGCCGGATCGGGGCGGGCTGTGGATAACTCTGTGAAGAACTTCCCGCCTGTCCGCGCCAAACGCCCGCCGGGCGGACATCGAATCGGTCCAGAATTAATTCGTAAGCTTTAAAAATATATAAAAATCAAGGTGTTGTAAGCAATTGTCTGGGTTTTTCGGCGGTTTTCCAGCGTTTTTGGCGGACGATTGCCAGAGTGTGGACACATTTCGCGCAGCGCGGCGCGCATGGTCGGCGCTGGACGTCGGGCGCGTGTCGGACTATCGTGTCGCCGCCAGCACTCATTCGATCGCCCATGCTTTCCGACTCTCCTTTTTCTGTTCCCGGCGCCACCCGCGGTGGCGACGAAGTGATTCCCGTTTCGGCGCTCAATCGCGCGATTTCGACGATGCTCGAGCGCTCGTTTCCGCTGCTGTGGATTTCGGGCGAAGTGTCGAATTTCACGCGCGCCGCGAGCGGTCACTGGTATTTCTCGATCAAGGACCAGCAGGCGCAGATGCGCTGCGTGATGTTTCGCGGTCGTGCGCAGTATGCGGAATTCACGCCGCGCGAAGGCGACCGGATCGAGGTGCGCGCGGTCGTCACGATGTACGAGCCGCGCGGCGAAGTGCAGCTCAATGTCGAGGCCGTGCGGCGCACCGGGCAAGGGCGGCTGTACGAGGCGTTCCTGCGGCTGAAAGCGCAGCTCGAGGCCGAAGGCCTGTTCGCGCCCGAGCGCAAGCGGCCGCTGCCCGCGCACCCGCGCGCGATCGGCATCGTCACGTCGCTGCAGGCCGCCGCGCTGCGCGACGTGGTGACCACGCTCGCGCGCCGCGCGCCGCACATCCCGGTGATCGTCTATCCGGCGCCCGTGCAGGGCGCGGGCTCGGCCGAGAAGCTCGTCGCGGCCGTGCAGGCCGCGAACGCGCGGCGCGAGGTCGACGTGCTGCTGGTCTGTCGCGGCGGCGGGTCGATCGAGGATCTGTGGTCGTTCAACGATGAAGCGCTCGCGCGCGCGATCGCCGCGAGCGAACTGCCGGTCGTCAGCGGCGTCGGCCACGAAACCGATTTCACGATCGCGGACTTCGCGGCCGACCTGCGCGCGCCGACGCCGACCGGCGCGGCCGAGCTTGCGAGTCCGCAGCGCGCGTTGCTGTTGCGCGAGGTCGCCGAGCGGCAGCGCGCGCTCGCGCGCTGCCTGGAACGCGGGCTCGAGCAGCGTGCGCAGCAGCTCGACTGGCTCGCACGCCGGCTCGTCAGCCCGGCCGAACGGCTGCGGCGGCAGCGCACCCACGTCGAGCAACTGGCGGTGCGGCTCGCGTCGGCGGCGTCGCGGCCGGTGCGCGACGCGCGTGCGCGTTTCGCGCTCGCGCAACTGCGCTGGCAGCGCGCGCGGCCCGATCAGACGCAGGCGCGCCATGTGCTCGCAGGGCTGTCGCAGCGTCTCACCGTGGCGTTGCAGCGCCGTCACGAGCGCGACACCGCGCGGGTCTCGGCCTGCGCGGCGCGGCTCGAGGTGCTGAGCCCGCAGCGCACGCTCGAGCGCGGCTACGCGGCGCTGATCGACGCGCAGACCGGCCGCGCGGTGCGCGCGCCGAGCGCGCTGAAGCCGCAGCGCCGCCTGACCGTGCATCTCGCCGAAGGCTCGGCCGACGTGTCGCTTGCCGACGTGCAGCCGCGGCTGACCGATTCGATCTGACGGGGGCGGCGCACGCGAACCGAAGGTCGCGCGCGCGGCGTACCGGATCTCCCGCTCGCGCCGCGCGCGGGAACGCGGGAACGGATGCTGCGCATCGTCGTCTCGTCCTGCAGGATGAAGCGCCAACGCCGATTTTCTGCATACCGCGGATAAATGCCCGTGAGTTTGCGGGGATATTCGGACTCGCCTACAATCGGACGCTCGGCAGCATCCAACACAGCCTCCCTACATACTCAACGAAGGAATCGCCATGGCTCATACGCTCCCGCCGCTCCCGTACGCTGAAGACGCACTCGCGCCGACCATCTCGAAAGAGACGATCGAGTACCACTACGGCAAGCATCACCAGGCTTATGTGACGAACCTGAACAATCTGATCCCCGGCACGGAATTCGAAAACCTGTCGCTGGAAGAGATCGTGAAGAAGTCGTCGGGCGGCATCTTCAACAACGCCGCGCAAATCTGGAACCACACGTTCTTCTGGAACAGCCTGTCGCCGAACGGCGGCGGCGCACCGTCGGGCGCGCTGGGCGACGCGATCAACGCGAAGTGGGGTTCGTACGACGCGTTCAAGGAAGCGTTCACGAAGGCAGCGGTCGGCACGTTCGGTTCGGGCTGGGCATGGCTCGTGAAGAAGGCCGACGGTTCGCTCGACATCGTGTCGACGAGCAACGCCGCAACGCCGCTGACGACGGCCGACAAGCCGCTGCTGACGATCGACGTGTGGGAACACGCGTACTACATCGACTACCGCAACGCACGTCCGAAGTTCGTCGAAGCGTTCTGGAACATCGTGAACTGGGACTTCGCAGCGAAGAACTTCGCGTAAGTCCCCGTGTTCCGCATGCCTATGCGGCACGCGGCACCCCAAAGAAAGCCCTCGTAACGAGGGCTTTTTTGTTTTCGTCGGACGTGAATCGACACCCGACATTCGCCGGCTCAGGCAATCATCCCCGACAACCATCCGAGCGCCGCGCTTGCGATCACGACGGCCCACGGCGGCACGCGCCAGAACACGAGTGCGACGAACGCGACGAGTGCGGCCGCGAAATCGCCTGGCGACGCGATCGTGTCGCTCCATACCGGGTGATAGAGCGCGGCGAGCAGCAGCCCGACGACCGCCGCGTTCACGCCCGCCAGCGCGGCCTGCATGCGCGTGCTGCGGCGCAGGCGTTCCCAGAACGGCGCGGTGCCGGCCACAAGCAGGAACGACGGCGCGAAGATCGACACGAGTGCGATCGTCCCGCCGAGCCAGCCATTCGGCGCGTCGCGCAGCGACGCACCGAGGAAGGCCGAGAATGTGAAGAGCGGCCCCGGCACGGCCTGCGCGACACCGTAGCCCGCCAGGAACGCCGAATCGCCGACCCAGCCCGGCGCGACGACGGCGGCCTGCAGCAGCGGCAGCACCACGTGGCCGCCGCCGAACACCAGCGCACCGGTGCGGAAGAACGCGTCGACGACGGCGAGCGTGTTCGAATGGAACGCGCGGGCCGCGAACGGCAACACGACGATCAGCGCGGCGAACAGCGCGAGCCACAGCAGGCCCGCGCGGTGCGACACATGCAGCGGCAACGGATCGTGCGCGCCGCGCTCGGGCTGCGGCAACAGCACGAGACCGGCGATACCTGCCGCGCCGATCACGGCAACCTGCAGCCACGCGGCCGGCACGAGCAGCGCGATGGACGCCGCGATCGCCATCAGCGTGACGCGGCGCGCATCCGGGCACAGCGTGCGCGCCATGCCCCACACCGCCTGCGCGATCACCGCGACCGACACGATGCGCAGCCCGTGCAGCGCGCCGGCGGCGACCGGCATGCCCGTCGCATGCACGCCGAGCGCGAACAGCATCATCAGCAGCGCCGACGGCAGCGTGAAGCCGAGCCATGCGGCGAACATCCCCGCATAGCCCGCGCGCGCGAGGCCGATCGCCATCCCGACCTGGCTGCTCGCCGGCCCCGGCAGGAACTGGCATAGCCCGACAAGATCCGCATAGGCGCGCTCGGTCAGCCAGCCGCGCCGCGTGACGAACGTATCGCGGAAGTAGCCGAGATGCGCGACGGGGCCGCCGAACGACGTGAGGCCGAGCCGCAGGAACGCGACGAACACGGGCCAGGCGTGGCGGGACGGGGCGGTGACGGTCGACGTGTTCAAGCGCGGATGGGAAGGGGGGACGAGCCGCCACGATAGCGCAATGCCATGACGGCGGGAATGCGATGTTGCGGCGCTTGCGCGGCGGTGTCAGTCCGTGCTGCCGGGCAGTCCGCTCGCGCGGCGCAGCGCGTCGACGTCGACGAGTTCGATCTCGCCGACGTGCAGCCGCACGACGCCGTCGGCTTGCAGCGCCTTCAGCAGCTGGTTGGTGGTCTGCCGCGTCAGCGACAGCATCGCCGCA
Organism: Burkholderia sp. SIMBA_062; assembly: GCF_046534765.1. Taxonomy (NCBI): domain Bacteria; kingdom Pseudomonadati; phylum Pseudomonadota; class Betaproteobacteria; order Burkholderiales; family Burkholderiaceae; genus Burkholderia; species Burkholderia sp. SIMBA_062. The sequence goes on from NZ_JAWRYD010000023.1 coordinate 10,843, forward strand.
AGCTTTTCCTGCGACAGCCGGATGTGCGTGCGGCCGGCGCTGATCCCGCGGTAGCCTTCGGCGATCATCAGCAGCCGCGCGGCGAGCCGCTGCGCGGCCGGCATCACGCTCATCGATTCGACGGCCAGGAAGCTCAGCCGAAGCTTTTGCGCCATCAGCAACCCGAACTGCCGCCAGTATTGGGGCGTCGTGTCGAGAATCGCGAGCAGCGCGGCCTGCGGGACGTGCAGCAGCAGCGTGTCGTCGAGCGCGATCGCATCGTGGGCGCGCGGCTTGCCGTCGAACAGCGCGATCTCGCCGAACCACGTGACGGGTTCGGCGACCGTCAGCAGCGCTTCCTTGCCCTGCGGATCCACCGCGCCTATGGTGAGGGAACCGGCCAGCACCGCATACAGCCCGCATGGCGGGTCGCCGCGGTGGAACAGCGCGTGGCCGGCCGGCAGGCGCCGCACCGCGGCGCGGGCGAGCAGGTCGGCGCGCAACGCGGGCGGCAGCGCGGCGAACCACGGGTGCGCTTCGATCTGCGGCAGGTAGGGGACGAGCGACGAGGGCATGGGCGCGCGATGTCGGGTAGCTGACAGAGGTTCACGGGCGTGACGCGCATCATAGCGCCCAATGATCGTTCGGGAGACACCATGAAGACGCTCGAGGACCACCTTTCCCAGTATGCGGCCTACCATCGCGACGCGCGCAACATCGCGACGCACCTGGTCGGTATTCCGATGATCGTGTTCGCGGTCGCGGTGCTGCTGTCGCGGCCGGCGCTCGGCACGCCGGCCGGCATCGCGCTGTCGCCTGCACTGTTGCTCGCCGTGGCGTCCGTGATGTTCTACCTGCGCGTCGACCTGCGCTTCGGCGTCGTGATGACCGGGCTGTTCGCGCTCGGCCTGTGGGCCGCGCAGACGCTCGCGTTGCTGCCTACCGCGCAGTGGCTCGGGATCGGCATCGGTGCGTTCGTGGTCGGCTGGATCGTGCAGTTCGTCGGGCACTGGTTCGAAGGGCGCAAGCCCGCGTTCGTCGACGATCTGGTCGGCCTGATCGTCGGGCCGCTGTTCGTCGTCGCGGAAGTCGCGTTCTTCGCGGGCCTGCGCGGCGACGTGCGCCGCGAAGTCGAGCGGCGCTCGGGGCCGGTCCACGGCGGCGCGCATTCGCATGTCTGACACGTCGGCTGCCCCCGTCTGCGTGTTCGGCTGTTATCGCGGCTGATATCTCGGCGGCCGGCTCGCGGCGGCCGGTACGCCGGTGGCGCTCATCGGCCGCGCCCGAATCGGCGACGCGATTCGGGCGAACGGGCGCGCTCTGGGGCGACTGACGGCCGAGGCGACCGGCGCGATGCGGCATGCGAGCGGCGTTGGGCCACGCACCGCGCGCCATACCACGCGCGATACGCAACGGCTAAGATGCGGAATGCGTCGCACGATCAGACGCGTACGCGGAGCAATCGCCATGGTGGATCGCCCGACGCTCGATGCCTACGAAGCCCATGCCGCGCAATACGCGCAGGACTGGCTCGACCAGGCCGCCCCCGACGACATGTATGCGCTGCTCGAGCAGTATTTCTCGCCGGGGCCGACGGCCGATGTCGGCTGCGGCGCGGGGCGCGACACCGCCTGGCTTGCTTCGCAAGGATTCGACGTGCGCGGCTACGACGCGAGCGCCGCGCTGCTCGCGCAGGCGCGCTTGCGGCACCCGTCGCTGACGTTCGAGCTGGCCACGCTGCCGGCGCTCGCCGGCGTGCCGTCCGGCGCGTTCCGGAACGTACTGTGCGAGACGGTCGTGATGCATCTCGAACAGGCCGATGCGGCCGCGGCGGCCGCACGGCTCGCCGCGCTGCTGATGCCCGGCGGCACGCTGTACCTGAGCTGGCGGGTGGCCGGCAACGGTGCGTTGCGCGACGAGCGCGGCCGCTTGTACACGCCGCTCGATTCGGCGCGCATGCGTGCGGCACTCGGCGCCGGCATGCAGGTGATCGACGAGCATGAAGTCGTCAGCGCATCGTCGGCCAAGCGCGTGCACCGGCTGATCGCGCGCCGGGCCGGCGACGTCGGCGGCGCCGCATGAGCGCGGCGCCCAACTTCATTCGCGGTTGAGCGCCGCTTCCCAGTTGATGTCGACGCACAGCACCTGCATGCCGGTCGCGACCGGCGCGGCGATCGATGCGGTCACGCACAGGTGCGCCTCGTTGATCGACAGGTACGGCGGCGTCAGATGCACGCGGCCCGGCGCGCGCATCGCGTGGCTGAAGTAGGGGCGGCGCTCCCAGCTCGCGCCTTCCGAATGCAGCAGCGGCCGGAAGCGTTTCGCCCGCTGCGATACGCTGCCGCGCGCGAGCACGTTGTCGCCGATCTGGCGGCCCGATGCATCGAGCAGGAAGCAGCGCGCGGTTTCCGGCAACCCCAGCACGGCGCCGGCGGCGTCGATCAGCGGCTCGCCGGCGGCGAGCTTCTGGCTCGCTTCCTCCAGCGCGGCGACATACGGCGCGAGGCGTTCGGCCTGCGTGCGCTCGCGTTGCGCGACGCGCAGCCGCAATGCGGCCGACAGCGTGTCCATGCAGCCGGCGGCGGCCTGCGGCTGGACGGGATCGACGCTCGGCCCCGCGAAATACTGCCCCTGCACGAAATCGACGTCGCATTCGAGCGCGATCAGCGCGTCGCGCTCGGTCGAGAGCCCGCCCATCAGCACGAGCTGGCCGGATTCGTGCAGCAGCGACACGAGCCCCGGCAGCACGCGTTCGAGATGCGAGTGCTCGCTCGCCTGCGCGAGGATGCCGCGATCGAGCGTGACGATGTCGGGGTGCAGGTGCCACACGCGGTCGATGTTCGAATGCTTCGCGCCGAAGCCGCCGAGTGCAATCAGGAAGCCGGCCTTGCGCAACCCGTCGACGATCGCCGCGTAGCGCGGCGTCTCGCCGCCCGCCTGTTCGGGCACCTCGAGCACCACGCGATGCGGCGGCAGGCCGAGCGCCTTCAGGTTCGCGAGCAGCGCGTCCCCGTAGACGGTGTCCATCAGCGCGGCCGGATGCAGGCTCAGGAAGAGCCATTCGTCGTGACTGTCGAACGCGTGGAAGTTGCCGAGGTGCAGCGATTCGGCGAGCCGGCCGAGCTCGAGCAGGTCGCCGCGCCGCGCCGCCTGCGTGAACACCTCGTGCGACGCGACCTGGCGGCTTTCCTCGTCGTGCGCGCGCAGCGACGCGTGATAGCCGATCGCGCGGCGGTGCGACACCGAGAAAACCGGCTGGAACACGCTGAACACGGTGTACGCGCCGTACAGCACGGTGCGCCGCTTTCCGTCGTCGCCGGCGACGGGGCGGGGCGGCTGGAAGCCGGGGGGATCGATGTCGATCATGCTCATGATGTCGGCCGAAGGGAGACTGCCAGTTTACCTACAGAATAGGTGAGCAAGAAGTATGCACGGCATCGTGCCCCGTGCGGCGGGCCGCCGCGGCCGCCGCCTGCCGCGCAGTGCAGCATGGCCGCACCGACATGGTGCGCGCCGCGCCGTCGTGGCGATCGCGGCGGCGCGCGCCGGACGCTACGCGTCACGCGCGTTCGGACGGGTCGGTCTTTTGCGCGCGGCCGCGGATTTCCGGGGCGAGCTGCGCGAAGATCCACGCGGACGCGGCCGTGATGATCCCGACGCAGATGAAGGTCGCATGGAACGCGGGCAGCGTGTTGCTCGGCGTCACCGTGCGCAGCATCCCGGTGAAGGTTGCCAGCAGCGCACCGGCGACCGTGACGCCGAGGCTCATCGACAGCATCTGCACGAGCGAGAACAGGCTGTTGCCGCTGCTCGCGCCGCCGGTGCCGAGATCCTTCAGCGTCAGCGTGTTCATCGCGGTGAACTGCATCGAGTTGAAGCCGCCGAACAGCGCAAGGTGCACGACCTTCACCCATACGGGCACCGTGTCGTGCATCAGCGCGAAGCTCGCCATCATCACGCCGACCATGATCGTGTTCGCGAGCAGGACCTTGCGGTAGCCGTGCCGCGTGATCAGATTCGTGACGATGCGCTTCGAGAACATCCCCGCCGCCGCGACCGGCAGCATCATCAGCCCCGCCTCGAACGCCGAATAGCCGAGGCTCACCTGCAGCAGCAGCGGGATCAGGTACGGCATCGCGCCGCTGCCGATCCGCGCGAACAGGTTGCCGAGCAGGCCGACGCTGAACGTATGGATCTTGAACAGTTCGAGCGAGAAGATCGGCTGCGGCGCGCGCACCGCGTACAGTCCGTACGCGACGAAGCACGCGAGGCTCAGGATCAGCAGCACGAGCACGGCCGCGTGCTGCATGCCGAGATCGGCGAGCCCGTCGAGCGACAGCGAGATCGCGACCATCCCGATCGTGAGCAGCAGATAGCCCTTCAGGTCGAAGCGGCCGACGGCCGGATTGCGCGAGTCGGGCATCGAGTAGAAGGTCGCGATGCAGCCGGCGACGCCGACGGGCACGTTGATCAGGAAGATCCAGTGCCACGACGCGATCTTCACGAGCCAGCCGCCGAGCGTCGGCCCGATCAGCGGACCGATCAGCCCGGGAATCGCGACGAACGACAGTGCGGACAGGTAGCGTTCGGCCGGGAACGTGCGCAGCACGGCGAGCCGCCCGACCGGCAGCAGCATCGCGCCGCCCACCCCCTGCACGACGCGGAACACGACGAGCTGCTGCAGCGTATGCGCGTTCGCGCACAGCAGCGAGCCGAGCGAGAACACCAGGATCGCGCTGAAGAACACGCGCCGCGTGCCGAACGTGTCCGCGAGCCAGCCCGAAACGGGAATCATCACCGCCATCGTCAGCGAGTACGCGATCACGACCGACTGCATCCGTAGCGGCGATTCGCCGAGACTCACGGCCATCGACGGCAGCGCCGTGTTGACGATCGTCGCATCGAGCGTCTGCATGAAGAAGCCCGTCGCGACGAGCCACAGCATGACGGTGAGATTCTTTTCGCCGGGAGCGGCGGCGGGAGGGCGTTGGAACATGGGGGCGGACCGGGGCGTGAAACAGCCGCCATTGTAGGCAAAGCCGCCGGAACACGCAGAATGGGGGCCGGGAGGGCCAGCCGTCAGGACACGCAACCGGGCGGACGCCCGTCCGTCGGCGGACCGGTACAGTTCAGCCGAAAGTGTCTGCAGGCGTATCTGTCCCTGTGTTGCCGCTGTCCGGAATACTGGCGTCATCGAACCCACGCGACCCGGAGGCCCCATGCGCGAACTGCGACTCTACGAGATGGACGGCAACGAGCCGGCCGCGCGGTGGCGGATCGTCGATTGCACCGCGCTGCAGGTTGCGGACGGCGACCTGTGGGTGACGGTCGAGGGCCGCCCCGACGATCACTGGCTGCGCGCCGGCGAGTCGCTGGCGCTGTTGCCCGGCATGCGCGTATGGATCAGCGCGGCGGCGGGCGGGGCGGTGTTCGCATTCGGCCCGCAGGCGGCGCCGGCCGTGCACGCCACGCCGAGCGCGTGGCGACGGTTCGCCGCATGGCGCGCCGGCCGCGCTCAGGCCGTCGCATCGCTGCCGACGTAGCGCGCGCGAGGCCGGATCAGCTTGCCGTCCGCATACTGTTCGAGCGCGTGCGCGATCCAGCCCGCGGTGCGGCCGGCCGCGAACAGCGTGAACGCGGCGCCGTCGGGCAGCGCAAGCGTGCGCTCCAGCACGGCCAGTGCGAAATCGATCGCGGGGCGCAGGCCGGTCGCCGCTTCCACACGCGCGACGAGCGCACGCGCCACTTGGAGCGGCGCCCGGTCGGGCAGCGTCGCGTGCAGTGCGTCGAGCAATGCGCGGGCACGCGGATCGCCGTCGGGATAGAGCGGGTGCGCGAAGCCGGACAGAACCGTGCGTGTGCCGTCCGCGCGTTCGTCGTGCGCGACGCGCAGCGCGAGATAGCGGTCGAGGTCGGCGGTACGCGCCGCTTCGTCGAGCAGGGCGCCCGCACGGAACGTCTCGCCGCCGTGGCGCGGGCCCGATAGCGCGGCGAGGCCGCCCGCGATCGCGCCGAACAGGTGGGTGCCGGTCGATGCGATGCAGCGCACCGCAAAGGTCGACGGATTCAGCTCGTGATCGGCGCACAGCACGAGCGCGCGGCGCAGCAGGTCGGCTTCGTCGCGCCGCCGGATGCGCCACGCGGCGGCGAGCTGCCGATGCACGGGCGCGTCATTCGGCGTGCTGCCCGCCAGCGCGGCCGCCGTCACGCGCAGCAGCAGCGTTGCCGCGTCGAACTGCGCGTCGCGCCCCTGCGCCCACAGGCGCGGCAGCGACGCGGCCGCGGCCGGGAGCAGCACCAGCGTGCGCTCGAGCGGCGCCAGGTGCGCCCAGCGGCGAGCCCAGTCGTCCCACTGCGCGGCGTCGAAACCGGCCGACGCCGGCGATGCGGCGGCGAGCCGCGTGAGCGGACAATCCCACAACCGGGCGGCCGCTTCTTCGAGCGTCGCGGCGTTCGCGAGCGCGATTGCATCGGCGCCGCGGTAGTGCAGGCGGCCGTCGGCGATCTGCGTGATACGCGATTCGAGCACGGGCACGCCCCAGTCGAGCGAGCGTTCGGCGACGCCGCCCGCGCGTTTTGCATCGGCGCGACGGCGCGCGAGCAGGCGCACCTCATCCGCGTCGTAGCGGCGGCGCTTGCTCGCGCCGTCGGGCAGCGAGCGCAGCAGGCCGCGGCTCACATACGCATAAAGGGTGCTCACGCTGACACCGAGGATGCCGGCGGCTTCCGGCGCGCTGAGGGACGTCATGCGGATCGCTCCTGTCGGGGCGCATGAAACGCAGCCCGGCTACAACTATTCGTTATGCATTGATTCGCGCAATCAAGATTGATCGCACCCGTCGCGAATTCTAGACTCGATTCAGTCTCCTCAACGGCGTGCTTTCACCATGACACCCGAACTCGCATTGACCCGTTTGTGGCAAGTCGCGCACGGCGCGCCTGACGCGCTGGCCCGCGCGGCCGTGACGGGGCAGGACCCGACGCTGCCGTCGACGTTCCACGTCGGCACGCTGGCCGCGGCGACGATCGCGGCAGCCGGCCTCGCAGCGGCCGAATGTCACCGGCTGCGCACGGGTGTCGCGCAGCGCGTCGACGTGTCGATGCGCGACGCGCTCGTCGCGTTCCGCAGCGAACGCTACCTGCGCGTGGACGAGGGCCCGCCGCCGGAGCCGCGTCATCCGGTGACGGGCTTCTACGACACGCGCGACGGACGTTGGATCCAGCTGCATGCGAACTTTGCGCATCACCTGCACGGGATTCTCGACGTGCTCGGCTGCGGCTCGCGGCGCGACGACGTTGCCGCGGCGATCCGCACGTGGGACGGCGCGGCGCTCGATACCGCGCTGGCCGAGGCCGGCCTGTGCGCGGCATTGATCAGAACCCCTGACGAATGGGCTTCGCACGATCAGGCGCGTGCGCTCGCGTCGCTGCCGCTGTTCGAGATCGAGCGCATCGGCGATGCACCCGTCGAGGCGATCGGACGCGGCGAGCCCGACCAGCCGCTCGCGGGCGTGCGCGTGCTCGATCTCACGCGCATCATCGCGGGGCCGGTCGCGGGCCGCACGCTCGCGTCGCACGGCGCGCAAACGCTGCTCGTCAACGGCCCGCACCTGCCGAACATCGCGTCGCTCGTGATCGACAACGGGCGCGGCAAGCGCTCGACGTGGATCGACCTGCGCGAGCCGGCGGGCGTTACCGCGTTGCGCGATCTCGCACGCCACGCCGACGTATTCCTGCAGGCCTATCGCCCGGGCGCGCTCGCCGCGCGCGGGTTCTCGCCGCAGGCGCTCGCGGAACTGCGGCCCGGCATCGTCTGCGTGTCGGTGTCCGCGTATGGGCACGCGGGGCCGTGGTCGATGCGGCGCGGCTTCGACAGCCTCGTGCAGTCGGCGAGCGGCATCGCATGGAGCGAGCAGCGCGCGGCGCACGCGGACGGCCCGCGCCATCTGCCGTGCCAGGCGCTCGATCATGCGACGGGGTATCTGGCCGCGTTCGGCGCGATGATCGCGCTCGCGCGGCGGGCGACGGAAGGGGGAAGCTGGCACGTGCGGTTGTCGCTCGCGCAGACGGGGCGCTGGCTGCAATCGTTCGGCGTGGTGCCGGACGGTCTGCACGCACCGGAACTTACGCCTGAGGACGTGCGCGACCGGATCGACCGGAGCGCGTCGCCGTTCGGCACGATCGGTGCGGTGCGCTCGGCCGAACGCCTGTCGGCGACGCCGCCGCGCTTCGCTCGGCCGCCCGTTCCGCTCGGCACGGACGGCGCGCGCTGGCTGTGAGCGCCGGCGGCGCCGTGCCCGTTACTTGCGCAGCTCGACGACGAAGTCGTAGTAATCGTTGCGGCAGTAGGTATCGGTGAGCTCGATCGCGCGCTGGTCCGCCGTGTAGCCGATGCGCGTGATCAGCAGCAGCGCGTCGTGCGGCGCGATGCCCATCTGTTGCGCGATCTCGTCGGTCGCATTGACTGCGCGGAAATGCTGCAGCGCGCGCACGATCGGCGTGCCGCGCGCTTCGAGATAGCTGTACAGCGAACCGCCGATCGCCTGCGGATCGGGGATCAGCGTGGCGGGGAACGTCGAGTTCTCGACGGCCATCACGATGCCGTCGGCGAGGCGCAGGCGCTTCAGCCGCGTAACCGATGCGGCCGGCGACAGGCCGAGCTGAATCACTTCGTCGCGATTCGCCGGCTGGATTTCGCGCTCGAGCCATTGCGAGCTCGGCTTGAAGCCACGGCGCTCGAGCATCTCGCTGAAGCTGGAGAGCCGCGACAGCGGATCCTCGTAACGCGGCTGGATGAAGTTGCCGGCGCCCTGCGTGCGGCGGATCAGGCCCTGCTCGACGAGTAGCGCGATCGCCTTGCGCGCGGTGATGCGCGACACGCCGAGCGCTTCGGACAGCACGCGCTCGGACGGTAGCGCCTCGCCGGCCGCCCAGCGATTGTCGTGGATTGCGTCGCCGAGCTTGCGGGCGAGCTGCAGATAGAGCGGCGTGTCGTTATCGGGGTCGGGGCGCAGGTCCTGCCAGCGGTCGTCCGTGGGTGACTTCATGGAATGGGTATCGATCAGGTTGCCGGCCATTCTAAGTCATCATGCGGCGCCGTTATAGCCGGTTTTTGCCGTGTAATACGCGAACGCCGCACCGATTGACTACACTGATGCGTCGTATTCGATGCTTCGGCCGCGGTGGCGGCCACGAATCCGCAGCGAGGAACGCATGACAGACACGATCGCCACGGTCGTCCTGCCGGACGGCGAGACGATTCCGAAGCTCGGGCTGGGCACCTGGGAAATGGGCGAGCGGCCCGCGCGCCGCGCCGACGAGATCGCCGCATTGCGCGAGGGTATCGCGCTGGGGATGACGCTGGTCGACACCGCCGAGATGTACGGCGACGGCGCGACCGAGGAACTCGTCGGCGAGGCGCTGGCCGGCCTGCGCGACGACGTGTTCCTCGTCAGCAAGGTGTACCCGCATCATGCGAGCCGGCGCGGCGTCGTCGCCGCGTGCGAGGCGAGCCTCGAGCGTTTGCATACCGATCATCTCGACCTGTACCTGCTGCACTGGCGCGGTTCGGTGCCGCTCGAGGAGACGGTCGAGGGGTTCGAGGCGTTGCGGCGCGCGGGCAAGATCCGGCACTGGGGCGTCAGCAACTTCGATACGGCCGACATGGCCGAGCTCGTCGACGAGGCGGGCGGCGGCGCGTGCGCGACCAACCAGATCCTCTACAACATCGCGCGGCGCGGTCCGGAATTCGACCTGCTGCCGTGGCTCGCCGACCACCGGATACCCGCAATGGCCTACAGTCCGGTCGATCACGGGCGGCTGCCGAAGCGCTCGCCGCTCGACGAGATCGCGCGGCAGCGCGGCGTGTCGGTGACGCGTGTTGCGCTTGCCTGGGTGCTCGCGCAACCGGGTGCGTTCGCGATTCCGAAGGCGTCGCGGATCGAGCACGTGCGCGACAATCGTGCGGCGCTCGATCTCGTGTTGAGCGATGACGAGCGCGCGCAGATCGACGGTTATTTCCGTCCGCCGCGCAGCAAGCGCGCGCTCGAAATGCTCTGACGGCACTGCTCAGGCGATGCGTCGGTCAGTGGCCATGGCCACCGGCCGATCCGCCGCTGCCGCCGTTGCCGCCATTGCCATTGCCGTTGCCGTTGCCGACACCGTTGGCGCCGCCGTTGCCGGCGCCACCATTGCCGTTGCCATTACCGTTGCCGCCGCCGTTGCCGTGACCACCGGTTCCATGACCGCCGGCGCCGCTGCCATTGCCGCCGTTACCCTGGCCACCGTTGCCGCCGGCGCTACCGCCGCCATTGCCGGCACCGCCGCTGCCATTGCCATTGCCGTTCCCGTTGCCGTGACCGCCACTGCCGCCACTGCCACCGCTGCCGCTGCCGTGACCGCCACCAGTGCCGCCACCGCTGCCGCCGCCGCTGCCGCCACCGTTGCCGCCGCCGCCGCTGCCGCTGCCGCTGCCGCCACCGTGACCGCCGCCATTGCCGCCACCGCTGCCGCCACCGTTGCCGCCACCGTTGCCGCCGCCGCTGCCGCTGCCGCCGCCGCTGCCGCCGCCGCTGCCGCCACCGTGACCGCCGCCATTGCCGCCGCCGTTGCCGCCGCCGTTGCCGCCGCCGCCGCCGCCGCTGCCGCTGCCGCTGCCGCCGCCGCTGCCGCTGCCGCCACCGTGACCGCCGCCGTTGCCGCCGCCGTGACCTCCACCGTTGCCGCCACCGTTGCCGCCACCGTTGCCGCCGCCATTGCCGCCACCGTGACCGCCGCCGTTACCTACGCCATTTCCACCACCATTGCCGGCACCACCACTGCCGTTGCCATTGCCATTGCCGCCACCGTTGCCATGACCACCGCCGTCGTGACCACCATGACCACCCGAACTGCCGCCACCCGAACCGCCGCCACCCGAACCGCCGCCACCCGAAGTGCCGCCACCAGAAGTGCCGCCGCCCGAAGTACCGCCACCCGAAGTGCCGCCGCCCGAAGTACCGCCACCCGAAGTGCCGCCACCCGAAGTGCCGCCACCCGAAGTGCCGCCGCCCGAAGTGCCGCCACCCGAAGTGCCGCCACCAGAAGTGCCGCCACCCGAAGTACCGCCACCCGAAGTGCCGCCACCAGAAGTGCCGCCACCAGAAGTGCCGCCACCAGAAGTACCACCGCCAGAAGTACCACCGCCAGAAGTACCGCCACCCGAAGTACCGCCACCCGAAGTGCCACCACCCGAAGTGCCACCACCCGAAGTGCCACCACCCGAAGTCCCATTACCGTTACCTCCGTTGCCGGATGCATTGCCGCCACGGCCCGTGCCGTTCATACCGCCGGATGTTGATCCCGCGGATCCACCGACACCTGCGGGACCGACAGCGCCGTTCCCGCCGCTTCCGGCATTGCCGCCATTGCCGCTATTGCCCGGACTGCCACCGCCAGTGGTATTGCCGGCACCGCTGCCTGCCGCGCCACGGCCGGCATAGACGTGTACCGCGCATGCAGCCGGATTGGCAGCGCAGGACGCCGCGTTCTCGACCAGCATCATGACGGGGTCCGCGCCGGCAATCGCGTCGGGCGAGGCGCCAGGCGTCGCGTCCTGCGCACTGGCGTACGAGCAGCAGCATGCAAACGCGGCTGCGGCCAGCAGGGTCGTGTGAAAGCACCGGCCCGCCGTGCGGGACAATTGTTTCGTTATACTCATCATTCATCTCCCCGATTGGCGCGATGCCTCGTCACGCGCGACCATCAACATGTGATGCAGGGGACCAGCAACGATGCAATGTCGTTTCGGCGGCCGATGCGTGTCGGACCGGCGTCGGAGGCCAGCCGCGAACACGGATCGGCACGCGGGCCCGCCGTGCGAATCCCTAACTGCGAGATTCGTGCCACCGGCCGGCTATGCCCGTGGCGCAAGGCGTGCACATATCGCCGACAGCGCGTGAAACGCTGTGGCGAGCATTTTGTTTCCGGAATGAAACGTCTGACCAGATCAGCGCGCCGTTGTATCGGCAGCGCGCGGCCAGCGATGGCACAGGATCGACGCGATCCAGCCGACGAGGAACAGCGCGACGATGCCATAGCCGATCGCGCCGAAGTGCTCGCCGAGCGTATCGAGCGCATCGCGTACGGGGCCCGTCAGCGACAGTTTGTCGGCGAGCAGGCCGGCGGCCTCGATCCCGCCGACGGCCAGCGCAACGACCGCCGACAGCAGCGTGATGCTCGCGTTATAGAGCAGCTTGCGCTGCGGGTCGTCCATCGCCCAACCGTACGCGTGAATCATCAGCACATTGTCGGTCGAGTCGATCAGCGTCATGCCCGCCGCGAACAGCGCGGGAAACAGCATGACCGTATAGAGCGGCAGCGCGTGGCTTGCCTGCGCGGCCGCGATTGCGAGCAGCGCGATTTCTGTTGCAGTATCGAAACCGAGGCCGAACAGCACGCCGACCGGATACATGTGCCAGCTTTTCGACACGAACCGGAACAGCGGGCGCAGCAGCCGCGACACGAGGCCGCCCGCCCGATGCGTGTGCGCGCCGCGGTGAGCATGGTCCGGCGCGCCGCGATAGCGCCGCCACACGCCGCGCAGGATCACCAGGTTCATGCATGCGAGCACGAGCAGGAAAGTCGCGGACACCGCCGTGCCGATCGTGCCGCCGATCTCGCGGAATGCGTCGAAACGGTCGCGCAGCGCGAACGCGGTCAGCGCGATACCGAGTGTCGCGGCAATCACGATCGTCGAGTGGCCGAGCGAAAAGAACAGGCCGACGGACACCGGACGCTGGCCGTCCTGCATCAGCTTGCGCGTCGCGACGTCGATCGCGGCGATGTGATCGGCGTCGACTGCGTGACGCAGCCCGAGCCCGTACGCGATCGCCGCGGTGCCGAGCAGCAGTGGATGGTCGCGCAGCACCGCGAGCGCCCCCAGCCAGACGGCGATGTTGGCGGCGATCAGGCCCGCATACAGCGTCAGCAGGCGGCGCAGGGCAGGGGTGGGCGGCATGGGAAAGGTTCCGTCGGACGAATCGCGATCCATTGTGACATGTGAAAAAAACACCTGGCGTGCCGATCGAAAACGTCGGCCGCGGCCCGCATCGGCGCATGCGACGGATGAAAAAAAGCCCGTCCGGAACCGGACGGGCCTGCGGCTTGTGGTCGGGCGCACGCGCCCGGCGCTTACTTCACTTTCGCGTTGATCACGCCTTCCGACACGTTCGCCGGCGTTTCAGCGTACTGCTTGAACTCCATCGTGTACGTCGCACGGCCTTGCGTTGCCGAGCGCAGCGACGTCGAATAGCCGAACATCTCGGCCAGCGGCACTTCGGCGCGCACGAGCTTGCCGCCGCCGCCCGCGATGTCCTCCATCCCCTGCACGATGCCGCGCCGGCTCGACAGGTCGCCCATCACGTTGCCCATGAAATCCTCGGGCGTCTCGACCTCGACGGCCATCATCGGCTCGAGCAGCACGGGTTTCGCGCGGCGCATCGCTTCCTTGAACGCCATCGAGCCGGCCATCCGGAACGCGTTTTCGTTCGAGTCGACGTCGTGGTACGAGCCGAACGTCAGGTGCACCTTCACGTCGACGACGGGGTAGCCGGCGAGCACGCCGCTCTTCAGCGTTTCGGTGATGCCCTTGTCGACGGCCGGGATGAACTCGCGCGGAATCACGCCGCCCTTGATTTCATCGAGGAACTCGTAGCCCTTGCCCGGGTTCGGCTCGAGCGTGATCACCGCATGCCCGTACTGGCCGCGCCCGCCCGACTGCTTGACGAACTTGCCTTCGACGTCGGACGCCGTAGTGCGCACCGTTTCGCGATAGGCGACCTGCGGCTTGCCGACCGTGGCCTCGACGCCGAACTCGCGCTTCATCCGGTCGACCAGGATTTCGAGGTGCAGCTCGCCCATCCCCGAGATGATGGTCTGGCCGCTTTCCTCGTCGGTCTGCACGCGGAACGACGGATCCTCCTGCGCGAGACGGTTCAGCGCGAGGCCCATCTTCTCCTGGTCGGCCTTCGTCTTCGGCTCGACGGCCTGCGAGATCACCGGCTCCGGGAATTCCATCTTCTCGAGGATGATCGGCTTGGCCGGATCGCACAGCGTGTCGCCCGTCGTCGCTTCCTTCAGGCCGACCGCCGCCGCGATGTCGCCCGCGCGCACTTCCTTGATTTCCTTGCGCTCGTTCGCGTGCATCTGCAGGATCCGGCCGAGCCGCTCCTTCTTGTCCTTCGTCGCGTTCAGCACCGTGTCGCCCGAATTGACGACGCCCGAATACACGCGGAAGAAGATCAGCTGGCCGACGAACGGGTCCGTCATGATCTTGAACGCGAGCGACGAGAACGGCTCGTCGTCGCTCGGGTGGCGTTCCGCCGGTTTTTCCGGATCGGCGAAGTCGTGGCCGAGGATGGCCGGCACGTCGACCGGCGACGGCAGATAGTCGATCACCGCGTCGAGCATCGCCTGCACACCCTTGTTCTTGAACGCGCTGCCGCACAGCATCGGCACGATCTCGTTCGCGATCGTGCGCTGGCGCAGCGCGCCCTTGATCTCGTCCTCGGTCAGCGACTCATGGTCGTGCAGATACTTCTCGAGCAATTCCTCGCTGGCTTCCGCGGCGGCCTCGACCATCTTCCCGCGCCATTCGTGCGCGAGCTCGGCGAGATTCGCCGGGATCTCCTCGTAGGAGAACTTCACGCCCTGGCTTTCGTCGTCCCAGACGATCGCCTTCATCTTGACGAGATCGACGACGCCCTGGAAATGATCTTCCGCGCCGATCGGAATCTGGATCGGCACCGCGACGCCCTTCAGGCGCTCGCCGATCTGGCGCTGCACACGGAAGAAATCCGCGCCGACGCGGTCCATCTTGTTGACGAACGCGATGCGCGGCACCTTGTACTTGTTCGCCTGGCGCCACACGGTTTCGGACTGCGGCTGCACGCCGCCGACCGAGTCGTAGACCATGCACGCACCGTCGAGCACACGCATCGAGCGTTCGACCTCGATCGTGAAGTCGACGTGCCCGGGGGTGTCGATGATGTTGATCCGGTGTTCCGGATAGTTGCCGGCCATGCCCTTCCAGAAGGCCGTGGTCGCGGCCGACGTGATCGTGATGCCGCGCTCCTGCTCCTGCTCCATCCAGTCCATCGTGGCCGCGCCGTCGTGCACTTCGCCGATCTTGTGGCTCACGCCGGTGTAAAACAGGATGCGCTCGGTCGTCGTGGTCTTGCCGGCATCGATGTGAGCGCTGATCCCGATGTTGCGATAGCGCTCGATGGGGGTTTTGCGGGGCACGTGAACCTCCTGGTGGTTCGGATCGTAAGCGGGCCGGCTGGGCCGGTCCGGATTGGAACAAGCGAGATTTAAAGGATAGCGCTTGTCCGTGGCTTTTGCAGATGCGGCCAGCGTCGGCCGAATCAAGGCGGGTGCCGGCGGCACGCGAAAAAAAGCCGGCGCGCAACGGGCGGCCGGCGTCGGTCGATGCGCGGCGCCGCCGCGGCATTCGCCGTTACTGGGGCTTGGGCAGCCCGTCGAGCTTCATGCCCGGCTTGATGCCCTTCGCGGCGAACCAGCCCTTGCTCATTTCGAGCGCATAGACGCCGTTGTTGCGCGGGCAGTGATTGTCGGTCGTCTCGGCCCGCATCTCGTCGATGTCGGTGATCGTGCCGTCCGCGCGGATGAACGCGATCGACAGCGGGATCAGCGTGTTCTTCATCCAGAAGCAGTGCACGGCGTTCTCGTTGAACACGAACAGCATGCCTTCGTTCGGCGCGAGCTGCGACCGGTACATCAGCCCCTGTTCGCGGTCGGCGTCGTTCGCGGCGACGGCCGCGTCGATCACGTACATGCCGGCGCGCAGCTTCACGTGCGGGAACTCGCCCGGCTGCTTGGCGCCGGGCGGCATCTGCGCGTGGGCGGTGTGCACGCCGAGTGCGAGGACGGCGAGCGCGGCGGGAAACACGGCGGCGCGCGCAAGGCGGCCGAGCGACGAGCGCAGGGAGAATCGCACAGCAAGGCTCCTATCGGGAAAACGAGACCCGCATGGTACGCGAAGCGCGCCGGCGGGCACAAAAAAGAAAAAGGCAGATCGCCTCGCGGTGATCTGCCTTTCAACGCCGTAAGAACGGCAAGACTGCGTGTTCTTGACTGCGTTATTACAACCAGCTTGCTTAGTTCGAAGCAGCTGCCGGGGCTTCGGCTTCGCTAGCAGCCTTCTTCGCTGCGTGGTGCTTCTTGGCGTGATGCTTCTTGGCGTGGGCCTTCTTTGCCGGTGCCGAAGCAGCTGCCGGAGCAGCAGCCGAAGCAGCTTCCGGAGCCGAAGCTTGTGCGAAAGCAGCCGTTGCGAAGAGACCAGCGACCAGAGCGGCGATCAGTTTGTTCATGTTGTGTTCCTCAGCTTTAGTTAATTAACCAAATGACCCGGCATAGGAGTCATGTCGTCTAACGGTGCCATCCACCTTTCGGTTGACAGACGCTTCGAGAAATTTCTCATTGCGCTGCGGGCGCCGAATCGTATTCGAAGAAAACGTCGCTTTCGTGACGCAAACACGGAAATACCGGTTCGGCTGCCAATGCCGGATAGCTCAGGATGGCATCTGCGTGGTTTAACGCGCGATCTTCGCCGGCGGTTGACGAAAAAGATGACGAAAAAATCGAAAGTTGCCGGCGCACTCATGCGTCCCGTGCGAAACCGTCCCACGGAGCCCGCGGCGGCAGCGCGATTGTTTCGCCCGGTGCAATGCCGAGCGCGAATATGTCGAGCGCGCCAATGCCGACGCGCACGAGACGCAACGTCGGGAAGCCGAGCGCGGCCGTCATCCGGCGCACCTGCCGATTCTTGCCTTCGGTGATCGCCAGTTCGATCCACGTGGTCGGAATCGCGGCGCGGTAGCGGATCGGCGGGTTGCGCGGCCACAGCGCATCGGGCGGCTCGATGAATTCCGCGCGGCACGGGCGCGTCACGTAGTCGCCGAGATCGACGCCGCGCGCGAGCGCCTTCAGGTCGGCCGGGCCCGGCGCGCCGTCGACCTGCGCCCAGTAGCGCTTGACGAGCTTGTGGCGCGGCTCCGCGATGCGCGCCTGCAGCGCGCCGTCGTCGGTGAGCAGCAGCAGGCCCTCGCTGTCCGCGTCCAGCCGGCCGGCCGGATAGACGCCGGGCGTTTTTACCCAGTCGCCGAGCGACGGCCGCGTCTCGTGCGCGGAAAACTGGCAAATCGTGCCGAACGGCTTGTTGAGGGCGATCAAGGTCATGGCGGGGCGCCCGCCCGGCGTGCCGCGGGGAGGCGGGCCGGCGGTCTATGGCAAATGGCGGAATCTTAATGCATAATACGGAACGGCAAGTCATCTGTCTTATATAAGACATAAGGGAAGACTTGATACGCAGCGTCGCGCTTCGTGCCGCCGGCCCCGATTCGGGCGCTAGAATAGCGGCTCGCTGTTGCCGTCACGAAGGTGGCAAGGCCACCTCGCCGCGCGCGCAGTTTCGACCAGCACCACCTGCTCAGCCACGTCACGGGAGTCGATCATGCCGTATCAGCACATCAAGGTTCCGGAGGGCGGTGACAAGATCACCGTCAACAAGGACTACTCGCTCAACGTTTCCGATCAACCGATCATTCCCTATATCGAAGGCGACGGTACGGGCTTCGATATCACGCCGGTCATGATCAAGGTCGTCGACGCGGCGGTCGCCTATGCGTACAAGGGCAAGCGCAAGATCCACTGGATGGAGATCTTCGCGGGCGAGAAGGCGACGAAGGTGTACGGTCCGGACGTGTGGCTGCCGGACGAAACGCTGCAGGTGCTGAAGGAATACGTGGTGTCGATCAAGGGGCCGCTCACGACCCCGGTCGGCGGCGGCATCCGTTCGCTGAACGTCGCGCTGCGCCAGGAGCTCGACCTGTACGTGTGCCTGCGCCCGGTCCAGTATTTCAAGGGCGTGCCCTCGCCGGTGCGCGAGCCGCAAAAGATCGACATGGTGATCTTCCGCGAGAACTCGGAAGACATCTACGCAGGCATCGAGTGGGCCGCGGGCTCCGAGCAGGCGAAGAAGGTGATCAAGTTCCTGCAGGACGAGATGGGCGTGAAGAAGATCCGCTTCCCGGAAACCTCGGGGATCGGCGTCAAGCCCGTGTCGACCGAAGGCACCGAGCGCCTCGTGCGAAAGGCGATCCAGTACGCGATCGACAACGATCGCAAGTCGGTCACGCTGGTGCACAAGGGCAACATCATGAAGTTCACGGAAGGCCTGTTCCGTGACGCCGGCTACGCGCTCGCCCAGAAGGAATTCGGCGGCGAGCTGATCGACGGCGGCCCGTGGATGCGGGTGAAGAACCCGAAGACGGGCAACGAGATCGTCATCAAGGATTCGATCGCCGACGCGTTCCTGCAGCAGATCCTGCTGCGTCCGGCCGAATACGACGTGATCGCGACGCTGAACCTGAACGGCGACTACATCTCCGACGCACTGGCCGCGCAGGTCGGTGGCATCGGGATCGCGCCGGGCGCGAACCTGTCGGATTCGGTCGCGATGTTCGAGGCGACGCACGGCACGGCGCCGAAGTACGCGGGCAAGGATTACGTGAACCCCGGTTCCGAGATCCTGTCGGCGGAAATGATGCTGCGCCACCTCGGCTGGACGGAAGCGGCCGACACGATCATCGCCGCGATGGAAAAGTCGATCCTGCAGAAGCGCGTCACGTACGACTTCGCGCGCCTGATGGAAGGCGCGACGCAGGTGTCGTGCTCCGGCTTCGGCGAAGTGCTGATCGAGAACATGTAAGCCCCTTCCGGGGTGGGCCGGCGGATCGCCGGCCGCCCCGGCTCCTACTGCCGGCGCCGGGGCGTTTCGTGAATGGCAGGTTTGTTGGCAGGGCGGTCCGGCGTGCGGGCCGCGGCGCCGCGCTGCGGCCCGCATGCCCTGCAAGGTAGAACATGACGGCCCTCGCAACACCACCGCCCGGCTAGCCGGCGCGCCCCTTTCGCGACCCACCCGGTCGCTCCCCGCCGGTTATCGCCGGCGCTTCTCAGTCCAACATTCACGTAGCAACGCTTTGACCACCATGTCCACTTCGCCCAAGATCATCTACACCCTCACCGACGAAGCGCCCGCGCTCGCGACCTATTCGCTGCTGCCGATCGTCAAGGCCTTCACGCGCTCGTCCGGCGTCGCCGTCGAAACGCGCGACATCTCGCTCGCCGGCCGCATCATCGCGGCATTCGCCGACGTCCTGCCGCCGGAGCAGAAGGGTTCCGACGATCTGGCCGAACTGGGCCAGCTCACGCTGAAGCCGGAAGCGAACATCATCAAGCTGCCGAACATCAGCGCATCGGTGCCGCAGCTCAAGGCCGCGATCGCCGAACTGCAGGCGCAGGGCTACAAGCTGCCGGCGTATCCGGAAGACCCGTCGACCGACGAAGAAAAGGCGGTCAAGGCCCGCTACGACAAGATCAAGGGCAGCGCGGTGAACCCGGTGCTGCGCGAAGGCAACTCGGATCGCCGCGCGCCGCTGTCGGTGAAGAACTACGCACGCAAGCACCCGCACAAGATGGGCGCATGGAAGGCCACGTCGAAGGCGCACGTCGCGCACATGAGCGAAGGCGACTTCTACGGCAGCGAAAAGTCGGCGCTGATTGCCGCGGCCGGCAGCGTGAAGATCGAACTCACGACGAGCGACGGCGTGAAGAAGGTGCTGAAGGAAAAGACGGCCGTGAAGGCCGATGAAATCATCGACGCATCGGTGATGAGCCGCAACGCGCTGCGCAGCTTCATCGAAGCGCAGATCGCCGACGCGAAGGCGCAGGACGTGCTGTTCTCGGTGCACCTGAAGGCGACCATGATGAAGGTCTCGGACCCGATCCTGTTCGGTCACTTCGTGTCGGTGTTCTACAGCGACGCGCTCACCAAGCACGCGGACGTGCTGGCGAAACTCGGCTTCAACCCGAACAACGGGATCGGCGACCTGTACGCGCGCCTGAAGGATCTGCCGGCCGACACGCGCGAAGTGATCGAAGCCGACGTCAAGGCCGAATACGCGGTGCGCCCGCGTCTCGCGATGGTCAACTCCGACAAGGGCATCACGAACCTGCACGTGCCGAGCGACGTGATCGTCGACGCATCGATGCCGGCGATGATCCGCGACTCGGGCGGCATGTGGGGCCCGGACGGCGAACTGTCCGACGCGAAGGCCGTGATTCCGGACCGCTGCTACGCGGGCGTCTACCAGGCCGTGATCGAAGATTGCAAGCAGCACGGCGCATTCGACCCGGTCACGATGGGCAGCGTGCCGAACGTCGGCTTGATGGCGCAGGCGGCCGAGGAATACGGTTCGCACGACAAGACGTTCCTGATCCCGGCCGATGGCGTCGTGCGCGTCACGGACGAAGCCGGCAACGTGCTGCTCGAGCACGCGGTCGAGTCGGGCGACATCTGGCGCATGTGCCAGACGAAGGACGCACCGGTGCAGGACTGGGTCAAGCTCGCGGTGAACCGTGCCCGCGCGACCGGCGCGCCGGCCGTGTTCTGGCTCGACCCGGCCCGTGCGCACGACGCGCAGATCATCGCGAAGGTCGAACGCTACCTGAAGGATCACGACACGAACGGCCTCGACATCCGCATCATGACGCCGGTCGACGCGACGCGTTTCTCGCTCGAGCGCATCCGCGCGGGCAAGGACACGATCTCGGTCACGGGCAACGTGCTGCGCGACTACCTGACCGACCTGTTCCCGATCATGGAACTCGGCACGAGCGCGAAGATGCTGTCGATCGTGCCGCTGATGGCCGGCGGCGGGATGTTCGAAACGGGCGCGGGCGGCTCGGCACCGAAGCACGTGCAGCAGTTCGTCGAGGAAGGCTTCCTGCGCTGGGATTCGCTGGGCGAATTCCTCGCGCTGGCCGCGTCGCTCGAACACCTCGGCCACGCTTACCAGAACCCGAAGGCGCTCGTGCTCGCGAAGACGCTCGACCAGGCGACCGGCAAGTTCCTGGACGAGAACAAGTCGCCTGCACGCAAGGTCGGCGGCCTCGACAACCGCGGCAGCCACTTCTACCTGTGCCTGTACTGGGCGCAGGCGCTGGCCGAGCAGACTGACGATGCCGCGCTGAAGGCGCAGTTCGAAGGCGTCGCGAAGTCGCTGGCCGACAGCGAAGCTCGCATCCTGGAAGAACTGTCGGCCGCGCAGGGCACCGCGCAGGCGATCGGCGGCTACTACCGTCCGAACGTCGAGCTGACGAGCCACGCGATGCGCCCGAGCGCAACGCTGAACGCCATCGTCGACGCAGTCGCCTGACGCCGGCCGCGCCCACACGCGCGCGACGGCAACGGCGGCGGGCTTCACGGCTCGCCGCGTCGCCGACAATAAAAACGCCCCGGTCGCCCGGGGCGTTTTTCGTTGCAGGCGTGCCATTCAGACGTGCACGATTTCCCATTCGCTGATTTCGGGCGGCACTTCGAGCGTGGCCGTATCGAGTTCGGTCGGTTGCTCGCAGTCGCCGCGGGAGATGTGGTCGGCGGCGACTTCCGGGCACGAGAACGCGCCGAGCAGAGCGTTGCCGAACGTCGCTTCCCAGCCGCCGTTACCCGGCAGGATGTAGAACGACCCGAGCGCTGAACCAAAGCGAAATCCCTTCATTTCCGTTCTCCCTTTCTGATTGCAAGCGATCCTGTTGTGCCGCTCGCCGGTTGGGTTTCGTATCGACCGTGGTGGCGAAGCGTCGGTGCATGGAACCCAGTCTACGTCCGCGGCCGCGACCGATGGTGCGCGTAGAACGCTTTCTCGAAACAAAAATTCCTTTTTAAAAACAGCCATTTATTTTGTCCGTTTTGTATTGCGGAACGATTTTTGGCATCGCGAAACAGCGAATTTGTGCCGTGCACCACGAATTTTTATAACGCAGTGACTTGTTCCGCATCGTGAAAAATCGAGGGAGTCCATGCATCGAAGGTGTAAGGCGTGACGCTGGCGGGATGAACCGGAGGGACGAATTGCCCTCGATTGGGAGCGCATACGGGCAGCGAAGGCCGTCTAGAGGGCCGCCGGCGTGAAAGCGGTAGGGCGTTGCGGCGTCGACCGATGATCGAAAACGCCGCACGAACGGCGTCCGGGCCCTTAGGCCCAACCGCCCACTGCGGCGTATCGCCGCTCGCGCTGTGCTGCGGTGCTTCGGCCGCGACCCGCGGTTATGATGACGCGGGCTTCAGGTTTCGCGTCGCGCATGGGCGCTTTGCGCACCGGCCGGCGCGGGTGTCGCGACGGCCGCGCGACGCAGCATGAATAACGAGGAACGATTGATGATACGGAGAACCTTCCTGTCGCATGCCATCGGCGTGGCGGCCGCATCGCTGTTTGCGCGCACCGCGTGGGCGCAGCATGCCGCACATGCGGGCATGGCCGGCATGGATCAGATGGACGACATGCCCGGCATGTCAGGGATGACGGGCCACATGCAGCACGCGAAGCCGGCGCCGGCCGCGCTCGCGGCGGCCGATGCGCTGCCAGCCGGCGCGCCGCTCGCGTCGCTGCGCACGCTCGCGAACGAAAGCCGTGAGCCCGGCACGTTCCGCGCGACGCTGGTCGCGCAGCCGGTCGCGCGTCCGCTTCTGCACGGCGCGCGCCCGACGACGTTCTGGCAGTTCGGCACGGGCACGCAGGGGCCGGTGGTCGGTCCGTTGATCGACGTACGCGAGGGCGATACGGTCGAAATCCGCTTCGTGAACAAGCTGCCGCAACCGTCGACGATCCACTGGCATGGCCTGCCGGTGCCGCCCGACCAGGACGGCAACCCGTCCGACCCGGTCGCGCCGGGTGCGTCGCACGTGTACCGCTTCACGCTGCCGAAGGGCAGTGCCGGCACCTACTGGTATCACCCGCATCCGCACATGATGACCGCCGAGCAGGTGTTCCGCGGGCTGGCCGGCCCGTTCGTCGTGCGCGCCGCCGACGATCCGCTCGCCGGCTGGCCCGAGCGCAACCTGTTCGTGTCCGACCTGAAGCTTGCGCGCGACGGCACGATTGCGCCGAACGACATGATGGACTGGATGAACGGCCGCGAAGGCCAGTTCGTGCTCGTCAACGGTGCGCGCCGGCCGCGGATCGACGTCGCGAGTGACGAGCGCTGGCGCGTGTGGAACGCGTGCAGCGCGCGCTACCTGCGCGTGGCGTTCGACGACGGCCGCGCGTTCGAGCATGCCGGCACGGACGGCGGGCTCTTCGATGCGCCGCGCCGCGTGACGTCGCTGCTGCTCGCGCCGGGGGAGCGTGCCGAACTGCTGGTGCGTGCGGGCGAGCGCGCGTCACGCGCCGTGCTGCAGGCGGCCGAATACGACCGCCGCAAGATGGCGATGTCGCACGACGACGGCCACGGCAGCCTGCCGCCCGATCCGGCGCTGCCGCTGGCCGACGTCGCGTTCGCACCCGCCGCCGCCCGTGCGCTGCCGGCGACGCTGCGCGCGGTGCCGGCGCTCGGCGAGCCGGTCGCGCACAAGGAAGTCGCGTTCGGCGAAGAGATGGACATGGACGCGATGATGAACGGCCCGATGCATGGCCGCCCGGCGGGGATGCGCTTCACGATCAACGGCGCGGCCTATGCACCGCATCGCGTGACGTTGACGAGCCGCCGCGGCGACGTCGAGCGCTGGACGATCCGCAATGCCACCGACATGGATCACCCGTTCCATTTGCACGGCACGCAATTCCAGGTGATCGAGCGCGCATCGGACGGCACGCGCACGAACGAACCATTCCGCGCGTGGCGCGATACCGTGAACGTGCGCAGCGGCGAGACGGTGACGATCCTCGTCACGCAAGACCTGCCCGGCGAGCGCATGTTTCACTGCCATATTCTCGAACACGAGGATCTCGGCATGATGGGCACGCTGAAGGTCGTGTAACGAGATCGATTATGTTTCACACGTATGACGGTGTTCGATCTGCGTGTGCGACAAGACAATATGTGTTCAATAATCGGGATTGAACGCAAAGGCCGGCCAATCGAATTAACGAATGGCCGGCCTGAAAAAAAGAAACCCGGCGCAATGCCGGGTTTCTTCGTCCAATATCCGGTGCCTTACGCGGCCTGGATGTTCGACGCTTGCTTGCCCTTCGGGCCTTGAACGACCTCGAAGCTCACCTTCTGGCCTTCCTTCAGGGTCTTGAAGCCCTGCATGTTGATGGCCGAGAAGTGCGCAAACAGATCCTCACCGCCCTCGTCGGGGGTGATGAAACCGAAGCCCTTCGCGTCGTTGAACCACTTAACGATACCAGTTGCCATTTTCCTACTTCCCCTGTCACACAGTCGCTGCTACTTACCACGAGCACGCTCGAAAAGCTAAACGACCGGAAAATACAGCCGTTCCCCCCTCACAAGCTCACCTTCGGCCTCTTTCATTTCGCCAACCGGCAAATTGAAAAAAGTGCCAGCTTGATTGTTGGCGCTCTTTATTTGAGTGTCAAGCAGAATTTTTAGACGGTTAGAGGGCCGTTGTAAAGAACCCATTTTCAGGGTTTTTCCGGCTTTGCTTCGCAGCATGCCGCCGAGCGCGCGGACTTGAAAAGTCGCATAATCGGCTCATATACCAGGCTCGAGTGACACGCGATCGAGTCGTCCCGGCTTGTGGGATACTGGATGCGGATGCGACGGTCCGGGGCAGTCTCCCCTGACGGTCGTGTTCCGCGCCACGCGTGAAAGCCGGCACCGCAGCCGGCTTTCGTATGGTGCGAAGACGATCGCGTGTCGTCGGGAACCAGGGAGGGCGCCGGCCGGTCGGTCGGGTAATGGCAGGATTGCGGGCCTGTCCGAGTTGTTTAGAATGGGTGTATGGCGATTATCCCGGACAAGCAGGACAGCACCGTCCTGGAACGCAAGCAGCAGAAGCTCAAGCCGCCTTCGATGTACAAGGTGGTGCTGCTGAACGACGACTTCACGCCGATGGAGTTCGTCGTGATGGTCGTACAGGAGTATTTCAAGAAGGATCGCGAGACGGCCACGCAGATCATGCTGAAGGTCCATCGTGAAGGGCGAGGGGTATGTGGGGTCTATACGCGGGACATCGCGTCGACCAAGGTTGAGCAAGTCGTTACCCATGCGCGGCAGGCCGGGCATCCGCTGCAGTGCGTGATGGAGGAAGCATGATTGCCCAGGAATTGGAAGTCAGCCTGCACATGGCGTTCATGGAAGCACGCCAGGCGCGCCATGAGTTCATCACGGTCGAGCATCTGCTGCTGGCCCTGCTGGATAATCCGACGGCAGCCGAGGTGTTGCGCGCGTGTGCGGCCAACATCGAGGACTTGCGTCAGAACCTGCGCAATTTCATCCACGACAACACACCGACCGTTCCGGGTACCGACGATGTCGATACCCAGCCGACGCTCGGTTTCCAGCGCGTGATCCAGCGCGCGATCATGCACGTCCAGTCGACGTCGAACGGCAAGAAGGAAGTCACCGGCGCGAACGTGCTGGTCGCGATCTTCGGCGAGAAGGATTCGCACGCCGTTTATTACCTGCAGCAGCAGGGCGTCACGCGCCTGGACGTCGTGAACTTCATTTCGCACGGCATCGCGAAGACGAACGGCGGCGAAGCCGCGAAGTCGACCGACGCGAACGCGGAAAGCGAAGACGCGAACGCGCAGAAGGAAACGCCGCTCGCGCAGTTCACGCAGAACCTGAACCAGATGGCGAAGGACGGCCGCATCGATCCGCTGATCGGCCGCGAGCCGGAGGTCGAGCGCGTCGTGCAGGTACTGTGCCGCCGCCGCAAGAACAATCCGCTGCTCGTGGGCGAAGCGGGTGTCGGCAAGACCGCGATCGCGGAAGGGCTCGCCTATCGCATCACGCGCGGCGAAGTGCCGGACATCCTCGCGAACGCGCAGGTGTATTCGCTCGACATGGGCGCGCTCCTCGCGGGCACCAAGTATCGCGGCGACTTCGAGCAGCGTCTGAAGACGGTGCTGAAGGAGCTGAAGGAGCGTCCGCACGCGATCCTGTTCATCGACGAGATCCATACGCTGATCGGCGCGGGCGCCGCATCGGGCGGCACGCTCGACGCGTCGAACCTGCTGAAGCCGGCGCTGTCCTCGGGCACGCTCAAGTGCATCGGCGCGACCACGTTCACCGAGTATCGCGGCATCTTCGAGAAGGACGCGGCGCTGTCGCGGCGCTTCCAGAAGGTCGACGTGACGGAGCCGACCGTCGAGCAGACGGTCGCGATCCTGCGCGGGCTGAAGTCGCGCTTCGAGGAGCATCACGGCGTCAAGTATTCGTCGGGCGCACTGTCGGCCGCGGCCGAACTGTCGGCGCGCTTCATCACCGACCGCCACCTGCCGGACAAGGCGATCGACGTGATCGACGAAGCGGGCGCCGCACAGCGCATCCTGCCCAAGTCGAAGCAGAAGAAGACGATTGGCAAGAGCGAGATCGAGGAAATCATCTCGAAGATCGCGCGCGTGCCGGCGCAAAGCGTGTCGCAGGACGATCGCAGCAAGCTGCAGACGCTCGATCGCGACCTGAAGAGCGTCGTGTTCGGCCAGGATCCGGCGATCGACGCGCTCGCCGCATCGATCAAGATGGCGCGCGCGGGCCTCGGCAAGATGGACAAGCCGATCGGTTCGTTCCTGTTCTCCGGCCCGACGGGCGTCGGCAAGACCGAAGTGGCGCGCCAGCTCGCGTTCACGCTCGGCATCGAGCTGATCCGCTTCGACATGTCGGAATACATGGAGCGTCACGCGGTGAGCCGCCTGATCGGCGCGCCGCCGGGCTACGTCGGGTTCGACCAGGGCGGTCTGCTGACCGAAGCCGTCACGAAGAAGCCGCATTGCGTGCTGTTGCTCGACGAAATCGAGAAGGCGCATCCGGACATCTTCAACGTGCTGCTGCAGGTGATGGACCACGGCACGCTGACGGACAACAACGGCCGCAAGGCGGATTTCCGCAACGTCATCATCATCATGACGACGAACGCGGGCGCCGAGTCGATGCAGAAGGCGACGATCGGCTTCACGACGCGCCGCGAGACGGGCGACGAGATGACCGACATCAAGCGTCTGTTCACGCCGGAGTTCCGCAACCGCCTGGATTCGATCATCAGCTTCCGCTCGCTCGATGAGGAAATCATCATGCGCGTGGTCGACAAGTTCCTGATCCAGCTCGAGGAGCAGCTGCACGAGAAGAAGGTCGACGCGTTGTTCACCGACGCGTTGCGCAAGCATCTCGCGAAGCACGGCTTCGACCCGCTGATGGGCGCGCGGCCGATGCAGCGGCTGATCCAGGACACGATCCGTCGCGCGCTGGCCGACGAACTGCTGTTCGGCAAGCTCGTCAACGGCGGGCACGTGACGGTCGACGTCGACGAAAACGACAAGGTTCAGTTGTCGTTCGACAAGCTGGCGAATCCGCCGCACAAGCCGAACGAAGAGACGGTCGAAGTCGAGTAAGCGATAATTCGTTGTTCATGCGAACGGCGCGGGAAGTTCTCCGCGCCGTTTCGTTTTATCTGGCGCCGGTGGCGCAATGGTGGGGCAGGGAGTAGCAACGCAGTGACACAACAACAACGGTCGTTCGACAACATCGTCGCGCGCGAACAAGGGTTGCGCCACGCGCTGACGTCGGGGCAGATGGCGATGATCGCGATCGGCGGCGCGATCGGCACGGGGCTGTTCCTCGGCAGCGGGTTCGCGATCGGGCTCGCGGGCCCGAGCGTGCTGGTCTCGTATGCGATCGGCGCGCTGATTGCGCTGATGCTGATGGGCGCGCTCGCGGAAATGACGGTCGCGCATCCGACGGCCGGTTCGTTCGGCGCGTACGCCGAGCATTACGTCGGCCCGCTCGCGGGCTTTCTCGTGCGCTATGCGTACTGGTTCGCGGTGGTGTTCGCGATCGGCACCGAGATCAGCGCGATCGCTGTGTTCATGAAGTACTGGTTCCCGGCCGTGCCCGGCTGGTACTGGGTGATCGGCTTCTCCGCGCTGCTGATCGCGGTGAACCTCGCGAGCGTCACGCTGTACGGGTCGGTCGAATACGCGTTTTCGTTGCTGAAAATCGCGGCGATCGTCGTGTTCATCGTGCTCGGCGCGTATCTCGTGTGGTCCGCGCCGGTGGTTTCGGGCATCGGCTTCGCGAACTACACCGCGCACGGCGGCTTCATGCCGAAAGGGCCGTGGGGCACCTGGGTCGCGGTGATCGTCGCGATCTTCAGCTACATGAGCATCGAGGCCGTCGCGATCGCGGCCGGCGAGGCGCGCGATCCGCAGCACGCGGTCACGCGTGCGTTCCGCTCGACGGTGTTCCGGCTCGTGCTGTTCTACCTGCTCACGCTGTCGCTGATGCTCGCGATCGTGCCCTGGACGCAGGCCGGCACCGACGAAAGCCCGTTCGTGAAGGTGATGGCTGCCACGCACGTGCCCTATGCGGCCGGCGTGATCAACTTCGTGCTGCTGATCGCGGCGCTGTCGGCGATGAACAGCCAGCTCTACGTGACGACGCGGATGATGTTCAGCCTGTCGCGTGCGCGGCTCGCGCCGGCGGTGTTCGGCCGGCTCGGCAACAACGGCGTGCCGCGTGCGGCGCTGTGGATCTCGACTAGCGGCGTCGCGGTCGCGGCCGTGCTGGTCGCGCTGTCGCCTGACACCGCATTTACCGTGATGATGGCGATCGCAATGTTCGGCGCGCTGTTCACGTGGCTGATGATCTTCGTCACGCACCTGCGCTTTCGCGCGCGGTATCGCGGCCCGGCGCTCGCATTCCGGATGTGGGGCCACCCGTTTGGCAGCCTGCTCGGTGCGGGCCTCGTCGGTGCGGTCCTGGTCACGACCGCGTTCACGCGCGAGTTCCGGATGACCATGGTGGTCGGCGTCGTGTTCGTCGTGCTGCTGACGCTCGCGTACGCGCTGCACTACCGGCACCAGCACGCGCGTTGACGCGTGAGCCCACGTCGCGGGCGCTAGCCTGCGCGGCGACGCGAGGCCGCTAAGGCTGCGTTAAGCCGGCGGCGATTACATTCGAACCTGTCTGCATCGCGGGCCGGCCCACGCCGGCGCGCTGCTTTCCTGTAAAAAGGGGCTCGAATGAACAAACTTCCCGAAATCACGCTCGCGTTCTGGATCATGAAGATCTGCGCGACGACGCTCGGCGAAACCGGCGGCGACCTGCTGTCGATGACGCTGAACGTCGGCTACGCGGTGAGTTCTATTCTGCTGTTCGGTTTCTTTCTCGTCACGCTCGGTGCGCAGCTCAGGACGATCGGCTATCGCCCGGCCATTTACTGGGCGGTGATCGTAGCGACGAGCACCGCGGGTACGACGATGTCCGATTTCATGGACCGCTCGCTCGGCCTCGGCTACGCGGCCGGCTCGTCGACTCTTGTCGCGATCCTGCTGGCGATTTTCGCGGTGTGGCGCCTGAGCGGCGAGTCGCTGTCGGTCGACCTGATCCGCACGCGCAAGGTCGAGCTGCTGTACTGGATCGCGATCCTGTTCTCGAACACGCTCGGCACCGCGCTGGGCGACTTCCTCGCGGACAGCTCGGGGCTGGGCTTCGGCGGCGGCGCGTTGTTGATCGGCGCGCTGCTCGCGGCGATCGTGTTCGCGCATTACTTCACGCGGATCTCCGGCGTGCTGCTGTTCTGGGCCGCGTTCGTGCTCACGCGTCCGTTCGGCGCGACGGTCGGCGACCTGCTGACGAAACCGGTCGGCAAGGGCGGGCTCGCGCTCGGCACGGTCGGCTCGTCGACAGTGCTGCTCGGTGTGCTGGCCGCGATGGTGACTTATGCGAGCATCGCGCAGGTACGCCGACGCGAACTCGCGCCCGCGCGGATCGCGCGGACGGCTGATCGGTGAGCGGAAACGGAAAAAGGAAAGGGGGCCGCGAGGCCCCTTTTCCGCATGGCGCCGTTCAGTGACGGCCGGTGCTGCCGAAGCCGCCTTCGCCGCGATCGCTTTGCGCGAAATCGTCGACGATGTTGAACTGCGCCTGCACGACCGGCACGATCACGAGCTGCGCGAGCCGCTCGAACGGGTTCAGCACGAATTCGGTCCCGCCGCGGTTCCACGTCGACACCATCAACTGGCCCTGGTAGTCGGAATCGATCAGGCCGACGAGATTGCCGAGCACGATCCCGTGCTTGTGGCCGAGCCCCGAGCGCGGCAGGATCAGCGCCGCATAGCCGGGATCCGCGAGATGAATCGCGAGGCCCGTCGGCACCAGCGTCGTTTCGCCCGGCTGCAGCGTGACGGGTGCGTCGAGGCACGCGCGCAGGTCGAGACCCGCGCTGCCCGTGGTGGCGTAGGCGGGCATGTAGTCGCGCATGCGCGCGTCGAGAATCTTCAGGTCGAGTTTCATGCGGTCGTCGAATCGGTCGGGGAGGGCCCGGCGGCGCGTGCCGCCAAGCAATGGATCAGATCAGGTGATTGTCGGGCAGGCGCTTCGCGATTTCGGCGACGAGCGCGTGCGCGAGTTCGTCTTTGGGCGCGCGCGGCAGGCGCGTAAGGCCGGCGGCCTCGAACAGCACGACTTCGTTGTCGTCGCGGCCGAACGTCAGCGGGCCAAGGTTGCCGACCAGCAGCGGCACGTTCTTGCGCTTGCGCTTCTCGTCGCCGTGCACGTCGAGATCGCCGCTTTCGGCGGCGAAGCCGACGCAGAACGGCGCATCGGGCAGCGCCGCGACCGACGCGAGGATGTCGGGGTTCTCGACGAACGCGAGCGCCGGCATCTTGCGATCGGCCGTCTTCTTCATCTTGTGCTCGGCCGGCTGGTCGACGCGCCAGTCGGCGACCGCGGCCACCGCGATGAAGATGTCGGCATCGGCGACCGCGTGCATGACCGCGTCGTACATCTGCTGCGCGGTCTGCACGTCCTGGCGGTACACGCCCCACGGCGTGTCGAGCGCGACCGGCCCCGCGACGAGATGCACGTCGGCGCCGGCCTGCTGCGCGGCGCGCGCGAGCGCGAAGCCCATCTTGCCGCTCGAGCGGTTCGTGAGGCCGCGCACCGGGTCGAGCGGCTCGAACGTCGGGCCGGCCGTGATCAGCACGCGACGATGCGCGAGCACCTTCGGCGCGAAGTGCGCGACGATGGCTTCGTAGATCGCCTCGGGTTCGAGCATGCGGCCGTCGCCGACTTCGCCGCAGGCCTGCGCGCCCGAATCGGGGCCC
Organism: Burkholderia sp. SIMBA_062; assembly: GCF_046534765.1. Taxonomy (NCBI): domain Bacteria; kingdom Pseudomonadati; phylum Pseudomonadota; class Betaproteobacteria; order Burkholderiales; family Burkholderiaceae; genus Burkholderia; species Burkholderia sp. SIMBA_062. Next base: position 41,952 of record NZ_JAWRYD010000023.1, read on the forward strand.
AGCACCGACACGCCGTCGGCGCGCAGTTGCGCGGCATTGCGTTGCGTGGCCGGGTTCTGCCACATCTGGCGGTTCATCGCGGGCACGACGAGCAGCGGACAGTCGCGCGCGACGCACAGCGTCGACAGCAGGTCGTCCGCGAATCCGTGCGCGAGCTTCGCGAGGAAATCCGTCGACGCGGGCGCGATCACGATCGCGTCGGCTTCGCGCGACAGGTCGATGTGCGCCATGTTGTTGTCGATGCGCGCGTCCCACTGGCTCGTATAGACGGGCCGGCCGGACAGCGCCTGCATCGTGACGGGCGTGATGAACTGCGCGGCGGCTTCGGTCATCACGACCTGCACGGTCGCGCCTGCCTTCGTCAGGAGCCGGGTGAGCTCGGCGATCTTGTAGCAGGCGATGCCGCCCGTCAGGCCGAGAACGAGGTGTTTTCCAGCGAGTTCTGCGTGTGCCAACTCAGGCCTCCAAGGGTCAAACGGAACGGCCGGCGCGAAGCCGGCCGTCGACACCGAGTATGCGCGCTCAGCGCGAGCCGCGCACGCGACGCAGTTCGTCGTACACCAGCAGCACCGCGCCGACCGTGATCGCCGAATCGGCGAGGTTGAATGCCGGGAAGTGCCAGCCGCCGAGGTGGAAATCGAGGAAGTCGATCACGTGGCCGTAGACCAGCCGGTCGATCACGTTGCCGAGCGCACCGCCGAGGATCAGCGCGAGCGACACGCTGAACAGCCGCTGGTGGCCGTGGCGTTTCAGCAGGAAGCAGATCACGAGCGTCGCGCCGACGCCGAGCGCGGTGAACGCCCAGCGCTGCCAGCCGCTCGCGGTCGACAGGAAGCCGAACGCGGCGCCGCGGTTGTACACCAGCACGAGGCTGAAGAACGACGTCAGCGCATGCTGCGCGCCGTACGCGAACGTTTTCAGGATCGCGATCTTCGACAACTGATCGAACAGGATCACGATCAGCGAAATGCCGAGCCAGGGCGCGAGCGCGCCGCTGGCGGGTTTCGACAGGGTTTTTGCCATAGTTAAGCCGCGCTCCGGATTTCGCCGTTTTCAAACAGGTTCGAGAAGCAGCGTCCGCACAGCGTCGGATGGTCGGCGTGCGCGCCGACGTCCTCGCGGTAGTGCCAGCAGCGTTCGCACTTCTGATACTTCGATGCCGCGACGTCGACGCTTTCCTGCGCTTCGTCGTCGACCTTCACGACCGTCGCCGCCGACGTGATCAGCACGAACTTCAGGTCGTCGCCGAGGCTCGTCAGCGCATCGTAGCGCGCGCCGCTCGCATGCACGGCCACTTCGGCCTGCAGCGACGAACCGATGCGGTTCGCGGTGCGTGCTTCCTCGAGCGCCTTCGTCACGTTGCCGCGCACGTCGCGCAGCTGCGCCCACTTCTCGATGAGTGCGGCCGCGCCGGCCACTTCCGGATACGCGTAGTACGTTTCCGTGAACACGGTGTCGCTGGCCGGCTGGAACACCTTCCACGCTTCTTCCGCGGTGAACGACAGGAACGGTGCGAGCACGCGCAGCAGCCCGTGCGTCAGGTGGTGCAGCGCGGTCTGCGCGGAGCGGCGCGCGCGCGAATCGGCCGCGCTGGTGTACAGGCGGTCCTTCAGCACGTCGAGGTAGAAGCCGCCGAGATCTTCCGAGCAGTACGTCTGCAGCTTCGCGACGACCGGGTGGAACTCGTACTTCTCGTAGTGGCCGAGCAATTCGGTTTGCAGTTGCGCGGAGAACGCGACCGCATAACGGTCGATCTCGAGCCATTCGTCGACCGGCACCGCGTGCCGCGCGAAGTCGAAGTCCGACAGGTTCGCGAGCAGGAAGCGCAGCGTGTTGCGGATGCGGCGATAGCCTTCGGTCACGCGCTTGAGGATTTCCTCGGAGATCGCAAGCTCGCCCGAATAGTCGGTCGACGCGATCCACAGGCGGATGATTTCCGCGCCGAGGCGGTTCGCGACTTCATGCGGGTCGACACCGTTGCCGAGCGACTTGCTCATCTTGCGGCCTTCGCCGTCGACCGTGAAGCCGTGCGTGAGCAGGCCCTTGTACGGCGCGCGGCCGTCGATCATCGACGCGGTCAGCAGCGACGAGTGGAACCAGCCGCGGTGCTGGTCCGAGCCTTCGAGGTACAGGTCCGCCGGGAACTGCAGCTGATCCTTGTGCGAGCCGCGCAGCACGTGCCAGTGCGTCGTGCCCGAGTCGAACCACACGTCGAGCGTGTCGCGGTTCTTTTCGTACATGTTCGCGTCGTCGCCGATCAGCTCGCGCGGATCGAGCGACTGCCACGCCTCGATGCCCGACTGCTCGACGCGCTTGGCGACTTCCTCGAGCAGCTCGAGCGTGCGCGGGTGCAGCTCGCCGGTTTCCTTGTGCACGAAGAACGCCATCGGCACGCCCCACTGGCGCTGGCGCGACAGCGTCCAGTCGGGACGGTTCGCGATCATGCTGAACAGGCGCTGCTTGCCCCACGACGGGTAGAACGCGGTTGCCTCGACGCCTTCGAGCGCCGCTTCGCGCAGCGTCTTGCCGTCGTCGCGCGGCGTCACGTCCATGCCGGCGAACCATTGCGACGTCGCGCGGTAGATGATCGGCGTCTTGTGGCGCCAGCAGTGCATGTAGCTGTGCGTGTACTTCTCGCTGCGCAGCAGCGAGCCGGCCGCGTTCAGCGCGTCGACGATCTTCGGGTTCGCGTCCCAGATCGACAGGCCGCCGAACAGCGGCAGCGATTCGATGTAGCGGCCGTCGCCCATCACCGGGTTGATGAAGTCCGAATCGGTCATCCCGTGCGCCTTGCACGACATGAAGTCTTCGATGCCGTAGGCGGGCGACGAGTGCACGACGCCGGTGCCCGTGTCGGTCGTCACGTAGTCGCCGAGGTAGACGGGCGCGGTGCGCTTGTAGCCGGGATGGGCCGACGCGAGCGGGTGGTGGAAGCGCAGGTTCGCGAGCTTCACGCCGAGCGCGGTCGCGACGACGCGGCCGGTCAGCTTGAAGTCGGCCATGCATGCGGCGACGCGTTCTTCCGCGATGATCAGCAGCCCGCGCTCGGTGTCGACCAGCGCGTAGACGATTTCCGGATGGAGGTTCAGCGCCTGGTTGGCCGGGATCGTCCATGGCGTGGTGGTCCAGATCACGATGCCGCCCTCGGCGCGCGGCAGCGCCGGCAGGCCGAACGCCTGGGCGGTCTTTTCCGGCTCCGCGAACGCGAACATCACGTCGATCGTCGGGTCGGTGCGATCCTTGTACTCGACTTCCGCCTCGGCGAGCGCCGAGCCGCAGTCGAAGCACCAGTTCACCGGCTTCAGCCCGCGGTACACGTAGCCCTTCTCGATGATCTTGCCGAGCGCGCGGATCTCTTCCGCCTCGTTGACGAAGTTCATCGTCTTGTACGGATTCGCCCAGTCGCCGAGCACGCCGAGGCGCTTGAAGCCGACCTTCTGCTTCTCGATCTGCTCGGTCGCGTACGCGCGCGCCTTGCTCATCACTTCGGCCGCCGGCAGCGACTTGCCGAACTGCTTCTCGATCTGGATCTCGATCGGCATCCCGTGGCAATCCCAGCCCGGCACGTACGGTGCGTCGAAGCCGGCCATGTTGCGCGACTTGACGACGATGTCCTTCAGGATCTTGTTGACCGCGTGACCGAGGTGGATGTCGCCGTTCGCGTACGGGGGGCCGTCGTGCAGGATGAACTTCGGGCGGCCCTTGCTGGCCGCGCGGATCTTTTCGTAGATGCCGCGCTCTTCCCATTCCTTGACCCACTGCGGCTCGCGCTTGGGCAGGTCGCCGCGCATCGGGAACGGCGTGTCGAGCAGGTTGACCGGATACTTGGCCTGCGGTTTCGAATCGGCTTTCTTGTTGCTCATGATGGGATCGCTATCTAAATCGGTGGACGCTCGTGCGTCGTGAATCGGGGATGCGCGCGGGTGGGCGGCGCGAGGGCGCGGCGCGTGGCGCCGCCGGCCGGATCAGCTAATTCGGTCGGTCGCCGACGTCGAGAAGCCGGTCGCGCGGCTGCCCGGCGCGCGGGCGCGCTCGACGAAGTACGCGCGCGCATTCGCGACGTCCAAAGCGATCGCGCGCGACAGCGCCTCGAGATCGTCGAACTTCGCCTCGTCGCGCAGCTTCTGCAGGAATTCGACGCGGATCAGCTTGCCGTATGCGTCGCCGTGCCAGTCGAGCAGGTGGACTTCGAGCAGCACGCGGCCGGAATCGTCGACGGTCGGGCGCAGCCCGAGGCTCGCGACGCCCGGCAGCGGGGCGGGGCCCAGGCCGTGCACCTGCACGACGAAGATGCCCGCGAGCGCCGGCCGCTTGTGCGCGATCGGCAGGTTCAGGGTCGGGAAGCCGAGGTCGCGGCCGAGCTTCAGCCCGTGCGCGACGTGGCCGCTGATCGCGTAGCCGTGGCCGAGCGCCTGCGCGGCCGCGTCGAGATCGCCCGCGGCGAGCGCGGCGCGCACGCCGGAGCTGGAGATGCGCATGCCGTCGCTGCCGGAGACCGTGCCCATCTGCTCGACTTCGAAACCGTACTGTTCGCCGGCCGCCTTCAGCGTGTCGAAGGTGCCCGCGCGCTTCGCGCCGTAGCAGAAATCGTCGCCGACCATCATCCAGCGCGTGTGCAGCCCCCCGACCAGCGTGCGTTCGACGAACGCCTGCGGCGACTGGCTCGCGAACGTGTGGTTGAAGTGCTCGACGACGACGCGATCGACCCCGTGCTCGCGCAGCGCTTCCAGCTTGTCGCGCAGCATCGCGATGCGCGGCGGCGCGCCGGCCGGATTGAAGAATTCGCGCGGGTGCGGCTCGAAGGTCATCACGCACACGGGCAGGCCGCGCGCGTCCGCTGCCGCGCGCACGCGCGCGAGCAGGGCCTGGTGGCCGCGATGGACACCGTCGAAGTTGCCGATCGTCAGCGCGCACGGCGCGCGGCTCTCGGCGTTGGGCAGGCCGCGGAAGACTTTCACGATAGCGGATGCAGCGTCGGGGGAATGGGCGGTGGGATGCCGCAAAGCAGAAGATTATAAACGTTCGGGCGGCCCGGCGGCCGAGAAGGAGGGAAACGCGGGGGCGAATGGTAAAATTCGCGGATGAAAAAAATCGTGATCCTGATTTCCGGTCGCGGCAGCAACATGGAGGCCATTGTCCGCGCGTGCGCGCAGGAACGCTGGCCGGCCCAGGTCGCCGCCGTGATCGCCAACCGGCCTGACGCAGCCGGCCTGGTTTTTGCCGCGTCGCACGGGGCGGCGACCGCGGTGGTCGACCACCGGTCGTTCGACGGCCGCGACAGCTTCGACGCGGCGCTCGCCGCCGAGATCGACCGCTTCGCGCCCGATCTCGTCGTGCTCGCCGGCTTCATGCGCATCCTTACGCCCGATTTCGTCAGACGATATGAAGGCCGGCTGCTGAACATCCACCCGTCGCTGCTGCCGAGCTTCAAGGGCATCCACACGCACCAGCAGGCGCTGGATGCCGGCGTCGCGCTGCACGGCGCGAGCGTGCATTTCGTGATTCCCGAACTCGACAGCGGCGCAATCGTCGCGCAGGGCGCGGTGCCCGTGCGCGCGGGCGACGACGCGGCCGCGCTCGCGCGGCGCGTGCTGACGGTCGAGCACGTGCTGTATCCGCGTGCGGTGCGCTGGTTCGTCGAGGGGCGCCTGCGCCTGGAGAACGGCCGGGCAGTGGTGGCGCCGGAAGAGGCGCGCTGGATTTTCGCGGATCAACCGCATACCGAAACGAGCGAGGGCGTATGAAGCTGCACGGATTCCTGATTGGCCAGACCGAGACCTTGCTGGCGGAGGTGCTGAAATTCACCGGCCCCGCCGACGCGACGACGAGCCGGTTCTTCCGCGCGCACCCGAAGCTGGGCCACGCCGAGCGCGGCGTGATCGCCGAGGCGGTGTTCGCGGTGCTGCGCCGGAAGATGGAGTTTTCGCACCTCGCCGAGAGCGGCACGGGCAGCCCCGCACGGCGCCTCACGCTGCTGGGCCTGATGCAGACGCTCGGCCGCAATGCGCTGAAGCCGTTCGTGTCCGACACCGAGGCCGCGTGGCTCGAGCACGTGTCGAAGATCGACCCGGCGAGCCTGCCGGTGCGCGTGCGCACGAACCTGCCGGACTGGATCTACCAGGCGCTGTCGGCCCGTTTCGATGCCGAGGAGCTCGCGCAGCTCGCCGCCGCACTGAACTATCCGGCGCCGCTCGACCTGCGCGCCAACGCGCAGAAAGCGACGCGCGACCAGGTGATCGACGCGCTGCGCGCGGAGGGCATCGACGCGGGCGAGACGCCGTTCGCGCCGCAGGGCGTGCGCGTCGTCGGCAAGCCGGCGCTCACGCGCCTGCAACTGTTCCAGGAAGGGCAGATCGAGGTGCAGGACGAGGGCAGCCAGCTGCTGTGCTCGCTGGTCGCGCCGCGCCGCGGCGAGATGATCGTCGATTTCTGCGCGGGCGCCGGCGGCAAGACGCTCGCGCTCGGCGCAATGATGCGCTCGACCGGGCGCCTTTACGCGTTCGACGTGTCGGAAAAGCGCCTGACCAAGCTCAAGCCGCGCCTCGCGCGCAGCGGGCTGTCGAACGTGAACCCGGTGCTGATCGACAGCGAGCACGATGCGAAGATCAAGCGGCTCGCCGGCAAGATCGACCGCGTGCTGGTCGACGCGCCGTGCAGCGGCCTCGGCACGCTGCGCCGCAATCCCGACCTGAAGTGGCGCCAGACGCGCACGTCGATCGAGGAGCTCGCGCCGAAGCAGGCGTCGATCCTCGCGAGCGCCGCGCGTCTCGTGAAGAAGGGCGGCCGGCTCGTGTACGCGACCTGCAGCGTGCTCCACGCGGAGAACGAAGCGATCGTCGAGCAGTTCCTGGCCGACCATCCGGAGTTCGTGCTGGTGCCCGCGCAGCAGGTGCTGGCCGATCAGCGCATCGCGATCGAAACCGGCGACTACCTGTCGCTGTGGCCGCACCGCCACGCGACCGACGGCTTCTTCGCCGCGGTGCTCGAACGGCGCGCGCAGTAACGGCGGCACGGACGGAGGATGGAGAGTCTGCAAAGCCGCCTGCTGTCGCACCGGCTGGCCTCGGTGATCCGCGATTTCCACCAGCCGGTGACGATCTGGCAGGCGGCGATCCTCGTCGGCGCACTCTGTTTCGCATGGCTGGCCGCGCGCTTCGTGCACGGCCGGATCGATGCGCGCCGCAGGGCGGCCGGACGCGCGCCCGGTGCTGGCGCGGATAGCCTGAGACGCGCGCTGTTCCCGTTGTTCGGCGGCATTTTCGTCGGCGTCGCGCAGCTCGCGTTCGAGCCGTTCATGTCGACATCGCTGCTGTCGCTCGCGCTCGTGCCGCTGTTCGGCATCGGGCTGATCTACGTGCTGTTCTTCTTCGCGCGGCGGGTGTTCGCGCGCGGCGGCCACACGCATGCGTGGCTGTCGATCGTCGAGAAGATCGTGTCGACCGTCGTGTGGGCCGCGATGGTGCTGACCGTGCTCGGCATCCAGCGCGACGTGCTTGGCTGGCTCGACAGCGTGCAGTTTCGCGTGGCCAATGCGCATCTCACGCTGCTGTCGGTGATCTCCGGCGCGCTGTGGGTGTGCGTGACGCTGATGGTTGCGATGTGGCTCGGCTCGGTGCTCGAGGATCGCCTCGCGCGCGCGAGCACGCTCGACGCGAACTTGAAGGTCGTGCTGTCGCGGGTCGGCCGCGCGCTGCTCGTGTTCGCGGCGATCCTGATCGGGCTGTCGCTCGTCGGCATCGACGTGACGGTGCTCGGCGTGTTCGGCGGCGCGTTGGGCGTCGGCCTCGGCTTCGGCCTGCAGAAGGTCGCCAGCAATTACGTGTCGGGCTTCATCATCCTGCTCGATCGCTCGCTGCGGCTCGGGGACGCGATCAGCGTCGGCGGGCTGCAGGGCGTCGTCACGCAGATCCGCACGCGCTATACGGTCGTGCGCGGCCTCGACGGCAACGAGACGCTGATCCCGAACGAGAAGCTGATCACGGACGTCGTGCAGAACCAGTCGTCGTACCTGACGCGCGGCTACGCGAAGGTCGCCGTGCAGGTCGCCTATACGAACGACGTCGAGCAGGCGCTGTCGGTGCTGGCGCAGGCCGCGAAGGGGGTGCCGCGCGTGCTCGCGGAGCCGGCGCCGGCTCCGTACCTCGTCGGCTTCGGCGCGGACGGGATCGATCTGGAGCTCGGTTTCTGGATCGAGGATGCGGCGAAGGGCACGTCGGGCGTGCGTTCGGCCGTGAACCGCAACATCTGGCGGCTGTTCGGCGAGCGCGGGATCTCGATTCCGTTCCCGCAGCGCGAAGTGCGCGTGGTCGGCCTGCCGGACGGCCTTGCCGCCACCGGCGTGGTGGTGAAGGCCGCGCCCGTGGCCGGCGTCGGTTCGGTGGACGGGCAGGCGTCGGCGGCCTAGGTGGCCTCGGACGCGGCGCGCCGGCCCGAATCGGTAAATTTGACGGCCAGAACGGGATCGTGTGGCTTTTCGGGTCCCGAGATGGACTGCCCGGATTGCGTCAACACAAGAAAATATTCATTTTTTACAAAGGCTTGGAACGGTTGAAGTAAAATTCCGGTCTATACGCGGTATGCTTTCATTTTTATGACGCTGGCCGGCGCCGGCGTCGCTCTCACCACAGGTAACTGCCTTGTTGAATTCCCTGCTCGATTTTCTTTCCCACGGGCTCCTGCGTTTTTCGTGGTGGCAGGTCGCGTTGTTCGCGCTCGCCGTCACGCACGTCACGATCATCGGCGTGACGGTCTACCTGCATCGCTGCCAGGCGCACCGCGCGCTGGAGCTGCATCCGATCGCGAGCCACTTCTTCCGCTTCTGGCTGTGGATGACCACCGGCATGCTGACCGGCCAGTGGGCCGCGATTCACCGCAAGCACCACGCGAAGTGCGAGACCGAGGAAGATCCGCACAGCCCGCAGACGCGCGGCATCTGGAAGGTGTTCCTCGAGGGCGCCGAGCTGTATCGCGCGGAAGCGAAGAACGAAGAGACGATGCGCAAGTTCAGCCACGGCACGCCGAACGACTGGCTCGAGCGCAATCTCTACTCGAAGTACCCGATTCTCGGCATCAGCATGATGATGGTGATCGACGTCGCGCTGTTCGGCGTGCTCGGCCTGACCGTGTGGGCCGTGCAGATGGTCTGGATTCCGTTCTGGGCGGCGGGCGTGGTCAACGGCTTCGGTCACTTCTGGGGCTATCGCAACTTCAACTCGGCCGATGCGAGCACGAACCTGTTCCCGTGGGGCATCGTGATCGGCGGCGAAGAGCTGCACAACAACCACCACACGTTCGCGACGTCGGCGAAGCTGTCGAACAAGTGGTACGAGTTCGACATCGGCTGGATGTACATCCGGATCATGTCGGCATTCGGCCTCGCGAAGGTGAAGAAGGTCGCACCGACGCCGCGCCTGAACAAGCCGAAAACTGTGCTCGACCAGGAAACGCTGCAGGCCGTGTTGTCGAACCGCTACGAAGTGATGGCGCGCTACGGCAAGGCCGTCAAGCGTGCATACCGCCAGGAGCTCGCCCACCTGAAGGAGCTCGGTTCGAGCGAGAAGTACCAGCTGATGCGCAGCGCGCGCAAGTGGTTCCACAAGGACGCCGACGGCCTCGACGAGCCGCAGAAGAAGCTGCTGCCGGAAATCTTCGCGAACAGCCAGAAGCTGCAGACGTACTTCCAGCTGCGCCAGGATCTGGCCGCGATCTGGGATCGCTCGACCGCATCGCGCGAACAACTGCTCGCGCAATTGCAGGATTGGTGCCATCGCGCGGAACAAAGCGGCATCAAGGCGCTGCAGGAATTCGCGACACGTCTGCGTCGCTACGCCTGATTCGAAATCGATTAGAATCTAAGGACGTCACAAACCCCGCGTTGGCGGGGTTTTTTCATTTGGGCCGCCGGTTTTTGATGGCCGAGCGGCAGGGTGGATTGGTATGAGGCTTGGGGTAGTGGGTTCGATGCCCCGGGCGTGCGCAGAGGATGGGATTGGAGCAAGCGCTAAAGCGCCAACTCTGGTCGACCGCGAAGCATGGGACCAGAGCAAGTGCTGAAGCACTAACTCTGGTCGACCGCGAAGCATGGGACCAGAGTAAGTGCTGAAGCACTAACTCTGGTCGACCGCGAAGCATGGGACCAGAGTAAGTGCTAAAGCACTAACTCTGGTCGACAGGAGATATGGAGATGCAATCGACGATCAAACCCGTCGAGTACGACCGGCCCGTCGCAGCAGGGACGGTGTGCGGCGTGGGACAAGCATGGGCCAAGGTGCCCGCCGCGCCGTCCCCCGAGGAACGCGCTGCATTGAAGGCGCGCATCAAGGCGCTGCTCGCACGGGAAAAGGCCGTGCTCGTCGCCCACTACTACGTGGATGCCGAACTGCAGGAACTGGCCGATGAAACAGGCGGCTGCGTCGCCGATTCGCTCGAAATGGCCCGCTTCGGCCGTGACCACGACGCGCAGACGCTCGTCGTCGCCGGCGTGCGCTTCATGGGCGAAACCGCGAAGATCCTGAGCCCCGGCAAACGCGTACTGATGCCCGACCTCGATGCGACCTGCTCGCTCGATCTCGGCTGCCCGGCCGACGAATTCTCCGCGTTCTGCGATGCGCATCCCGATCGCACAGTCGTCGTCTACGCGAACACCAGCGCCGCCGTGAAGGCGCGCGCGGACTGGATGGTCACGTCGTCGATCGGCCTTGAGATCGTCGCCGACCTGCACGCCCGCGGCGAGAAGATCATCTGGGCACCCGATCGCCATCTCGGCAGCTACATTCAGAAGAAAACCGGCGCGGACATGCTGCTGTGGCAGGGTTCGTGCCTCGTCCACGACGAATTCAAGGGCATCGAGCTCGACCTGCTGCGCGCCGAATATCCGGACGCCAAGGTGCTCGTACACCCCGAGTCGCCGGAAAACGTCGTCGCGCAGGCGGACGTCGTCGGCTCGACGACGCAACTGATCGACGCAGCCGTGAAGCTCGACGCGACGCATTTCATCGTCGCGACCGATCTCGGCATCCTTCACAAGATGCAGCTCGCGGCGCCCGGCAAGACCTTCATCGCCGCGCCGACGGCCGGCAACAGCGCGACCTGCAAGAGCTGCGCGCATTGTCCGTGGATGGCAATGAACGGCCTCGCGAACCTCGCCGACGTGCTCGAGCGCGGTCACAACGAGATCTTCGTCGATCCCGCGATCGGCGTGCGTGCGCGTCTGCCGATCGACCGGATGCTCGATTTCGCAGCGGCGCACAAGAAGCGCGTGCAGGCGAGCGGCGACCTGCAGCGCGACCAGCAACTGTTCGCGAACGTGGGGGCTGCGTAATGACCGGCCCCCGCGCTCACGTTCGTTCGCTGTCGACCGAAGTTGGCGCTTCGGCGCTCACGCTGGTCCCATCCACGGCTCCTTCCGAGGGGAAGGCCGCGTTGCTTGAGGGTGGCGCGCCGGAAGGCGCCGTGACGACCGCGGTGTCCCCGCTGTTCGAGGCCGTCCGCGCACAATACGGTGCGGCATTCGACGAAGCGATCGCGCGCAACGTCGTCGATGCGATTGCCGAAGACGTCGGCACGGGCGACCAGACCGGGCGGCTCGTGCCGGCCGGCGAGCGGCGCCGTGCGCGCATCATCGTGCGCGAGGAAGCGGTGCTGTGCGGCGTGCCATGGTTCGAGGCCGTCATCGCGCGGATCGATCCGTCGATCGTCGTGCAGTGGCGCTATCGCGAAGGCGACCGGATGACGCCGGATTCGACCGTCTGCGAACTCGAAGGGCCGGCGCGCGCACTGTTGACGGCCGAGCGCAACGGGCTGAATTTCCTGCAACTGCTGTCGGGCGTCGCGAGCGCGACGCGTCGTTATGTCGATCGCGTCGAAGGCACGCGTGCGAAGATCCTCGATACGCGCAAGACGCTGCCGGGCCTGCGGCTCGCGCAGAAGTACGCGGTGCGGGTCGGCGGCGGCGAGAACCAGCGTCTCGCGCTGTACGACGGCATCCTGATCAAGGAAAACCACATCGCGGCAGCCGGCGGCGTCGGCGAAGCCCTCGATGCGGCGTTCGCGCTGGATTCGGGCGTGCCGGTGCAGGTCGAAGTCGAGACGCTCGCGCAGCTCGACACGGCGCTCGCGCATGGCGCGCAATCGGTGCTGCTCGACAACTTTACGCTCGACATGATGCGCGAAGCGGTGCGCGTCGCGGCCGGCAAGGCCGTGCTCGAAGTATCGGGCGGCGTCAATTTCGATACGGTGCGCACGTTCGCGGAAACGGGCGTCGACCGCATCTCGATCGGCGCGCTGACGAAGGACGTGCGCGCGACCGACTATTCGATGCGGATCGTCGACTGACTTCGCGGCATGTCGTCTGACGAAAAAAGCCGTTGGCGTGCAAGCGCCAACGGCTTTTTTCTGTATGGCGCCTGCCCCGGCAAGGGCGTACCGGTCAGCGGCGCGAGCGTGGCGTGAGCACGCTCGGCAGCGCCTTCGGCAGCGTGTGCGGCCAGTCGCGGCTGTAGTGCAGCCCGCGGCTTTCGCGGCGCGAGTAGGCGCTCTTCACGATCAGCGTCGCGACGTCGACGAGATTGCGCAGTTCGAGCAGGTCGCGCGTCACGCGGAAATTCGCGTAGTACTCGTGGATCTCGTCGCGCAACAGCGACAGGCGGTGCTTCGCGCGTTCGAGACGCTTGTCGGTACGCACGATGCCGACGTAGTTCCACATCAGCCGGCGCAGCTCGTCCCAGTTGTGCGCAACGACGACTTCCTCGTCCGCATCCGACACGCGGCTTTCGTCCCATGCGGGCAGCGTGGCCGGCGTTTCGGCGTCGAAGCCGGCCGCCTCGATCGCCTCGGCCGCCGCGCGCCCGATCACGAGGCATTCGAGCAGCGAGTTGCTCGCGAGCCGGTTCGCGCCGTGCAGCCCCGTGTATGACGTTTCGCCGACCGCATACAGGCCCGCGAGATCGGTGCGCCCCGCGAGGTCGGTGACGACGCCGCCGCACGTGTAATGCGCGGCCGGCACGACCGGAATCGGCTGCCTGGCGATGTCGATGCCGAATTCGAGGCAGCGCGCGTGGATCGTCGGGAAGTGTTCGCGCAGGAACGCTTCCGGCTGATGGCTGATGTCGAGATACACGCAGTCGATCCCGCGCTTCTTGATCTCGAAGTCGATTGCGCGCGCGACGATGTCGCGCGGCGCGAGTTCCGCGCGCGGATCGTGCGCGGGCATGAAGCGCGTGCCGTCCGGCAGCTTCAGCAAGCCGCCTTCGCCGCGCACGGCTTCCGAGATCAGGAACGATTTCGCATACGGATGGAACAGGCAGGTCGGGTGGAACTGGATGAATTCCATGTTCGACACGCGGCAGCCCGCGCGCCACGCCATCGCGATGCCGTCGCCGGTCGCGGTGTCGGGGTTCGTCGTGTACAGGTAGACCTTGCCGGCGCCGCCGGTCGCGAGCACCGTGTGCGGCGCCTCGATCGTGATCGTGCGATCGTTGTCGACGTCGAGCGCATACAGCCCGTGACAGCGGCGGCCGGGCAGGCCGAGCCGGTCGGACGTGATCAGGTCGATCGCATGGTGGTTTTCGAAGAACGTGATGTTCGGATGCTGGCGCGCGCGGTCGGACAGCGTCGCGAGCACCGCATGGCCGGTCGCGTCGGCCGCATGGATGATCCGGCGGTGGCTGTGGCCGCCTTCGCGCGTCAGATGGAAGCCGAGTTCGGCCGCATCATCCTTCGTGAACGGCACGCCTTGCGAGATCAGCCATTCGATCGCTTCGCGGCCGTGCTCGACGATGTAGCGCGTCGCGCCTTCGTCGCACAGCCCGCCGCCGGCGACCAGCGTGTCGTCGACGTGGTTCTGGATGCTGTCCGCCGAGTCGAGGACAGCCGCGATGCCGCCTTGCGCGTTATCGCTCGCCCCCTCCATCATCGAACGTTTCGCGATCAGCGCGACACGTCGCGTGCTGGCCAGGTTGAGTGCGACCGACAGCCCTGCCAGGCCGCTGCCGACGATCGCCACGTCGAATTTCATGCTGCATCTCCATCGTTACGCTTTAGCTCTTGTGCGTTCCGTCGGCCGTGGCCGCGGAAAGGGGAGAGCATACCGCGTCGGGCCCGCTCGCGTGTGCGCAAAACAAAAAGCCCCGCATGTGCGGGGCTTTTTGGTCGCCGTCAGGCTACAGAAACCGGAGATTACTTGATCTTGGTTTCTTTGTATTCCACATGCTTGCGGACGACGGGATCGAACTTCTTGATCGCCATCTTTTCCGGCATGTTGCGCTTGTTCTTCGTGGTCGTGTAGAAGTGACCCGTGCCAGCGGTCGACTCGAGCTTGATCTTGTCGCGTGCGCCTTTTGCCATGATTGTGCTCCTTGGGCTTAGGCTTCGCCGCGTGCGCGCAGGTCAGCGAGCACGGAATCGATGCCGTTCTTGTCGATCAGGCGCAGGCCGGCGTTCGAGACGCGCAGGCGCACCCAGCGGTTTTCGCTCTCCACCCAGAACCGGCGGTTTTGCAGGTTCGGAAGGAAGCGACGCTTGGTCTTGTTGTTGGCGTGGGAAACGTTGTTGCCGCTCATCGGCGCTTTCCCAGTTACTTGGCATACGCGTGCCATGAGAGCACTCCTAATACGCTAAATTCGGGGTTCGATCGCCGATGAAGGTTCCATCGTACCGCCACGTGATCCATGGCCGCACTCAGAACGCCGAAGCCCTTACAGACAAGGCCCTTCGATGGCTAGAACTGGTTGGAAAAAAGACAGACGATGATTCTAGCAGAAAAAGTTCAGAAAAATCAAACCCAATTTCGCTTCATCGTTGCGGCGCCCCAGGGCGGGTCGCCGGGCCACAGTCTACAGCCAACCGGCGCGCGCGAACGAAAATGTATCGGCGGTGCCGACGACCACGTGATCGAGCAGCTTCGCGTCGATAAGCGCGAGCGCTTCGTGAAGCACGCGCGTCAGGCGCCGGTCTTCGGCGCTCGGCTGCACCGCGCCGGACGGGTGGTTGTGCGCGATGATGAGCGCCGCGGCATTCAGCACGAGCGCGCGCCGCACGATCTCGCGCGGATAGACGGCCATTCGCGTGAGCGAGCCGCGGGCGCTTTCTTCCACGTCGATGAGGCCGTGACGGGCGTCCAGGTACAGCGTGACGAACACCTCGTGCGGACGCGTGCCGATCCTGAGGCGCAGATAGTCCTCGACCGCGCCCGGCGAGTCGATCTGCAGCCGCTCGCGCGCTTTTTCGACCAGCGCGCGCCGCACGATCTCGGTCACGGCGATCAGCACCGCCGAGCGCGCCGTGCCGATGCCCGGGTGCGTGGCGAACACATCCGGCTCCGCATCGAGCATGTCGCGCAGCGAGTCGCCGAACCGGGCGAGCAGCGCGCGGGCGCTGGCGAATACATCGCGGCCGCCGCCGCCGGTGCCGAGCAGCAGCGCGATCAGCTCCGCGTCGGTCAGCGCGGCCGGCCCGCGTTCCAGCAACCGCTCGCGCGGCAGATGCGGCTTCCAGTTTCGCGGGCGGCGCTTGCGCGGCGGGGCCGCGCCGGTGTGGCAGGCCGGAGCGGCCGGCGCATCGGCGGTGTCGCGACATTCGGTCGCCGGGGCGGCGAGACAGGGTGACAACATGATCGAAACTCCATTGGCGGCGGGCGTAGATGCGACGTCGTCGCACTTTCAGCCTTGCGCGCTCAGGTGACTTACAATATTGGCTTTGCGCCGGGCCTTTCGGCCAGTTCGGGCGCCGACGAACACGAGTCATTCATGAGCCTCATCGATCTATCCGAAGTGAAGCCCGGTTCCCATGTCACGCTGCATTACCGGCTTGCACTGGCCGACGGCGCCGACATCGTCAACACCTTCTCCGACAAGCCCGCCACGCTGCTGCTCGGCGCGGGGCAACTGGCGCCCTCGCTGGAACAGATTCTGCTCGGGCTCAGGGTCGGCGACCATTCGACTTTTCAGCTAACGCCCGAGCAGGCGTTCGGTCCCCGCAATCCCGACATGCTCCAGCGCGTGACGCTGTCGACGCTGCGCGAGAACGGGATGGTCGGCGACGATTTCACGCCGGGCGAGCTGATCGAGTTCAACGCACCGGACGGCGGCCGCTATGCAGGGGTGCTGAAGGAAGTCAGCGAAACTTCGGCGCTGTTCGACTTCAATCATCCGCTCGCGGGCCAGGCGCTCACGTTCGAAGTGAAAATCATCGGAATCCTGTAATCATGAGTACCACCGATACGCTGTCCGGGCAGACCGTCGCCGCCGATGCCGAAATCCTGCTGGCCCAGCCGCGCGGCTTCTGCGCGGGGGTCGACCGCGCCATCGAGATCGTCGAGCGCGCGATCGCGATGCACGGTGCGCCCATCTACGTCCGTCACGAGATCGTCCACAACAAGTACGTGGTCGAGGATCTGAAGAAGAAGGGCGCGATCTTCGTCGAGGAACTCGAGGAAGTGCCGGCCGGCAACACCGTGATCTTCAGCGCGCATGGCGTGTCGAAAGCCGTGCGCGACGAGGCGGACGTGCGCGGGCTGCGCATTTACGACGCAACCTGCCCGCTCGTCACGAAGGTGCACGTCGAAGTGGCGAAGATGCGCCAGGACGGCGTCGACATCGTGATGATCGGCCACAAGGGCCATCCGGAAGTCGAGGGCACGATGGGGCAGGTCGAGCGCGGCATGCATCTCGTCGAAAGCGTCGAGGACGTCCAGAAGCTCAAGCTTGCCGATCCCGAGCGCATCGCGCTCGTCACGCAGACGACGCTGTCCGTCGACGACGCGGCCGAGATCATCGGCGCGCTGAAGTCGAAGTACCCGAAAATCCGCGAGCCGAAGAAGCAGGACATCTGCTACGCGACGCAGAATCGCCAGGACGCGGTGAAGTTCATGGCGCCGCAGTGCGACGTCGTGATCGTCGTCGGCAGCCCGAACAGCTCGAATTCGAGCCGCCTGCGCGAAGTGGCCGAGAAGCGCGGCGTGGCCGCGTACATGGTCGACGCACCCGACCAGATCGATCCCGCGTGGGTCGCAGGCAAGCGCCGCATCGGCGTGACGGCCGGCGCATCGGCGCCCGAAGTGCTCGCCCAGGCCGTGATCGCGCGGCTGCGCGAGCTCGGCGTGCGCAACGTCCGCGCGCTCGACGGCATCGAGGAAAACGTGTCGTTTCCGCTGCCGCGCGGCCTGAATCTGCCGCCCGCCGTCTGATTGCCGCATCGCACCCGCGGTACTCCAAAAGCGCGCCTCCAGGCGCGCTTTTTTTTCGTCGTGAAAAACGACATCGCAACCATTATTCACATCAATAGTGCAACCCGGTTGCTATCCCCGTGCTCAACCGTGTCTCAAAATTGGTTGCAATGCAGGAAAACCCCATCGAATCAGGAATATTGGCGTCCTGTAAATGGAGTTACAATGCGCCCGTTTTCAGGCCGGAATGGCTTTGAAATCGGGTTTTGGGAAGGCGCGGGAGACCTATTCGATGCATGTGAGGTTGGCTTACGCCAGGTTCGTCGCCGCACCGGTTGCAATGCTTGCCGGTCGCAGCAAAAAGAGCGACGACGGGGCGGGTGGTGAGGCTGCGGCATACGCAGACCCGGCGAGCAGCGACGTGCACGCTGCCGGAATCGGTCGTGCGACGCCGGCGGCGTGCCGCATTGCGCAATCGGACGGTGACAAGGATAACGGGGCACGTTTGGCGATCGAGGAATTCAACGCCCAGGGCCCGGGGATCGGCATGCATTCAGCACGGCGGGCAGCACTCGCCGGCAGCGCTGCGGCCAACCGGGCGACGGGCACGTGGTTCGCCCGACAACGAGCCGCCGATGGTGATGCGGCAGGAGCAGGGCGCGTCATACGACGGACGCCCGGGTTTCGGGGCAACACAGGCAGCGTGCAGATGTCAGTGATCCCCTTTCATTTCGATTCGACGAAACGGCATGTCGCCGCGATCCGCGGCGCGGCGGGCGGCCTGCTTCGTTTCACGAATTCCGATGCAGTCCTGATGAAAGTCGGACGCCACCTTCGCGATGCCCGTTCGGGCGCCGCGCGGGCGGCAGCGGCCGGCCGGCTTGCCGAACAGGCGACGGCGTCCGCCATCGGAGCGCAAATCCTTGGCGACAATGGCATGTGCGCCGTCAAGGTGGTCGAGCACGCGGGCGACGCGGCGCTGGACCTGATCTGCCCGGACGCGGGGTTCGCCCCGGCCCGGACGGAAAAAGGCGTGGACTTCGGGAAACCGGAGGCCGGCCGTTTTGGCACGCTGCCCTACGACTTCAAGGAGGCCAAGTACACCGTCCTCGATGTCGTGACGATTTAGCGACAGGACTCTTGATGGCACCGGAACAGTGCGGTGCCGTTTTTGTATCCGCTCCGGCGGCAGGTCCGGCCGTACAGGCCGGGCGGCGCGCGCCGGGACGATCCACCCTTACCGGTATCGACTAGTACCCGCAGTGTCGCCGAGAAGGCGCGATTCCTCGCTTACCCGCGGGGCGCAACGTCCTCCGGCAGCATGGGCCAAGGAGCTTTAAATGGATATTTTCGTCCAGCAGGTTCTCAACGGGCTGGTGCTCGGCAGTGTGTACGCCATCATCGCGTTGGGCTACACGATGGTGTACGGCATTCTCGGCATCATCAACTTCGCGCACGGCGACGTGCTGATGATCGGCGCGATGGTTGCGCTGTCGGCCATCACCGTGCTGCAGAACCACTTCCCCGGACTCGGCAACGTCGCGACGCTGACGATCGGCCTCGGCATTGCGGCGGTCGTGTGTGCGTTCGTCGGTTTCGCGATCGAGCGCGTCGCGTACCGGCCGCTGCGCCGCGCGCCGCGCCTCGCCCCGCTGATCACCGCGATCGGCGTGTCGATCCTGCTGCAGACGGCCGCGATGATCATCTGGTCGCGCAACCCGCTGCCGTTCCCGCAATTGCTGCCGACCGATCCGATCAACGTGATCAAGGCGACCGACACGACGCCCGGCGCCGTGATCTCGGTCACTGAAATCGTGATCATCGCGGTGGCGTTCATCGTGATGGGCGGCCTCCTGCTGCTCGTGCACAAGACCAAGCTCGGCCGCGCGATGCGCGCGATCGCCGAAAGCCCGAATACGGCCAGCCTGATGGGCGTGAACCCGAACTTCGTGATTTCCGCGACGTTCATGATCGGCTCCGCGCTCGCCGCGCTGGCCGGCGTGATGATCGCGTCCGAATACGGCAACGTGCACTTCTACATGGGCTTCATCCCCGGCATGAAGGCGTTCACGGCGGCGGTGCTCGGCGGTATCGGCAACCTTGGCGGCGCGATGGTGGGCGGTGTGCTGCTCGGCCTGATCGAGCAGCTCGGTGCCGGCTACATCGGCAACCTCACGGGCGGCGTGTTCGGCAGTAACTACCAGGACGTGTTCGCCTTCATCGTGCTGATCATCGTGCTGGTGTTCCGTCCGTCGGGCCTGCTGGGCGAACGTGTCGCGGATCGCGCGTAACGGAAGGGAGCAAACAACATGACATCCATTCAACCGATCGAATCCTCGACGTCGCTCGTCGAAGAGCGCAACATCACCAAGACCGTCATCATCGGCATCCTGACCGCGGCCTTCGTGATCGCGGCGCCGATCATCATCGGCTCGGCCGGCGGCAACTACTGGGTCCGCGTGCTCGACTTCGCGATGCTGTACGTGATGCTCGCGCTGGGCCTGAACGTGGTGGTCGGCTTCGCCGGCCTGCTGGACCTGGGCTACATCGCGTTCTACGCGGTGGGCGCGTACACGGCGGCGCTCTTGAGCTCGCCGCACCTCACCTCGCAGTTCGAGTGGATAGCGGCGCTCGCGCCGAACGGGCTGCACATCCCGTTCCTGCTCATCGTGCCGGTCGCGATGGCGCTGGCGGCCACCTTCGGGATCCTGCTCGGTGCGCCGACGCTGCGCCTGCGCGGCGACTACCTGGCGATCGTGACGCTCGGCTTCGGTGAAATCGTCCGAATCTTCATGAACAACCTCGACCGTCCGGTGAACATCACCAACGGCCCGAAGGGGATCACGGGCATCGATCCGGTGCACGTCGGCGGCTTCAACCTGTCGCAGACGCACACGCTGTTCGGCTTCCAGCTGCCGTCGGTGTACATGTACTACTACCTGTTCGTGCTGTGCTCGCTGCTGGTGATCTGGGTCTGTACGCGCCTGCAGCACTCGCGTATCGGCCGCGCATGGGCGGCAATCCGCGAAGACGAGATCGCGGCGAAGGCGATGGGCATCAACACGCGTAACGTGAAGCTGCTCGCATTCGCGATGGGCGCATCGTTCGGCGGCCTGTCGGGCGCGATGTTCGGTTCGTTCCAGGGCTTCGTGTCGCCGGAATCGTTCACGTTCTGGGAATCGATCGTCGTGCTCGCCTGCGTGGTGCTCGGCGGCATGGGCCACATCCCGGGCGTGATCCTGGGCGCGGTGCTGCTCGCGATCTTCCCGGAATTCCTGCGCTCGACGATGAGCCCGCTGCAGCATGCGCTGTTCGGTCATGACATCGTCGATACGGAAGTGATCCGTCAGGCGCTGTACGGCCTCGCGATGGTGATCATCATGCTGTACCGCTCGGAAGGCCTGTGGCCCGCGCCGAAGCATGAGGACAAGATCGCGAAACTGGCGAAGCGCGCCAGCAAGAAGCCGGTGCGCGCTTAATCGACGGACACAGGGGATACACACATGAGCGACAAGCAAATCCGACTGTCCGTGCAGGGCGTGAACAAACGCTTCGGCGGGCTGCAGGCACTGTCCGACGTCGGCCTGGAGATCAAGGAAGGCGAGATCTACGGGCTGATCGGCCCGAACGGCGCCGGCAAGACGACCTTCTTCAACGTGATCACGGGCCTCTACACGCCGGACTCCGGCGAGTTCAAGCTGGATGGCACGGAATACAAGCCGACCGCGGTACACCAGGTCGCGAAGACGGGCATCGCGCGCACGTTCCAGAACATCCGCCTGTTCGGCGGGATGACCGCACTCGAGAACGTGATGGTGGGCCGCCACGTGCGCACCAAGCACGGGCTGCTGGGCGCGGTGTTCCAGACGCCGGCCGAGCGCAAGGAAGAGCGCGAGATCAAGGAGCGTGCGATCGAGCTGCTCGAATACGTCGGCGTGCTGCAGTACGCGGACTACACGTCGCGCAACCTGTCGTACGGCCACCAGCGCCGTCTCGAGATCGCGCGGGCCCTTGCCACCGACCCGAAGCTGCTCGCGCTCGACGAGCCGGCGGCCGGGATGAACGCGACCGAGAAGGTCGAACTCACGCGCCTGCTCGACAAGATCCGCTCCGACGGCCGCACGATCCTGTTGATCGAGCACGACGTGAAGCTCGTGATGGGGCTGTGCAACCGGATGACGGTGCTCGATTACGGCAAGGTGATCGCCGAGGGTCTGCCGCAGGACGTGCAGAAGAATCCGAAGGTGATTGAGGCATATCTCGGCGCAGGGGTGCACTGATGGCAGCGGCAATGTTGAAAATCAAGGGCTTGCAGGTCAACTACGGCGGCATCCAGGCCGTCAAGGGCGTTGACATGGAAGTCCGTCAGGGCGAGCTCGTGACGCTGATCGGCGCGAACGGCGCAGGCAAGACCACGACGATGAAGGCGATCACCGGTCTGAAGCCGTATTCGGCGGGCGACATCGAGTACGACGGCAAGTCGATCAAGGGCGTGCCGTCGCACGAGCTGCTCAAGCGCGGCCTCGCGATGGTGCCGGAAGGCCGCGGGATCTTCGCGCGGATGTCGATCATCGAGAACATGCAGATGGGCGCGTACCTGCGCAACGACAACGAGCAGATCAAGAAGGACGTCGACCGGATGTTCGGCTTCTTTCCGCGCCTGAAGGAGCGTGCGACGCAGCTGGCCGGCACGCTGTCGGGCGGCGAGCAGCAGATGCTGGCGATGTCGCGCGCGATTCTGTCCAAGCCGAAGCTGCTGCTGCTCGACGAGCCGTCGATGGGCCTGTCGCCGATCATGGTCGAGAAGATCTTCGAAGTGGTGCGCGAGATCTCGAAGGAGGGCATCACGGTGCTGCTGGTCGAGCAGAACGCGCGTCTCGCGCTGCAGGCGGCCGACCGCGGCTACGTGATGGACTCGGGCACGGTCACGATGGAAGGCGATGCGAAGCAGATGCTCGACGATCCGAAGGTCCGGGCCGCGTATCTGGGTGAATGAGCGGGCCCCGGGGCGGCGCGGCGGCGGATGCCGGCGTGTCGCGCCAGGGCTTTCGAAAGGCTGTCACGGGGTCCCGTGACAGCCTTTTTTCGTGTGGCGCGCCCGACGGCGAATTCTGCGCGCGGAGCCGATTCCGTCACTGCTGCGGCTCGTCGACGGCGTGCAGTCGCAGCGGCTTGACGTCGTCGTGTTGTCGTGTTCGGCGCGCTCGGCAATCCGCTGCCGGACGCGGGGCCGATCACGCGCTGAGGCGGGCGGCCGCCGGCGTCGTCAGGCGGCCGGCAGCGTCTTGCCGAACGAGATGCGTTCCTCGACGCGATAGCCGAGCGCCGCATAGAAGCGGCACGCATCGTCGTTGCCGGGCAGCACCTGCAGATTGATCTTCAGGCAGCCGCGCGCGGCGAGCGCGCGTTCCGCATGCGCGATCAGCGCGCGGCCGATGCCGAGTCGCCGCGCGTCGTTCGATACACCGAACGAGTAGAGCCAGCCGCGATGTCCGTCGAAACCCGCCATCAGTGTGCCGACGACGCGTGCGCCGCAGGTCGCGACGAAGAACAGCTCCGGCTGCGTCGCGAGCTTCAGCTCGATCGATCGCAGCGGATCGCGGTGCGGCGGCGCGCCGGCTTCGTCGTACTGCGGGAATGCGTCGCGCCAGACTGCAAGCACGGCATCGGTGTCGGCGCGTTCGAACGGGCGGATGGCGACAGCATCGGCGGCGACATCCATCGCGGCGGTCTCCTTAGAGCGTGTCGAGGATCGACCGCAGCATCGCCATCATCTGGTCGATTTCCCCGGTCGTCACGGTCAGCGCGGGCATGAAGCGCAGCAGGTTCGGGCGCGCCGCGTTCAGCAGCAGGCCGTCGGGCTGCATGTCGCGCGCCTTCTCGACGATCTGCGGGCCGATGTCCTTGCCGAGCAGCAGCGCGCGCAGCAGGCCTTCGCCGCGTTCGCCCTCGAAGCCGCGCTCCTCCGACAGTTCGAGCAGCTTGCGCTTCAGGTATTCGCCGCGCGCCCGCACGCCTTCGAGGAAGCCGGGTGCGACGAGTTGCGAGATCACCGAATAGCCGGCCGCCGTCATCAGCGGGTTGCCGTTGTACGTGCCGCCCTGGTCGCCGGCCTCGAATACCGCGACGTCGGCCTTCGACAGCAGCGCCGCGAGCGGCACGCCGCTGCCGATGCCCTTGCCGAGCGTCATGATGTCCGGCTCGATGTCGGACAGCTCGTATGCGAACAGCGTGCCCGCGCGGCCGCAGCCGCTCTGCACTTCGTCGACGATCAGCAGCAGGTTGTGCTGCTTCGTCAGCGCGCGCAGCTCGCGCATGAACTCGGGCCTCGCCGGAATCACGCCGCCTTCGCCCTGGATCGGCTCGAGCATCACCGCGACGGTCTTGTCGGTGATCAGCTTCTCGACCGAGTTGATGTTGTTCAGTTCCGCCTTCGGGAAGCCCGGCACCTGCGGTGCGTAGATCGTGTCCCAGCCCGGCTTGCCGCTGGCCGACATCGTCGCGAGCGTGCGGCCGTGGAAGCTGTGGTCGAACGTGATGATCTCGTACGCGCCGTTCCTGAACTTGCGGCCCCACTTGCGGGCGAGCTTGATCGCGCCTTCGTTGGCCTCGGCGCCGCTGTTCGTGAAGAACACCTTGTCGAATACGCTGTGCTGCGTGAGTAGCCCCGCGAGCTTCGCCATCGGCTCGTTGTAGAACGCCGGCGACGGGTTCAGCAGCTTTTCCGCCTGGCTCTTCAGCGCGTCGACCACCCCATCGTTGCAGTGCCCGAGGCTGTTGACGGCCCAACCCTGAATGAAGTCCAGATAGCGCTTGCCCGTGTGATCGTAGAGCCACGAACCCTTGCCGTGCGTAAACACGATGTCGGGGCGGTTCGTGATGTACATCAGCGAGTCGATCGGGTAATCGTTCAGGGGCATGGCAGCAGACTCCAGCGGGCGTTGAAAGGGAAACGGGCAATAAAAAAGCCACGGAAGGCCGTGGCTGGTGGATCGAACAGCTTGTGCGTAACCGGTGAAGCGGAGGAGGGTTACGCGCGAGTCCGTGACGAGCCGGCGGCATCCGGGCGGAGCGGCGAGCGGCGACGTCGGAGAGCGGACAGGAAGCGGTTCATGTGCGCAAGCATAAGGCATCCCGCGCCCCACTGTAAACCGCCGCGATGCCACGGATGTGACACGGCGAAGTGCAGCGCAGGCGCGGGCGCGCCCGGTGCTCAGACCGGATGCGCGAGATCGGCGGCGCTCGTGAACGAGTCCGCGTAGAACTCGTCGGCCGGCAGCGCGTGGTGTTGCGTGAAATCGCGCTGCGCGGATTCGACCATCACCGGCGCGCCGCATGCGTACACCTGATGGCCTGACAGATCCGGCAGATCCTCGATCACCGCGCGGTGGACGAAGCCGGTGCGGCCGGTCCACTGGTCGGCGTCGTCCGGCTCGGACAGCACCGGCACGTACTTGAAGTTCGGGATCTCGCGCGCCCATTGCTCGGCGAGTTCGCCGAGGTAGATGTCCTTCTTGCGGCGAGCGCCCCAGTAGAGCGTCATCGGGCGCGTGATGCCCGTGTGCTTCACGTGCTCGATGATCGCCTTGATCGGCGCGAAGCCGGTGCCCGACGCGAGCAGCACGATCGGCTTGTCGGAATCCTCGCGCAGGAAGAACGTGCCGAGCGGGCCTTCGAAACGCAGGATGTCGCGCTCCTTCATTGCGCCGAACACGTGATCGGTGAACTTCCCGCCCGGCATGTGGCGGATGTGCAGCTCGACCGGGCCTTCCTCGTGCGGCGCGTTCGCCATCGAGTAGCTGCGGCGCGAGCCGTCCTTCAGGATGAACTCGACGTACTGGCCCGCGAGGTATTGCAGGCGTTCGTTGGCGGGCAGCTGCAGCTTCACGACCATCACGTCGTCGGCACGACGCTCGAGCGCGGCGATCCGGCACGGCAGCTTCTTCACCTGCACGCCGTCGACGCCGGCGATTTCACGCACGTCGATCTCGAGGTCGCATTGCGCCTTCGAGCAGCACAGCAGCGCGAGGCCGCGCGTGCGCTCGTCGTTGGACAGCGCGGACGCGGCGTGCGGGCCCTGTTCGATCTGGCCCGACACGATCTGGCCCTTGCAGGAGCCGCACGCGCCG
Organism: Burkholderia sp. SIMBA_062; assembly: GCF_046534765.1. Classification (NCBI taxonomy): domain Bacteria; kingdom Pseudomonadati; phylum Pseudomonadota; class Betaproteobacteria; order Burkholderiales; family Burkholderiaceae; genus Burkholderia; species Burkholderia sp. SIMBA_062. The sequence continues at coordinate 67,242 of NZ_JAWRYD010000023.1, forward strand.
TTCTTGCACCCGTACGGCAGATGGACGTTCTGGCGCAGCGCCGCCGCCAGCACGGTTTCGTCCGACTCGACCTGGAACTGCCGGCCGCTTTGCTTGAGAGTAACGTTGAATGCCATAGAACCAAATAGAACAAAATGGGGGAACCGTGCATGTCGCGCACGGCAGCTACAATGCAAACCCGTTGCGCGCCGCGCAACGGTGGCTACTGATTTCGCAACCAACATGATCGCGACTCGAATCCTGCGCCGCCCGCGCGCACTGATCGTCGGCTGCGGCGACGTCGGCCTGCGCTGCGTCGCGCAATGGCGCGCCGCGCGCCGCGACTTGCGCATCGTCGCGCTGACGAGCCATCCGGGCCGCTGCGACGAATTGCGCGCGGCAGGCGCGACGCCGATCGTCGGCAACCTCGATCGCCGCGCGACGCTCGGACGGATCGCCGGGCTCGCCCGCACGATCCTGCATCTCGCGCCGCCGCAATCCGACGGCAGCGACGATCGCCGCACCCGTGCGCTGATCGCCGCATTGTCCGTGCCTGCGCGGCGACCGGCCGCACCGTCGGTGTCCCCGGTTGGCCGGCTTCGCACGCTGCGCGCGGCGACCCGACAGGCCGGCGCGCCCGGTCGGGCAGCGCGTATTGTACCCGACACCCTTCGCGCGCCGACGCTCGTCTACGCCAGCACGACGGGCGTCTACGGCGATTGCGGCGGGGCGCGAATCGACGAAACGCGGCCGCTGCGCCCGGCGAATCCGCGCGCGTTCCGGCGCGTGTCGGCCGAGCGTCAGTTGCGGGCGGCGACGGTGCGCGGCGCACTGTCGGCACGCATCGTGCGCATTCCCGGCATCTACGCGGCGAACCGGCTGCCGCTCGCGCGGCTCGAGCGCGGCACGCCGGCGCTCGACGCGGCCGACGACGTCTACACGAATCACATCCACGCGGACGATCTCGCGACGATCCTGCGCCGCGCGGCCGTGCGCGGCAAGCCGGCGCGCGCCGTGCACGCGTCGGACGACAGCGAACTGCGGATGGGAGAGTATTTCGACCGGGTCGCGCGGGTGTTCGGCCTGCCGCCGCCGCCGCGCATCAGCCGCGCGAACGCCGAGCATCAGCTCGAGCCGACGCTGCTGTCGTTCATGCGCGAGTCGCGGCGCCTGTCCAATGCCCGGCTCAAGACCGAATTGTGCGTGACGTTGCGCTACCCGACCGTAGACGAATTCCTTCAAACGCTCGCGCCGCGCGACGCGTCAGGTCAGCGCCGGTAACGCCTCGATCAGCAGGAAGCACAGCAATGCGCCGATCAGCGCGCCGATCAGGTTCGGATGATATTTGTGCTTCATGTGCATCATGGCCAGCAGTGCGCCGATCACGATGACGCCCACGACCGCGAACGCGATCATCACGTACGACAGTTCCAACGAATGATTGATGTTCATGATGTCTCCCCCTGCATCGCTGCTCGTACAGCTTGTGATTTCAGTATAGCGGGGGATCATGCGGCCGCGATGCGGCCGGGCATCGAACGGTCGTGCGGATTTTCCCTTACAGGGTTTTGACGGAAACGCGCAGCGCTGAAAGCTCGCTTTCCCCGAGCCAGCGCCACGCGCCGGGCGCCAGGTCGTCCGGCAGCGTGAAGCCGCCGATGCTTTCACGGTGCAGCGCCTCGACACGGTTGCTGGCCGCCGCGACCATGCGTTTCACCTGATGATATTTGCCTTCGAGGACGGTCAGCGCGAGCGCGTGCGTGTCGCGCGCGTGGGCGGCGACCGCCGCGATCGGCTTCGGCTCGCCGTGGAGCTGCACGCCGGCGCGCAGCGCGTTCAGCTGGGTGTCGTCGAGCGGGTGGCGCACGGTCGCGACGTAGGTCTTCGGCACCTTGCGCTTCGGCGACGTGTACGCGTGCACGAACTGACCGTCGTCGGACAGCAGCAGCAGGCCCGTCGTGTCCTGGTCCAGGCGGCCGACGCACTGCACGCCGCGTGTGACGAGCGGCGCGGGCAGCAGGCTGAACACGCTCGCGTGGTGTTGCGGGTCCCGCGAACACTCGTAGCCCGCCGGCTTGTTGAGCGCCAGATACGCGTGGGCGTGGAACGGCCACGCGGTGTCGTCGACCGTGAATACGAGGCCGTCGGTGTCGAACGACACGTCGGGGTCGGTCACGCTCGCGCCCGCGACGGTGACGCGGCCCGTTTCGATCAGGCCGCGGCACTGGCGGCGCGAGCCGAAGCCCTGTGTGTAGAGAATGCTTTCGAGATCCATAGCGCGCGCATTCTATCAAGCGGCGTGCCGGCACCGGCACGAACGCGCTCGCGCTGGTAAGCTCCCGGAGCGCTGCGCGCGTTCATCCTTCACGGAAAATCCATGCCATTCGATTCGCTGCTGTTCGGCCGGAAGGCCGCCGCCATCGTGCTGGCCGCAACGGTTTCGTCGGCCGCATTCGCGCATGCGCACGTCGCGAGCAGCGACCCGGCGGCGAACGCGGCGCTGGCCGCCGCGCCGGCCGCGGTCACGATCGCGTTCACCGAGCCGCTGGAGCCGGCATTCAGCGCGATCGTCGTCGTCGACGGCGCGGGCAAGCCGGTGTCCGACGGCCACGCGAAGGTCGACGCCGCGAACCGCACGCGCATGACGGTGCCGCTCACCGCGCTCGGCGCGGGCGCCTATACGGTGAAATGGGTGGCCGTCGCGACCGACGGGCATCGCACGCAAGGGATGTACCGCTTCAGCGTGAAGTAGTGCCACTGTGGCGGCAGGCCCGTGCCAGGGCTGCCGTCGTCTTCATCCGACCCGGAGGTTGCCGCATGAATCCAACGACGCTCGATGCACTCGCCGATTTTCCCCGCCAGCTCGAAGCCCATTTCGCCGCCGTGCCCGACGGTTACGCGCGCTGGACCCCCGACGACTGGAGCGGAATCCCGAGCGAGCACTTCTCGCCGCTGGGGCAGCTCTGCCACGTGCGCGACATCGAGATCGACGGCTATCACGTGCGGCTGCGGCGGATGCTCGAAGAAGATCATCCGCTGCTCGTGTCGGTGGACGGCGACGCGCTTGCGATCGAACGCCGCTACGACGCCGCCTATGCATCCGATGTGCTCGCGGCGATTCGCGACGCGAGGCGCGAGACGCTCGACCTCGTGGCGCGCCTCACGCCCGCGCAGTTCGCCCGCACCGGCGAGTTCGAAGGCTACGGCGCGCTGACCGTGCGCGGCCTCCTGCACTACCTGTGCAGCCACGACCAGCAGCATCTGGCCGGCATGCAGTGGCTGCTCGGCAAGATCGACGCGGTGCTGCACGCACGCTGACGCGTGCGGCCCGGTGGCCGGGCTTCGTGTCGCGTCGAGCAGATGGAGCGGCCGTTGTCGGTGCGGCAGCCCACCATTCCGGCCGAATGATTGGATCGTTTTTCTGGATAATTCATCCAGCCGTGCCCGGCTGACCGTCGCGTCCCGCGTGCCTACACTCCTAGCTTCATTCAACGCTGAAGGGAGTCAACCGTGGCAATTCACACGCTCGCAGACAAGGTCGTCCTGATCGCAGGCGGCGCCAAGAACCTCGGTGGCCTGATCGCCCGGGACCTGGCCGGCCACGGCGCGAAGGCGGTGGCGATTCACTACAACAGCGCGGCGTCGCAGGCGCAGGCCGAAGAGACGGCTGCCGCGGTGCGCGCGGCCGGCGCGCAAGCCGCGACGTTCCAGGCCGACCTGACGACCGCCGCCGCGGTCGAGAAGCTGTTCGACGACGCGAAGCAGCGCTTCGGCAAGATCGACATCGCGATCAATACCGTCGGCAAGGTGCTGAAGAAGCCGTTCACCGACATCTCCGAGGCCGAATACGACGAGATGTTCGCGGTGAACAGCAAGTCGGCGTTCTTCTTCATCAAGGAAGCGGGGCGGCACCTCGAGGATCACGGCAAGCTCGTCACGCTCGTGACGTCGCTGCTCGGCGCGTTCACGCCGTTCTATGCGGCCTACGAAGGGTCGAAGGCGCCGGTCGAGCACTTCACGCGCGCCGCGTCGAAGGAGTACGGCGCGCGCGGCATCTCGGTGACGGCGGTCGGGCCGGGGCCGATGGACACGCCGTTCTTCTATCCGGCCGAAGGCGCCGACGCGGTCGCGTATCACAAGACGGCGGCCGCGCTGTCGCCGTTCAGCAAGACGGGCCTCACCGACATCGAGGACGTCGTGCCGTTCATCCGTCATCTCGTGACCGACGGCTGGTGGATCACCGGCCAGACGATCCTGATCAACGGCGGCTATACGACCAAGTAACGGGCCGCGCCGGCGGTCGTCGCGTGCGCGCGGCGACCCGCAATGGACCGTTTGCATGGACAATGGACGGGCGCGCGGGCACGAAGCCGCGCGCCCGCCTTTCCTGTGCCGCCGGGCTCCGCCGCGCCATGCGACGGGTGCCGGCGACGGTCGTCCAAACCTATGTGTTGCTCCGATGGACAAGCTGGACCAGGTCAGAATCTTCCTTCAGGTTGCCGAGATGGGCAGCTTCATCAAGGCCGCGCATGCGCTCGACGTGCCGCGCGCGACCGTGTCGGCCGCGGTCCAGCAGCTCGAGACGGCGCTCGGTACGCGCCTGTTGCACCGCACGACGCGGCAGGTCCAGTTGACCGCCGACGGCGCGCTGCTGCTCGAGCGCGGCCGGCGCCTGCTCGCGGAAGCCGACGAACTCGACCGGCTGTTCCGGCGTCGCGATCGCGACGTGATCGGGCGCCTGAACGTCGATGCGCCGAGCCGGATCGCGTGCCGCGTGATCGCGCCGGCACTGCCGTCGCTGTTTCGCCGCTACCCGAAGCTGCAACTGTCGCTCGGCTCGACGGACCGCACCATCGATCTCGTGCAGGAGGGCGTCGACTGCGCGATTCGGGTCGGACGGCTCGCCGACAGCAGCCTCGTCGTGCGGCCGCTCGGGCAGTTCGCGCTGATCAACTGCGCGAGCCCCGACTACCTGCGCGAATGCGGCGTGCCCGAGCATCCGGATGCGCTCGTGCACGGACACTGGGCGATCGGCTATGCGTCGCCGACGACCGGGCGCGAACTGGGCTGGGAATACTGCGCGGACGGCGGGCAGCACACGCTGGCGCTGCCGAGCCGCGTGATCGTCAACAACGCCGAAACGTATATCGCGAGCTGCATCGCCGGGATGGGGCTGATCCAGATTCCGCGCTTCGACGTCGTGCACCTGCTCGACAGCGGCGCGCTGGTCGAGGTGATGCCGGGCCATCGCGCCGCGCCGATGGACGTGTCGGCGGTGTATCCGCATCGCCGGCACCGGTCGCGGCGGCTCAACGCGTTCATCGAGTGGTTCGGGGAGTTGATGGCGAATGCGCTGAACGACACGGGTGTGGCCGCGCGCGGCGACTGAAAAGGGCGCCCGCGCGTGCCTGCGCCGGTCGGGAGCGGTACGGGGCAGGCTTTCGACGGGTGTCGGCGTGCGTCGCGGTCGCGGCGTGCGGGTTCAGCCGGGCCGCGCGGCGAACTCCCGGCTGCGCCCGGTGGCCCGCACCGCGTCGATCAGCGCGGCTGCCGCACCGTCGGGTTTCGACGCGAACGCATGAAAGCGCGCAATCAACTGCCGACGCGCGGCGCGAGCAGATCGGCGAGTCCGATGTTGCGGAACATCTCGCGGCGAATGCGATCGCCGACACGGAACACTTCCTCCGCGCCGTCCTGCGACGGATCGACGAACACGCGGTACGGACGCTTGCCCGAAGGCGCGGCGACGATGTCGACGATCGCCGTCGCGACGGTGGCGGCATCGGCGTCCGCGGGCTCGAGTGCGGCGAGGCCTTGCAACGCCTGCTCGGCGACCCTCGCGTAGGGGCCGTCGTCGTACGCGGCCTGCACCGCTGCGTCGGCAGGCTTGCCCGCGTGCGCGAAGTGATTCGTGCCGTGGGTGAACGCGCCCGGCACGACGATCGATGTTTCGATACCCCAGCGCGCGAGTTCGGCCGCATAGGACACCGCGAGCGAATCCATCGCGGCCTTCGCGGCGAAGTACGGTGCGAGGAACGGCGGGGTGCCGCCGCGCGCCGACGAGGACGACACCCACACGAGCAGGCCGCGGCCCCGGCTGCGCAGGTGCGGCAGCACGGCCCGGTTCACGCGCTGGGTCGATACGACGTTGATGTCGTAGAGCTGCGCCAGCTGATCGGGCGTGAACGCTTCCGCCGGGCCGAACACCATGTGGCCGGCATTGTGGACGACGACGTCGAGGCGGCCGTTGTCCGCGATCACGCGCTCGATCGCGGCGGCGACGGATGCGTCGTCGCCGACGTCGAGTTCGACGGTGCGCAAGTCGACGCCGTGCTCGCGTGCGTAGTCGGCGATGGCGGCGACGCGCGGCGCATTGCGGCTGGCGCTCTCGCGCATCGACGCGTAGACCGTATGGCCGGCGCGGGCGAGTGCCTGGGCCGTCAGCAGGCCGAAACCGCTGGACGCGCCCGTGACGAGGATGACTTCCTTCATGATCGATCTCCTGCAAGCGGGTGGGGGCGGGCCACGGCGGGCGGCCCTTGTGTGGTGTGCGCGGTTGCTGCGTCGGTCAGCACATGCCGCCGTTGGCGCGCAGGATCTGGCCGTTGACCCACGCGCCGTCGGGGCCGGCGAGGAACGCGACGACGCCGGCGATGTCCGCGGGCTGGCCCAGCCGCTCGAGCGGGTTCATCTTCGCCAGGCGATCGACCTGCTCGGGGCTCTTGCCCTGCAGGAACAGCTCGGTCGCGACCGGCCCCGGCGCGACGGCGTTCACGCTGATGCCGCGGCCGCGCATTTCCTGTGCGAGGACCTGCGTGAGTCCCTCGACGGCGGCCTTGGTCGCGACGTACACGCCGTAAGTGGGCAGACGCACGCCGACCATCGTCGACGACAGGTTGACGATGCGGCCGCCGCTGCGCACGCGCTTTGCCGCCTCGCGGCTGACGTTGAAGGTGCCTTTGAGGTTGATCGCGACAGTCTGGTCGAACGTGGTGTCGTCGTAGTCGGCGATCGCCCCGAGCTTCATGACGCCCGCGCTGTTGACGACCACGTCGATGCGCCCGAACGCCTGCTCGGCCGCATCGAACAGTGCGGCCACGGCCGCCGGGTCGGCGATGTCCGCCTGTACCGCGATGGCCTCGCCGCCGTCGGCGGCGATCGCGTCGACCACTTCCCGGGCCGGGCCGGCGCCGCCGGCGTAGTTCACGACGACCCGGAAGCCGTCCCGGGCGAGCCGGCGGGCGATTTCCGCGCCGATGCCGCGCGACGAGCCCGTGACGAGGGCGACCTGTTTCGATGCGTTCATGTCCTGCTCCTTGGTTCGTGAATGCCGTGCGATCCGGCGACAGGACTAATGTAGGCTTCCGCAATCAATAAAAATAATGAATAATGATCAGATCAAGAATGACGGAAAGTATGTCTCATGGCGTTCGACAGCAGGCTCCTCAGCGGTATCGGTGTGCTCTCGGCGGTGATCGAGGCCGGTACCTTCGCGCGCGCGGGCGAGGCGATGGGGCTGACGCAGCCGGCGGTGAGCCGCGCGGTCGCGCGGCTGGAAGAGCGCGTGGGCATCCGGATCTTCAACCGCACCGCGCGCGCGATCACGTTGACCGACGAAGGGCGGCGCTTCTACGAGGCGGTCGCGCCGCTGCTGGCCGGCATCGAGGAGGCGGCGGTCGACGCCGGCCGTTCCCGGGCGCGCGTCCGGGGGCGGCTGCGGGTCAACGTGGACGGCACCTTCGGCCACTACGTGCTGGCGCCGAGGATGGCCGAATTCCTCGACCGCTTCCCCGAGCTGTCCGTCGAGATCAGCGTGCGCGACCGGATGGGCGACCTCGTCGCCGACGGGTTCGACGTGGCGGTGCGTTTCGGCGTTCCGGAGCCGTCGTCATACCGTGCGCGGCTGCTACTGGAGACGCACGTGCTCACCTGCGCGTCGGCGGCCTATGTCGCGCGTCACGGCGAGCCGCGGCACCCGCGGGATCTCGCGGACGGCCACCGCTGCGTGCTGATTCGCGATCCGGTGACGGGCCGTCCGTACGGATGGGAATTCCATCGCGGCGACGAGGTGGTGCCGTTCGACGCCACCGGGCGGCTGACGGTCAACGATACGGGAGCGCTGCTCGGCGCATGCGTCGGCGGTGAGGGTGTCGCGCAGTTATTGGAACTCTATGCGAGGGATATCGTTGCCGACGGGCGGCTGGTGCAGCTGCTGCCGGAATGGGCGGACGAGACATTCCCGCTCTACGCGTATCACCATGCGTCGAATCTCGTTTCGGCGAAGGTGCGCGTGTTTCTCGACTTCGTGCGGGAGCTGACGGGGTGAGCGTGTACGGCGCAAGGCGGCCGTTCATTCGGTGCGATGCGGGATGTTGTCAGGGAAGGGATAGGGCGCATGCGGCCCCGGCCAGTCGGGCACGGGCGGTGCGGTCAGCACGTCGCATCCGCCCAGCGCGAGGGCGAGCACCGCCGCGAGCGCGCCGCGGCAGAGCGCGGACGACCCCGTGCCCATCGACATGGCCTGCCTCCGTGCCGCGCATTCATCATGACGCTTGGACCGCCGGAGGGCGGCACGCGTTGCGGCACACGGCCGAAAAACAAAAACCCGCGAAGCAGCGAGCTTGTCGGCGATCACGATGTGAACATCGTGGAACGGTGCCATTTCTCGATTGCCTTGTCATCGACCAGTGGCTCGATTGTGTTTTGCCAGTTCTGTGCAGCGACGATGAATATTTCACCAATCAGCGTTCCGGTGTCGTGCTACCGGGAGCGTGATTCGTGCTCTCCATCCGACGGTCATCAGGGGTTAGGTTAGATGATACAAGGAGGGCATCGCGATTCTGGTAGTCTCGGCGCTCATTCGAACAATCTTGAGGGCCGTATGGCGGACAATCGCTATTCGTACAACGGGCATACGAATCTTCAACCGGCCGATCTGTTTTTCTGGGTCGCGGCCGATCAACTTTGCAAGCGATTTGGTTTCAGTGACCTCGCTGCCGCTGCTGGCATCCTGCTAGGGCAAAACGACGTCCCCGTGCCGGGCAAGCTGCGCGGTGCGGTTGCCGGCACGTCTGTCGTGTCGATGGCCGCTCGCAAACTGTTGCCGTTCAATATCGGTATGCGGCTACCGACCATCACAAAGGCTGGCGTGGGTGGACTGCGGATCGCAATGACACGCAATCTCGGGGCGTTTGTGGGGCGTGCCGTGCCGGTGGTCGGAACTGTCATGCTGGCTACGGACGCGGCAATCGTTATGTGGAACACGGTGCAGGTCTATAACGGTATCGTGAAGCCGGAAGACAGGGTGCTGTGATATGACAGACTCGATGTGGGAGCGGCTTGAGGCGTTCGCGCGTGAAGAGCTAGGACGGCCGATGTTTGGTGGCCCGCTGAAGCTGACGCCCGATAGCCGGATGGAAGAGGACCTTCGCATTACCGGAATCGACGCAATCGAGTTCATCGACAAGTGGGCCGAGACGTTCGGCGTCGACGTGACGAACTTCCCGTACAAGCGCTACTTCGGCCCCGACACCCTTGACGTGGTTCGGTCGATCCTCGGGTTGTTCTCTTCCAGGTATCGCGATCCGGAATTGGTCCCTCTTACGCTCGGGATGTTGGAAGAGGCTATGCGCCTTGGTCGATGGGAGACGGACGCAATTGAGCGCGTAGCCCAATACCGGACACCGCATTGCGGTTAGCCCGTGCCATTGCGGAATAGATTCCCGCGCGCTACAAAACACTTTTGATCTTGCCTCAAAGGGCCGGAGAGCTGGGCTGTCAAGCGCGCTTAAAACTCGCCTATCAAGCGAAACCGCAGGCAAAGAGGGCGCCATATCAGCGTCGCAGTTTCGAGACTGCATAACCAAGGCGCATAAAACTGCATCACGAAATCGCCCCGTCGATACCCGCGCGGCCCACCGTGCCCGGGCCCGAGCGGCCGCTGCATGCGTGGAGTTGCCCCTGTAATACCGGACACAGCGTCACACTAAGGTTGCTGAATCCATCGAGCGCCGGAACTCGCGAGGCGAGCGGTATTTCAACGCGCTATGGGGATGCTTCTCGTTGTAATGCTCGAACGCGATGGCCAAGTTGCGTGCCGCAGTCGCTGCGTCCGGCTTCGGCATGAAGGCGACGTAGTCGCGTTTCATGGTCTTCACGAAGCTCTCGGCCATGCCGTTACTTTGCGGGCTGCACACCAGCGTGGTCAATGGCTTCATGCCGATGGCCACTGCGAACCGGCGGGTGTCGTCGGCCGTGTAGCCCGAACCGTTGTCGCTCAGCCACTCGAATTCGGACGGTGTATGCAACTCGTTGCCAAACCGATTTTCCACTGCAGCCAGCATCACGTCGCGCACGATGTCGCCGCTGTGCCTGCCGTCGTAGCCGCCCAGCTCATCGCTTCGCGGTCACAGCAGTCCAGCGCGAACGTCACTCGCAGCGGTTCGCCGTTGTCGCAACGGAACTCGAAGCCGTCCGAGCACCATCGCTGGTTACTGCGCGCCACGGCTACCTTGCCATCGTGTCGACGTTGCGGCCGAGGTGGAGCTGCTCGGCGCTGGGAACGATGCCCCAAGAGGCGAGGAAAGCCTCTACGTGCTTCCTAGTCGCCTTTAAGGATGACTCGGTCAGCCCGCAGCATTCGCCATTCGTCCTCGTACTGCCTGTTGAGGGCGTCAATCATGTGCGCCGCTTGACCAACGTTGGAGGTCTTGAGGTTGATCTTCACGGTCTTCTTGCCGTAGTGATGCTGGAGGTCGCGAGGGATAGGGCGCTGGAAATAGCAGATGTCCCCGCGCAGATAGCTGTTCTTCAAGGTGAAGGTGAGCGCGCCTAGGCGTAGTTTCATAGGGTGGTAACCGCGGAAGTTACCACAGAAACACGCCCTAAATTGCCGGGATGCCTTGCTGGATAAGGCTTTGAAGGAATTTGATGGTGCCCAGGGCCGGAATCGAACCGGCACGCCTTGCGGCGGGGGATTTTGAGTCCCCTGCGTCTACCAATTTCACCACCTGGGCTTTTTGACCTTGGCCGCGCTGTGCTTGTGCGCGGCGAACTGCGGATTATGGAGGAAAACAGGGCGCCGGGCAAGTCGCCCGGCGAGCCGTTCGCGCGTTTACTGGCTCAGGTAGACGAACCGACCCTGCTTCACGATTCCCATCACGCTTGCGCGTTGATCGAGCCCGACGTGATCCTTGTCGCTCGTATTGACCACGCCGTTCGGCACGACGAGTTCGTTCGCGCGTTCGAGTTCGCGTCGCAGCGCCACGCGGAAGGCCGGCGTGCCGGGCTGCGCGGTCTTCAGCGCACGCCCGACCGCGTCCGCCAGGCGCGGGTACACGCCCGCCGCGTCGCCCGCGAACTGCGTGACGGTGCTGGCGCCGTATTTCGCTTCATAGGCGTCGACGAATGCCAGCGCGGCCTTGCGCGCCGGGTGGTCGGCAGGCAACGTGCGCGCGACGACGACCGGCTGCGTCGGGAACAGCGTCCCGTCGACGTCCTTGCCGCCGAGCTTGATGAATTCCGGCGTCGCGATCCCGTGCGTCTGATAGATCGCGCCCTTGTAGCCGCGCTCGATCAGCGTGCGTTGCGGCAGCACGGCCGGCGTGCCGGAGCCCGCGACCAGGATCGCATCGGGCTTCGCCGCGATCAGCTTCAGCGCCTGGCCGGTGACGCTCGCGTCGGTGCGGTTGAAGCGCTCGGTCGCGATCACGCGAATCTTGCGCACTTGCGCGAAGCGCGTGAATTCATTCAGCCAGCTGTCGCCGTAGCTGTCCGCGAAGCCGATGAAGCCGACCGTCTTCACGCCGTGATTGGCCATGTAGCGCGTCATCACGTCGGCCATCGCGCTGTCGCTCTGCGCCATCTTGAACGCCCACGTCCGCGCGCCTTCCTGCGGCTCGACGATCGCGCCGGAGCCGACCAGCGTGATCATCGGCGTCTGGGCGGCCGCCACCGCGTCGAGCGCCGCGAGTGCGGCCGGCGTGATGTTCGGCCCGACCACGACGTCGACGTGATCCTCGTCGACCAGCTTGCGGATGTTGCGCACGGCGGTGCCCGGGTCCGACGCGTCGTCGAGCACCGTCACCTGCACCGGCTGCCCGGCGATCGTCTTCGGCCACATCAGGATCGCGTTCTTGCTGGTGATGCCGATCGCGGCGGCCGGGCCGGTCGACGACAGGTCGACGCCGACCTTCAGGTCGGCATGCGCGGCCGTGCAGGCGAGCGCGAGGGCGGCGCCGGCGGCGCGGCGCAACAGGGCGGGAAGCGTCATGCGGGAATCTCCGTCGGGCAACAAAAAGGGGCGCGATATGCGCCCCTGTGGTTATACACGTACACGTCGCTTCTAGAAAACGCCGGCCGCCCCAAGGTGTTCTGAATCCCGCGGGGTGTCTGCCCGAGAGGCGCTGGTCAAAGCTCGTACGATTCGGCTTCGCCCTTGAGCGCCTGCTCGATCAACTTTCGGTTCAGCGTCGGCGACAGCAACTCGACGAGCGTATACACATAGCTGCGCAGGTAGGCGCCCTGCTTGAGCGCGACGCGCGTCACGTTGCTGCCGAACAGGTGGCCGACCGGAATCAGCCGCAGGTTGCGGTCGCGCTCCGGGTTGAACGCGATGTCGGCCATGATCCCGACGCCGAGGCCAAGCTCGACATAGGTCTTGATCACATCGGCGTCGATCGCCTCGAGCACGATGTCCGGCGACAGCCCGCGCAGCGCGAACGCATGGTTGATCTTCTTGCGGCCCGCGAACGCATCGTCGTAGGTGATCAGCGGATACTGCGCGAGATCGTCCAGCGTGACCGGCTTGCGTTCGAGCAGCGGATGGTCCGCCAGCACCACGGCCGCGTGATGCCACTGGAAGCAGGGCAGCGACACGAGTTCCTTGTAGTCGGCGATCGCCTCGGTCGCGATCGCGAGATCGGCCTGGTCGTGGATCACCATCTCGGCGACCTGCGTCGGGCTGCCCTGCAGGATCGACAGGTGCACCTTCGGGAAGCGCTTCTTGAACTCGGCGATCGCGGCCGGCAGCGAGTAGCGGGCCTGCGTGTGGGTGGCGGCGATCGTCAGGTTGCCCTGATCCTGCGCTGCATAATCTTTTCCGACCCTTTTCAGGCTTTCGACTTCCTGCAGGATCCGCTCGACCGACGCGAGGATGATCCTGCCCGGCTCGGTGAGCGAGCGCACGCGCTTGCCGTGCCGCGTGAAGATCTCGACCCCGAGCTCGTCCTCGAGCTCGATGATCGCCTTCGAGACGCCCGGTTGGGACGTGTACAGCGCCTTGGCGGCCTCGGTGAGGTTGAAATTCTGCCGGACGGCCTCGCGCACGAAGCGAAATTGGTGCAGGTTCATTTATAACCCTTCCGCATATCAACAGAATTTTTTAGTCGTTTGAAATATAAGGCGAGTTTATTACGATTCACCGGAGTTTTTCAAATATGGATATCTGTTTTCGTCATTAGCAATCCAGCCGGGCAGCGGAAGGCCGCCGGCGGTGGCGGCGGAACGGAGATCCGGGCGCGACGTGGCTAGGACGTCGCGCGGTCACCACGAAAACCCTGGGGTCCCCGAATGTATCAGTACGACCAGTACGACCAGACGATCGTCGACGAACGCGTCGCACAGTACCGCGATCAGGTGCGCCGCCGCCTGTCGGGCGAGCTGAGCGAAGACGAGTTCCGTCCGCTGCGCCTGCAGAACGGCCTGTACATGCAACGCCACGCGTACATGCACCGCATCGCGATTCCGTACGGCAACCTGCGCAGCGACCAGCTCCGCATGCTGGCGCGCATCGCCCGCGAACACGACCGCGGCTACGGTCACTTCTCGACCCGCTCGAACATCCAGTTCAACTGGGTCGAGCTGGAAGACACGCCGGAAATTCTCGCGAAGCTCGCATCGGTGCAGATGCACGCGATCCAGACGTCGGGCAACTGTATTCGCAACATCACGGCCGACCAGTTCGCCGGCGTCGCGCAGGACGAGGAGATCGATCCGCGTCCGTGGGCCGAAATCCTGCGCCAGTGGTCGACGTTCCATCCCGAATTCGCATGGCTGCCGCGCAAGTTCAAGATCGCGGTGTCCGGCTCGAAGGACGACCGCGCGGCCGTGCAGATCCACGACCTCGGCGTGTACCTGAAGAAGAACGCGCAGGGCGAAGTGGTCGCGAGCATCCTCGCGGGCGGCGGCCTCGGCCGCACGCCGATCGTCGGCGCGGTGATCAAGCAAGACCTGCCGTGGCAGCACCTGCTCACCTACTGCGAAGCCGTGCTGCGCGTGTACAACCGCTACGGCCGCCGCGACAACCTGTACAAGGCGCGGATCAAGATCCTCGTGAAGGCGCTGTCGCCCGCGAAGTTCGCGCAGCAGGTCGAGGAAGAGTGGCAGCACCTGAAGGACGGCCCGTCGACGCTCACGCAGGCCGAGCTCGACCGCGTGTCGCAGCCCTTCTTGCCGCCCGTCTACGAGAAGCTCGCCGACACCGACGCATCGTTCGAACAGCACCTGCTCGAGAACAAGGCGTTCGCGCGCTGGGTCGAGCGCAACGTCGCGCCGCACAAGGTGCCGGGCTATGCCGCCGTCACGCTGTCGCTGAAGGACCACCGCGTGGCCCCGGGCGACGCGACCGACGCGCAGATGGATCTGGTGGCCGACTGGGCCGACGCGTACTCGTCCGGCGAACTGCGCGTGTCGCACGAGCAGAACCTGATTCTCGCGAACGTGAAGAAGCGCGACCTGTTCGCGCTGTGGGAAAAGGCGAAGGCGGCCGGCTTCGCGACGCCGAACGTCGGCCTGCTGACCGACATCATCGCGTGCCCGGGCGGCGACTTCTGCTCGCTCGCGAACGCGAAGTCGATCCCGATCGCGCTGGCGATCCAGCAGCGTTTCGACGATCTGGACTACGTGTACGACCTCGGCGACCTGTCGCTGAATATTTCCGGTTGCATGAACTCGTGCGGTCATCATCACGTGGGTAACATCGGCATCCTCGGCGTCGACAAGGACGGTGCCGAGTGGTACCAGGTGTCGCTCGGCGGCGAGCAGGGCACGGGCCGCAACGGCGCGCGCCTCGGCCGCGTGATCGGGCCGTCGTTCTCGGCGGAAGAAGTGCCGGGCGTGATCGCGAAGCTGATCGACACGTTCGTCGAGGCGCGCACCGACGGCGAGCGCTTCATCGACACGTACGATCGCATCGGCATCGCGCCGTTCAAGGAGCGCGTGTATGCGGCGCGCCAGGCAGTGAACGCGTAACCAACCGGCTAGAAGGAATTTGCAGATGGCTTCGATTATCAAGAACCGCGCAGTGATCGACGACGCATGGCAGGTCGTGCGCGCGGCGGAAGATGGTGCACTGCCCGCGGTCGACGCGTTGCCGGCCGGCAAGGTGCTGGTGCCGTTCACCCTGTGGCAGGCCGAGCGCGCGGCGCTCGTCGCCGCGAAGACGAAGGACGAACTCGGCGTGTGGCTCGCGCCCGACAGCGAGCCGGCCGATCTCGTGGCCGACTTCGGCGCGATCTCGCTGATCGCGGTCGAATTCCCGCGCTTCGCCGACGGCCGCGGCTACAGCATCGGCCGCCTGCTGCGCGAGCGCCACGGCTGGACCGGCGAGCTGCGTGCGATCGGTGACGTGCTGCGCGATCAGCTGCTGTACATGTCGCGCTGCGGCTTCGACGCGTTCGCGGTGCGTGCCGACAAGGACATCCACGACGCGCTGAACGCGTTCGGCGAATTCACGCAGCGTTACCAGGGCGCGTTCGACGAGCCGGCGCCGCTGTTCCGCCGCCGCGCCGACGTAGCGACGCCCGACACGAAGGTGAGCGCATGAGCGCCGCGACTGCCACCGCACTGACGCCGGAACTCGCCGCGAAGGTCGAGCGCCTCGACGCGCTGCTCGCGCGGATCGGCGCCCGGCACGAGAAGGTGAAGTTCGCGAGCAGCCTCGCCGCGGAAGACATGCTGCTCACGCACGCGATCCTGTCGAAGGGCGTGTCGATCGGCATTTTCTCGCTGAACACCGGCCGCCTGCATGCGGAAACGCTGGGCATGATCGACCGCGTGCGCGAGCGCTACGGCTACGAGATCGAGCAGTTTCACCCGCAGCAGGACGCGGTCGACCAGTACGTCGCCGAGCACGGCCTGAACGCGTTCTACGAAAGCGTCGAGCTGCGCAAGTCGTGCTGCCACATCCGCAAGGTCGAGCCGCTGAACCGTGCGCTGGCCGACGTCGGCGCGTGGGTCACGGGCCAGCGTCGCGAGCAGTCGGTCACGCGTGCGGAGCTGCACGAGGAAGAACAGGACGAAGCGCGCGGGATCGCGAAGTACAACCCGCTCGCCGACTGGACGGAAGCCGACGTGTGGGCGTACCTGAAGGCGTTCGACGTGCCGGTCAACCCGCTGCATGCGCGCGGCTACCCGAGCATCGGCTGCGAGCCCTGTACGCGCGCGATCCGCCCCGGCGAGGACAGCCGGGCGGGCCGCTGGTGGTGGGAGTCGCGCGACACGAAGGAATGCGGGCTGCACATCACGATCACGCCGATTCCCGCGAACGCCGAAGCCGGCGCCGCGCACTGACAGCCGACAAGAAACCGAATATTGCGCCGCCTGCGACAGCGGGCGGCACGAACCCAGAAGAGAAGGACTGAAATCATGAGCACGACGCTCGAGCAATCCGCCTTTGCCCCGCCCACCGGTGCCGACAACCGAATGGGCCACCTCGACTGGCTCGAAGCCGAGTCGATCCACATCCTGCGCGAGCTGGTCGCCGAGTGCAGCAAGCCGGCGCTGTTGTTCTCGGGCGGCAAGGATTCCGTCGTCGTGCTGCACCTCGCGCTGAAGGCATTCGGCCTCGGCGCGAACCGCAAGACCACGCTGCCGTTCCCGCTGGTGCACATCGACACGGGCCACAACTACGAGGAAGTGATCGACTTCCGCGACCGTCGTGCGCAAGAGCTCGGCGCCGAGCTGGTGGTCGGCCACGTCGAGGATTCGATCAAGCGCGGCACGGTCGTGCTGCGCCGCGAAACCGATTCGCGCAACGCCGCGCAGGCCGTCACGCTGCTCGAGACGATCGAGCAGCACGGCTACACCGCGCTGATCGGCGGCGCGCGCCGCGACGAAGAGAAGGCGCGTGCGAAGGAGCGAATCTTCTCGTTCCGCGACGAATTCGGCCAGTGGGATCCGAAGGCGCAGCGCCCGGAACTGTGGAGCCTGTACAACGCACGCCTGCACAAGGGCGAGCACCTGCGCGTGTTCCCGATCTCCAACTGGACCGAACTCGACGTGTGGCAGTACATCGCCCGCGAGAACCTCGAACTGCCGTCGATCTACTACGCGCACCAGCGCGAGATCGTGCGCCGCAACGGGCTGCTCGTGCCCGTCACGCCGCTCACGCCGATGCGTGACGGCGAGACGAGCGAGATCGCGCAGGTGCGCTTCCGCACGGTCGGCGACATCAGCTGCACGTGCCCGGTGGCGAGCGATGCGGACGACGTCGAGAAGATCATCGCCGAGACGGCCGTGACCGAGATCACCGAACGCGGCGCGACCCGGATGGACGACCAGGCCTCCGAAGCCGCGATGGAACAGCGCAAGAAGCAAGGTTATTTCTGAAGCACACGAGGACATTCACATCATGAGCATCATCGAGAACACCGAAGACCTCGGCGTGCTGCGCTTCATCACCGCAGGCAGCGTCGACGACGGCAAGAGCACGCTGATCGGCCGCCTGCTGTACGACAGCAAGGCCGTGCTGTCCGACCAGCTGTCCGCGCTGTCGCGCGCGAAGAACAAGCGCACCGTCGGCGACGAGCTCGACCTCGCGCTGCTGACGGACGGGCTCGAGGCCGAGCGCGAGCAGGGCATCACGATCGACGTCGCGTACCGTTATTTCGCGACCGCGAAGCGCAAGTTCATCATCGCCGACACGCCGGGCCACGAGCAGTACACGCGCAACATGGTGACGGGCGCATCGACCGCGCATGCGGCGATCATCCTGGTCGACGCGACGCGCGTGACGCTCGAGAACGGTGTTGCGCAACTGCTGCCGCAAACGAAGCGCCACAGCGCGATCGTGAAGCTGCTCGCGCTGCAGCACGTGATCGTCGCGATCAACAAGATGGACCTCGTCGACTACAGCGAAGCGCGCTTCAACGAGATCCGCGACGCCTACGTCACGCTCGCGAAGCAGCTCGGCCTGACCGACGTGCGCTTCGTGCCGGTGTCGGCGCTGAAGGGCGACAACATCGTCGGCGCGAGCGAGCGCATGCCGTGGTACGCGGGCGAGCCGCTGCTCGACGTGCTCGAGTCGCTGCCGGTCGAGACGCAGGCGCATGACGCGCTGCGCTTTCCGGTGCAGTGGGTCGCCCGCCAGGACGGCAGCTCGGCCGACGATTTCCGCGGCTACATGGGCCGGATCGAATCGGGCGAGGTGAAGGTCGGCGATGAAATCGTCGTGCTGCCGTCGAACCGCACCGCGACGATCGCCGAGATCGTCGCGCCGGTGCCGGGCGGCACCGCATCCGTCGCGCACGCATTCGCGGGCCAGACGGTGACGATTCGCCTCGAGCAGGATGTCGACGTGTCGCGCGGCGACATGTTCGTCACGACCGCCGAGCCGGTCGAGCCGGCGAAGAAGCTCGAGGCCGACCTGTGCTGGTTCGACGAGACGCCGCTGTCGCCGCAGCGCAAGTATCTGCTGAAGCAGACCACGAGCACGGTGTTCGCGAAGATCGGCGCGGTCAAGGAAGTGCTCGACGTGCATACGCTGTCGCAAGCGACCGACCGCCAGGACCTGAAGATGAACGACATCGGCCGCGTCGCGCTGACGCTGCAGAAGCCGATCGTCTGCGACACGTACGATGCACATCCGGGCACGGGCGCATTCGTGCTCATCGACGAGGCGACGCACCACACGGTCGCCGCCGGCATGATCCGGGCGTTCTCGGCGTAACCGTCAATCTGCGCGGCGGCGAAGCGGCCGCCGCGGCAGAACCCAAGCGAAGCGACAAACATGGGCAAGGTGTATCTGATCGGAGCAGGGCCGGGCGCCGCGGACCTCATCACGGTGCGCGGCGCGCGGCTGCTCGAGCAAGCCAACGTCGTGCTGCACGACGCGCTCGTCGAGCCGGCGATGCTCGACTACGCGCCGAACGCGCGCAAGATCGCGGTCGGCAAGCGCTGCGGGCAGCGTTCGACCGCGCAGCACTTCATCAACAAGCAGATCGTCGACGCGGCGCGCGAGCATGCATGCGTCGTGCGGCTGAAGGGCGGCGACCCGATGCTGTTCGGTCGCGCCGAAGAGGAAATGCGTGCGCTCGAGGCGGCCGGCATCGACTACGAGGTCGTGCCGGGCATCACCGCGGCGCTGGCCGGCGCGGCGACGCTGAAGCGCTCGCTGACGTTGCGCGGCGTGTCGCGCAGCGTCGCGTTCGCGACGCACAGCCGCGCACCGGGCAGCGACGAGATTCGCGAGGCCGCGCGCGCCGATTCGATCGTCTACTACATGGGCCGCGACAGCGCGCCGGGAATCGCGCAGGAGCTGATCGACGCGGGCCGCGCACCCGCGACGCCGGTGGCGATCGTCGAGGCCTGCAGCACCGCGCGCGAACGCATGCTGACGCTGACGCTCGCGCAGATGGCGGCGGGCGACGCGCAGGCGTGGCTCGATCCGGCGGAGCCGAGCCTGCTGATGATCGGCGATGCGTTTGCCGAACGCGTGCGACCCGCGAAAGCGGGCGATGCGTTGCGCAATGCGGCTTGAATCGACGTAGCGGTTCCCATGCGGCGGCCTCTTGGCTTCGCGGTGGGTGATTCAAATGAGCGCTGGCGGAAGCCGGCGCTTTTTTGTTGGTGCTGTTGATCCGGCTACGCGTTGCGGCCGATCTGGTCGATGCAGTAGCGTGCGATTGCATCGAGCACGCCGTCGTCTTCCCCGACCGCCGTCGCGCACTGGATCACGACATTCGGATGGGCGGCCCGGCAGGCGTCGACGAGCTGCGGCAGGTCGCGACGGACATGGCCACCCTGGCCGAAGAACACGGGCACCACGGTGATGCGCGTGCAGCCGGCCGCGACCTGCGCGGCGACGGCTGTGTCGAGCGAGGGCGTCATCAGTTCGAGGAACGCGAGCGACACGTGCGGCGCGGGTGCGCCGCTGCCGCCCAGCCGTGCGGCCAGCCGCTCGAACGGCTCGGCCCAGCGCGGATCGCGTGCGCCGTGGCCGAACAGGACGATGCCGTGCGAACTCATGTCGAAGCCTCCGTCGTGACGGCGCTCAGTGCCGGTCGACCCATTTGAGCGCGAACAGGCCGAGCGCGAGATAGATCAGGCCCGGCGTCGCCGCGGTCAGCGGCGCGGGCCACGTGTTCAGCGTGCCGATGTGCGAGAACAGCGTGTTGAGCAGCTGGAAGCTCATGCCGAGCATGATGCCGCCGAACACCTTCACGCCGACCACGCCGGCGCGCGTATGCAGGTACGCGAACGGCAGCGACAGCACGAGCATCACGAACACCGCGAACGGGTAGAGCAGCTTGCGCCACAGCGCGATGTCGTAGCGCTGCGTGTCCTGCTGATTCTCGCGCAAGTGCTGGATGTAGCGGAACAGGTTGATGATCGACATCCGTTCCGGCGACACCAGCAGCACCGACAGGATCTGCGGGGTCAGATCCGAGCGCAGCCGGTATTCCGGCAGCGTCACCTGCTGCGACCGGTACACGGGGTTCAGCGCATCGGCCGGTGCGCCGCTGATCGGCTTGATCGGCGTCAGTTCGGTTTCCGTGACGCCCTTGAGCAGCCAGTGGCCGGGCGGCTCGTAGCGGCCCGTCTGCGCGATCCGCACGTTCTGCAGCTGGAATTTGGAGTCGAACTCGTAGATGCGCACGTTGCTGATCGTCGAATCGGGCGACAGGTTGCCGACGTTGACGAAGCGCGTGACCTGCTCGCCGTTCTCGCGGGCCGCGAGCGTGTCCTTCACCCACACGCCCGACTGGAAGTTCGACGACACCGACGCGCCGAGCGCCTGCAACCGCACGCGTTCGGACAGCTGGTCGGCGTACGGGCCGACGAATTCGCCGATCAGGTAGGTGATGATCACGAGCGGAACGCCGATCTTCAGCAGCGAGCGCAGCGCCTGGTTGGTCGCGAGGCCCGACACGCGGAAGATCGTGAATTCCGAGTTCGCGGCCATTTGCGCGAACACGTAGATCGCGCTGATCAACGCGGCGACCGGGATGATCTCGTAGAAGCGCGACGGGGTTTGCAGCGCGACGCGCAGCACCGCGTAGCCGAACTTGTAGTTGCCGTGCCCGACCGAGTTCAGTTCGCTGATCAGGTCGAAGAAGAAGAACAGGCCCGAGAACGCGAACAGGATGAAGACGAACGTGACGTAGATCTGCCGCGCGAAGTATTTTTCATAGAGCCGCATCGATCATGCTCCCGAGCGGCCGAACAGCGCGCGTGTCAACAGCGGACGATTGCGCACGCGCAACCAGAAGATGAGCGCGACGATCGCCGCGACAATCACATGCAGGCCGACCAGGCCGACGCCGAACGACATCTTGCCCTGCTCGATCTGCGCCTGCACGACGTTCAGCAGGTTCGAGTACGTGAGGTAGATCAGCACGGCCATCACGAGGTTGATCGTGCGGCTGCGGCGCGGGTTCTGGTACGACAGCGGGATGCCGAGCACCATCAGGTTGATCGCGATCAGCGGCAAGCCCGCGCGCCATGCGAATTCCGCGAGGTTGTCGCGCGTCGGATTGCGCAGCAGGTCGGGCGTGGGCGTGCTGTTGGTGGTCGGCACGTTGGTGACCGGGGTGCTCGTGATCTTCACGCCGTAGCGCTGGAACTCCATGATCTTGAAGTTCGGCTGGCCGGGCGTGCCGTCGTAGCGGCGGCCATCTTCCAGCACGACGAAACGATCGCCGTCCTTCGTTTCCGTGTGGCCCGTGTGCGATACGACGATATTGACCTTGCCGTTCTCGGTCGACGTGACGAACACGTTCTGCACCTTGCTCTGGTCCGGCGACATCTTCTCGATGAAGAACACGCGATGGTTCGACGCCGATTCGCGGAACTGGCCGGGCGCGAGCAGCGAGATCTCGTCGCGCTGCTGGAAGCGCGCCTTGATCATCTTGCTCTGCTGGTTCGACCACGGCCAGCCGACGAACGCGAAGAACGCGATCAGCAGGATGATCGGCGTGGCGAACACGCCAATCGGCTTGATCAGGCGCGTGAGGCTGACGCCGGACGCGAGCCAGACCACCATTTCGGAGTCCCGGTACCACCGGGTCAGCACGAACAGGATCGACACGAACAGCGTGACGACGAGCATCACGGCGAGATAGCCGATCACGGTCAGGCCGATCAGCACGAGCACGTCCCGCGGATCGATTTCGCCGGACGCGGCATAGCCGACGATGCGGATCATCATCGTCGTGAGCATGATCGTGAGCAGCACCATGAACACGGCGCCAGCCGTATACGCAAGCTCGCGCTGGAGGGAGCGTTCGAAGATCATTCTTGATGAGAAGAGGGCGGGAGGCTGCGCACGCGTGGTGGAGCGCTCGCGCCGCCACGGGAAAAATAGCGGATAATTGCGGCTTTCATCCTTAGCCCAGATTTTATCCGAGGACAAGCGCGATGGACTTTAGCATAAAAGGCTGTGATTGGAGCAAAGGCGAGGCCAAGGGGTTCCTGACGGGGAAGTCCGATTGCATCGTGCTCGGCATCTTCGAGGCGCAAACCCTTTCGGGCGCGGCGCTCGACATCGACACAGCCACCAAGGGGCTCATCTCGCGCGTGGTGAAGGCCGGCGACATGGACGGCAAGCGCGGCAAGACGCTGTTCCTGCACGAAGTATCGGGCATCGGTGCGTCGCGCGTGCTGCTCGTCGGCCTCGGCAAGCAGGATGCTTTCAATCAGAAAGCCTACACCGACGCGGTGACGGCCGCATGGCGCGCGCTGCTGGCGACCAGGATCGTCCAGGTCACGTTCACGCTCGCGCAGCTGCCGGTCGACGAGCGCAGCTCCGACTGGGGCGTGCGCGCGGCGATTCTCGCGCTGCGCAACGAGACCTACCGCTTTACGCAGATGAAGAGCAAGCCGGAACCGGCGTCGCACACGCTCAAGCGCGTCGTGTTCAGCGTCGATCCGGCCGATGAAAAGGCGGCGAAGTTGGCGGTCAAGCAGGCCGTCGCGCTGGCGAACGGGATGGATCTCACGCGCGACCTGGGCAACCTGCCCGGCAACGTGTGCACGCCGACCTATCTCGGCCACACCGCGAAGAAGATCGCGAAGGATTGGGGTCTGAAGGCCGAGGTGCTCGGCCTGAAGCAGATCCAGGCGCTCAACATGGGCTCGTTCCTGTCGGTCGCGCGCGCGTCGGTCGAGCCGCCGCAGTTCATCGTGCTGCACTATCAGGGCGCCGCCGCGAAGGCCGCGCCGGTCGTGCTGGTCGGCAAGGGCATCACGTTCGACACGGGCGGCATCTCGCTGAAGCCGGGCGAGGGCATGGACGAGATGAAGTACGACATGTGCGGCGCCGGTTCGGTGCTCGGCACGATGCGTGCGATCGCCGAAATGGGCCTGAGGATCAACGTCGTCGCGATCGTGCCGACCTGCGAGAACATGCCGGGCGGCAACGCGACGAAGCCGGGCGACATCGTCACCAGCATGAAGGGGCTGACGATCGAGGTGCTGAACACCGACGCCGAGGGCCGCCTGATCCTGTGCGACGCGCTGACCTATGCGGAGCGCTTCAAGCCGGCCGCGGTGATCGACGTGGCGACGCTGACGGGCGCGTGCGTGATCGCGCTCGGCGCCCACAACAGCGGCCTGTTCTCGAAGGACGACGCGCTGGCGGGCGAACTGCTCGACGCATCGCGCGAAGCGAACGATCCGGCGTGGCGCATGCCTCTCGACGACGAGTACCAGGATCAGCTGAAGTCGAACTTCGCGGACATCGCGAACATCGGCGGGCGTCCGGCCGGTGCCGTGACGGCGGCGTGCTTCCTGTCGCGCTTCACCGACAGCTATCCGTGGGCGCACCTGGACATCGCCGGCACCGCCTGGAAGGGCGGCGCGGCGAAGGGCGCGACCGGCCGTCCGGTGCCGCTGCTCGCGCAGTTCCTGATCGACCGCGCCGGCCAGTGATGGCAGGTCTCACGACGATGCGGGTGCGCGGGCAATGACGCGAATCGATTTCCATTCGAACGTCGGCGATTCGCTCGCGTATGCGTGCCGGCTGCTGCGCAAGGCTTATCTGGCCGGGCAGCCGGTCGTCGTGCTCGCGGAACCCGCGCGCCTGCGCGCGCTCGACGAGCGGCTCTGGACGTTCTCGCCGCTCGATTTCATCCCGCATTGCGGCGTCGACAGCGCGCACGCGGCCGGCACGCCGATCGTGCTGGCCGCCGATCTCGACCAGGCGCCGCATTACCATGTGCTGCTGAACCTCGGCGCGGCCGTGCCCGCGCAGTTCGCCCGCTTCGAGCGCCTGCTCGAGGTGGTCGGCAATGCGCCGGACGAGCTGGCCGCGGGCCGCGACCGCTATCGCTTCTACCGCGATCGCGGATACGCGCTGAACAACTACAAGCAGGGCAGCTAGCTGCAACCGTCGACGGAGCCTTCCCGTGACACAAGCCGAATCCTCTTCGATCCCGACGCTGACCGACGTGCTGGTGCCGGGCAAGCCGGTGCCGGCGCGTTCTTCCGCGGCCGACGCGCCGCCGCGCGACGATGCCGCCGTGCCGGTGCTGACCGACGTGATCGCGCCGGGCCGCGCCGCCGCTGCGCCGGGTGCTTCCGGACACGCGGAGCCCGACCCCGAATTCGTGGTGGTCGAGCCGGTGCCGACGCCGCACGTCCCGACCGTCGAACTGCCGGGCGACAGCGACGCACCGGCGCAACCCGGTGCCGCCGGGCACGTCGTTGCCGAGGAATCGGCCGGGATGCAGGCGCCGCTCCAATCCGCGCTGGCCGCCGACGATGCGCAGCAGCCCGGCTTTGCCGCGGCGCTGGCGGAAGCCGACGAAGCGATGCCGCCGCACGCGGGCGCGCCGGGTGCCGAAGGGCTGGCTACCGATCATCTCCCCGGCGCGGCGCAGCCGGATACGCATCCGGCCGCCGCGTTGACGCCTGAGGACGCGCAGCATATCGCCGAGCGGCTACGCAATCGACTGACGAATTATCTGACCGGGGAAGGGCGCGAGGCCATCGAGGCCCGCTGCCGGGACGCGCTGCACGACCATACGGCCTGGCTGGTCGGCCAGATCACGCGCGAGGTGGCGCTGGCGCTCGAAACCGAAGTGATGGCGTGGGTTCGCGACGCGGTCGACGAAGAGATCGCCCGCCGCCGGACCGGCCGTTCAGGCTGAGTGCACGATCGTTTCGTGCATGGGAACGCGAGTGCGGGTCCGTTCATCGGCGATGACGATCGCCGAGCCGGTCATGTCGATGAGAGCGGGACGGTGCCGGCGCGCAGCGCGCGTGCGCCCGTTCATCCGGTTCAATGCAGCGACAGCACCCACTGCGCGAGCGTGTGCGCTTCGGCGCTCGTCAGCTGCGTATTGGCGGGCATCGGCACGCTGCCCCACACCCCGATACTGCCCTTTACGATCGATTGCGCGAGGTAATCGACCGCATCGGCGCGCGCCGCGTACTTGCCGGCGATGTCGTGGAACGGCGGGCCCATCAACGGCTTGCTGACCGCATGGCAGGCCACGCAGTTCTTGCGCTGCGCGAGCGCGAGCCCGTCGCCGGCCAGGTCGGCGTGCGCGGCCGCCGCGCTGCCGGTCAGCAGCGCCGCGAGCAGCGCGCGCAATATCGTCTGTTTCATGCGGTTCTCCGCCGGCGGGGACGGCCGGCTTCACGGTCCGCGCATTATAAAAGCAAAGGGGAAACGCGTTTTGCGCGTTTCCCGGGCGGTCGCTTGAAATGGGGTCGCATGCCCCGCGCGGCGCATCAGCCGGTGACGGCGCCCTGGTTCGCCGGGCGCGCGAGGGCCGCATACTTGGCGAGCACGCCGCGCGTGTAGCGCGGCGCCGGCTGCTTCCACGCGGCGCGGCGGCGCGCGAGTTCCGCGTCGTCGACGTTCAGCTGCAACACCAGCCGGTGCGCATCGATCGTGATCGAATCGCCTTCCTGCACGAGCGCGATCGTGCCGCCGACGAACGCCTCCGGCGCGACGTGACCGACCACCATCCCCCAGGTGCCGCCCGAGAAGCGGCCGTCCGTGATGAAGCCGACCGATTCGCCGAGCCCCTTGCCGATGATCGCCGATGTCGGCGCGAGCATTTCCGGCATGCCGGGGCCGCCCTGCGGGCCGAGATAGCGCAGCACCAGCACGTCGCCCGGGCGGATCCTGTCGCCGAGGATCGCGTCCATCGCGCTTTGCTCGTCGTCGAACACGCGCGCCGGGCCCGTGATCACCGGGTTCTTCAGGCCCGTGATCTTCGCGACCGCGCCGTGTTCCGCGAGGTTGCCCTTCAGGATCGCCAGATGCCCTTCCTTGTACAGCGCGCGATCGATCGGGAAGATCACCTGCTGGTCCGCGCGCGGCACGCCCGGCACATCCTTGAGTTCCTCGGCGATCGTGCGGCCGGTGATCGTCATGCAGTCGCCGTGCAGCAGCCCCGCATCGAGCAGGATGCGCAGCACCTGCGGGATGCCGCCTGCCCGGTGAAGATCGGTCGCGACGTACTGGCCCGACGGCTTCAGGTCGCAGAGCACCGGCACGCGTTTGCGGATGCGCTCGAAGTCGTCCATCGTCCAGTCGATCTCGGCCGCGTGCGCGATCGCGAGATAGTGCAGCACCGCGTTGGTCGAGCCGCCGGTCGCCATGATCAGCGACACCGCGTTCTCGATCGATGCCTTCGTGATTATGTCGCGCGGCTTCAGGTCGCGCTTCACGGCCTCGACCAGCACGCGCGCCGATTCGGCGGCCGAATCGACCTTCTCCTGGTCGGGGTTCGCCATCGTCGACGAGTACATCAGCGACATGCCGAGCGCCTCGAACGACGAGCTCATCGTGTTCGCCGTATACATCCCGCCGCACGACCCCGACGTGGGGCAGGCGTTCTTCTCGACCCCTTCGAAATCCTCCTGCGACATCCGGCCGGCGGTGAACTCGCCGACCGCCTCGAACGACGACACGATCGTCAGGTCGCGGCCCTTCCAGTGGCCGGGGCGGATCGTGCCGCCGTACACGTAGATGCCGGGCACGTTCAGGCGCGCGAGCGCGATCATCCCGCCCGGCATGTTCTTGTCGCAGCCGCCGACCACCACCACGCCGTCCATCCACTGGCCCTGTACGCAGGTCTCGATGCAGTCGGCGATCACTTCGCGCGACACCAGCGAGTACTTCATCCCCTCGGTGCCCATCGACATGCCGTCGGAGATCGTCGGCGTGCCGAAGATCTGCGGGTTCGCGTCGGCCGCCTTGATCGCCGCGACGGCCGCGTCCGACAGCCGCTGCAGGCCCGAGTTGCACGGCGTGATCGTCGAGTGGCCGTTCGCGATGCCGATCATCGGTTTGTCGAAATCGTCCTTCTGGTAGCCGAGGGCGTAATACATCGAGCGGTTCGGCGAACGGGCCACGCCTTGCGTGATGTGCTTCGAGCGACGGTTGTACGGCATGGGTGACTCCATCGTTGTGTTGGCTGCGCTCGCGAACGGCGCGCCGGTTTGGATCAATCAAGAATGGAGTTTCCGGTTTGGGATGTCCAATATATTATTTGTCGCTTATTAAGTCGTTTTGCGAATGAGTGAAGCATGGCCGATCCGACGCCCGACCTGCGCCAGTGGCGCTATTTCGTGACCGTGGCCGACGAGCGTCATTTCGGCCGCGCGGCCGAGCGCCTGTCGATGACGCAGCCGCCGCTGTCGCAGGCGATCCGGGCGCTCGAGGATGCGCTTGGCGTCGCGCTGTTCGTGCGTACCAAGCGCTCGGTCGCGCTGACGGCCGTCGGCGCGGCGCTGCTGCCCGACGTGCGCCGGCTGCTCGCATCGGCCGACGCGCTGCCGCCGCTCGCGCGCGGCGAAGCCGGCTCGCTGTCGCTCGCGTTCGTGTCGACCGCCGATTACGGGCTGCTGCCGTCACTGCTGCGCGCGTTCGGCGCGCGCCATCCGCAGGTGCGGCTGCAACTCGCGGAGGCGACGAGCGACGTGCAGATCGACGAACTCGTCGCGGGACGTATCGACGCGGGGCTCGTGATTCCCCCCGTGCCGCCGCGCCACGCAGCCGGGCTGTCGTACCTGCCGGTCGTGCGCGAGCCGCTGGTGGTCGCGATGCCGGCGGCCGCGGCGCCCGGCGTGCCCGAGGACGAGCCCGTGCATCTGGCCGACCTGGCCGCGCTGCCGCTCGTGATCTTCCCGCGTCGTTTGGCGCCCGGCTTTTATGACATCATTACGGGCTGCTACGGCGCGGCGGGGGAAACCCCGCACATCGGCCAGGAGGCGATCCAGATGCAGACGATCGTCAGCCTCGTGTCGGCCGGCATGGGCGTCGCACTGGTGCCGCAATCGCTGCGTAACCTGCGGCGCACCGGCGTGGTCTACCGGCCGCTCGCCGGCGACGCGCCGGTCGTCGAGACGGGCCTCGTGTGGCGCACGGGCGATGTCAGTCCCGTGCTCGCCGGCTTCATCGACGTCGTGCGCGCACACGGTCTCGCCACGTGACGCGAACGATGGCGCGCCGGCGCCGTCCAATGCGCGGTGCGGCGCCGGTGCGAGCGCCGTACCGCATTCGAAAACTTCATCGCTAACCCATGATCATTCACCCGAATTTCGACCCCGTAGCGATCCATCTCGGGCCGCTGGCCGTGCGCTGGTACGGCCTCATGTATCTCGTCGCGTTCATCGCGGCGATCGTCGTCGGCCGGATCCGCCTGAAGCTGCCGCATGTCGCGGCGCAGGGCTGGACCGCGAAGGACATCGACGACATGATGTTCTACGGCGTGCTCGGCACCGTGCTCGGCGGCCGGCTCGGCTACGTGCTGTTCTACAAGGCCGACTTCTACTTCTCGCATCCGCTCGACGTGTTCAAGGTGTGGGAGGGCGGGATGTCGTTCCACGGCGGCTTCCTCGGCGTGACGCTCGCGATGGTGCTGTTCGCGTGGCAGCGCAAGCGCCACTGGCTGCAGGTCACCGATTTCGTCGCGCCGATGGTGCCGGCGGGGCTCGCGGCCGGGCGGCTCGGCAACTTCATCAACGGCGAGCTGTGGGGCCGCGTGACCGATCCGAATTCGCCGTGGGCGATGCTGTTCCCGGGCGCGATGCGCGACGACGCGGCATGGCTGCCGAAGCATCCGGCGCTCGTCGAGAAGTGGCATCTTGCCGACGTGTTCATGCAGTACCAGATGCTGCCGCGCCATCCTTCGCAGCTCTACGAAATCGCGCTCGAAGGCATTGCGCTGTTCTTCGTGCTGTTCTTCTTCTCGCGCAAGCCGCGACCGTTGGGTGCGGTGTCCGCGCTGTTCCTGATCGGCTACGGGCTCGCGCGCTTCACGGTCGAATTCGCGCGAGAACCGGACGACTTCCTCGGCCTGCTCGCGCTCGGCCTGTCGATGGGGCAGTGGCTGTCGCTGCCGATGATCCTCGCGGGCATCGCGCTGTTGGTGTGGGGCTACCGCCGACGCCCCGTGAATGCGGCTGCGTGATGAGGCTGCGTGATGAGGTTGCGTGATGGGCGTGCAGTGTGACGCGTGATGCGATGCCGATGCGCACGATCGGCATCGCATCGATCGCAGGAGCGCAAACGAAAAACGCCGGCCCGAGGGCCGGCGTTTTTGCATCCGCCGAGTGTGGCGCGATGTGCGTTACTTCATCTGCACCGAGCCGTTGACCGTGACCGACACGGTCGCCTTGCCGCCTTCGACCGCGATCGGTGCGCTCATCTTCGCGTTGTCCATCGGCGCCGCGGCCATCGCCATCATGCGCGGATACGGCTGCACGTTGCGCCCGCCGCCGACGTTCACGTCGCGGATCGAGTAGCTGCCGTAGCCGAACGCCTTCGCGGCTTCGTCCGCGCGTGCGCGGAACGACTTGATCGCTTCGGTCGTGAGCTTCTGCTCGGCCGCGCGCTGCGCTTCGGGCGACAGCGAGAACTCGACGTTCGCGATCTGCATCTGGTTCGACAACTGGCCCGCGAGCTTCGACGCCGCTGCGAAATCGCGCGATTCGAGCACGACTTCGGTCCGGCCGCGCCATGCGGAGATCTTGCCGTCGCGATCGGTGCTCGGATACACGGAGAACGCACCGGTGTGCGCGGTCACGCCCGACACGCCCTTCGCCTGCGCGAGCGCGGCATCGGCGCGCTGGTTCAGCGCGGACGTGAGGCTGCCCGGGTCCTTCGCCTGCTGTTCGTAGAACAGCGTGATGTGGATGATGTCCTGCGGCACGTCGGCGCTGGCCTGCGACGACAGCGACAGCACGCCCGCCGGCTCCGGAAAGTGCGGGTTCGCGGTCTGCGCATGCGCGGCCGGCGACGCGAGCGTCAGCGCGACGGGCACGGCGGCGGCGAGGGCGAGCGACAGCGCGAGTGCGGTTTTCTTGGTCATTGTTGGACTCCTTGTGCGAGGGCGCGCACGCGGATCACGCGTGCGCGACGCGGGCGTGCCGCGCGACGAAAAAACGGCCGTCGGCCCGAGCGGGCGACAGCGGTTGCTTAGGCCGCGCGAACGCGCCGCGAGTTCCGTGGCGGTGGCGCGTGTTGACCGGATTTGACCTTTGGCTTGTGTGCGCCTGCTGCGCGTGCCTGCTGCGCGCGCCTACTGCGTGCGCCTACTTCATCAGCTTTTCGGTGATGAAGCGCCATTCGGCGCGCGTGACCGGCGTGATCGACAGCCGGTTGCCGCGTGCGAGCACGCGCATGTCGGCGAGTTCGTCGTGTTCGCGCAGCGCGGCGAGCGGCACGAGCGCCGACTTTTTCACGAAGCGCACGTCGACGAGCAGCCAGCGCGGTGCTTCCTGCGTCGACTTCGGATCGTAATACGGGCTTTTCGGATCGAACTGGGTGGGATCGGGGTAGGGCGTCGACGAGACTTCGGCAAGGCCCGCGATGCCCGGCTCGGGGCAGCTCGAGTGATAGAACAGCACGCCGTCGCCGATCTTCATCGTGTCGCGCATGAAATTGCGCGCCTGATAGTTGCGCACGCCGGTCCAGGGCAGCGAGTGCTGCGGCGCGTGGGCGAGATCGTCGATGCTTGCTTCGTCCGGTTCGGACTTCATCAGCCAGTATTGCATGGATCGTGATCGATGCAGAAAGGGCGTGACGGCCTGTCTGCGTACGCGTTCGGCATGCAGACAGACCCTGAAAAGGAAACGGCATCGGGATGCCCCGATGCCGTTGAATAGGCCCCCGCCTTGGCCGCTAGGCCGGCATCCTGAACCTGAGGTTCAGAGTTGGTCGCAGTTAGCAGCACTTCGGGTACATCAGACAGAGTGACGCGCGCGCCCGTGCTACAAATTTCCGCAACCGTGCACATGGCATTGGTTCAAGGAATATATGACCTTGGCGAACCAGGCAGGGAAGCTGACTGAACTGTGTTTCGTTGCGCCAATTTGACCACCGTTGATCGCCGAGATCAAGGGGAATCGACGCATCGATCAAACGTTACTGCGTCTCGTGCTGTGCGAGCACCGCGCCGAGCTGTTCGTTCATCTGGTGCATTGTACGACGGATTTCTTCCGCCGGAAATGCTTCACCGTGCCGCACGCTCGTTTGCAGTCGCAGCAATTCGGATGCGAGCGACAGGGCCGCCATCACCGCGATGCGATCGGTGCCGCGCACCGAGCTGTTCGAGCGGATTTTCGACATTTCGGCATCGACGCGCGCGACGGCCTCGAGCAGCGCCGCTTCGGTCTCGGCCGAGCAGGCGAGCCGATAGGGCTGACCGAGAATCGAGACTTCGATCTGCTTGGTGCTCATGCATGTTCTCCGTGGCTGGCCGCGTCGTCGCTATCCGGGCGCGCCTGCGCATCCAGCAGATCGAGCTGGTTGTCGGCTTGCTCGGCGCTCTTCGTGCGCGGCAGCTTTTCGAGAATCGCGTTCAGTTTGACCTGAGCGTCGTCGATCTTTGCCGACAGCGTGTCGCGCTCGGCCGCGAGTGCATTGCGTTCGTCGCGCAACTGCGCGAGTTCCGCGCGGACGGCGTCCGCTTCCGCGCGCATTTGCGCGACCTGCTCCTCGAGCGCGAGCCGTTCCGAGTGATAGCGCTTGTTCAGCGAGATCAGACGGCCAATATTTTGAGATAAGGTTTCGAGTTCGTTGAGCATCTGCTGCGTCCTCTAAAGACCCAGCATTTTAGCGCGGAATAACGCGCATTCCGACATCTGTAACGTTTCCAGTCGTAACACCCCGGCTTCTTGCCGCGAATATGCGCGTCCGACGCGCTCCCTGCATGCGTCCGGGCGCTTTCTTGACGCTCGTGCGGCCCGCTCCTAAACTGGCGCCGCCTCGGTGCTCGCGCGTGCGTCGCGCGGTTAAACGGGAAGCAGGGCGCGTGCTCCGCACGGAGATCGCCAACCTGCGCTGCCCCCGCAACGGTAAGCGGCCGCGTCGCATGACGCAGGCCGGCTCGGGCGCGTTTCGCGTGCAGGTCGCACGCGGGCGCGGGCCACTGCGCGTGAAAATGCGCGGGAAGGCGAGCCGGTACGCCGCCAGCCCCGGATACCGGCCGAGGCGAGGAGCCTGCTGGCTTCATGACGCGCGGCCTGCGGGGAAGCGGGGCGCGCAGTGCTTCACGGGACTTGTCTTCGATGCTGACCCCAATCGTTCGCCCGGCGCCCGGTGCGCGTCGCGCGCGGCGAAACGCGGAATCGAGGGGGCCGATCCCCGCACGCGGTATCGTGTGTCGATGGCGGCGAATCGCGCGTTCGGCTGCGCATGGCGCCTGGGCCGTGCGCACAATGATTCTGGCGGCACGCAGTGTGGCGACGACGGTGTCGTCAATCGTGCCGCGCGCGATGACATCGCCGGATCGGCGGTCGTCCGTGCCGCATCAACAACCTGCTCAACAAGGATGACGAGCTTGCGTATGCCTACAACACGCCGCGGCGCGACGCCCGCGCCGCGCACGGCCGGCAACGGCGACAAGCGAAGGCGTCGTGCGTCGTGCACGATGTCGTGCACCGCATGAGCGCCGCGCGTGCCGCGTCGATCTGGGCCGCGCTCGCGGCCGTCGTCGCGCTGCTGTTCGTCGCGTCACTGTCGATCGGCAGCGTGCCGATGTCGCCGTGGCAGGCGCTCGCGTCGCTCGTGCCGCACGGCGGCGATGCGCTGTTCGCCGACATCGTGCGCACGCTGCGGCTGCCGCGCGCACTCGCGGGCTTCGCATGCGGCGCGCTGCTCGCGCTGGCCGGTGCGCTGCTGCAGGTGCTGCTGCGCAATCCGCTCGCGGAGCCGTACGTGCTCGGCGTATCCGGCGGGGCGGCCGGTTTCGCGCTCGTCGCGATGATCGCGGGCGCCGCGTGGTGGCTCGTCGATGCGTCCGCGTTCGCCGGCGCGCTCGTGTCGGTCGCGCTCGTGCTCGGGCTTGCCCGCCGCGAACTGGGGCGCGGCGATTCGCGCGATGCGTCGCCGCGGCTGCTGCTCACGGGTGTCGTGATCGCGGCCGGGTGGGGCGCGCTCGTCACGCTGCTGCTGTCGCTCGCGCCCGATGCGCGGCTGCGCGGGATCATCTTCTGGCTGACGGGCGACCTGAACGGCGTGACGGCGCCCTGGTTCGCATGGGGCGCGCTGCTGCTGGCCGCATGCGTCGCGCTGCCGGCCGCGCCGCAACTCAACGTGCTGCTGCGCGGCGACGCGACCGCGATCGCGCTCGGCGTGCCGGTCGCGCGGCTGCGCATGCGGATCTACCTCGTCGCGTCGCTGGCCGCCGCGGCCGCGGTGACGACGGCCGGCACGATCGGTTTCGTCGGCCTCGTCGTGCCGCACGCGCTGCGGCTCGCATTCGGCAACGACCAGCGCATGCTGCTGCCCGCCGCGATGCTCGCGGGCGGCGGCGGCGTGATGGCGGCCGACCTGCTCGCGCGCACCGCGATCGCACCCGCGCAATTGCCGGTCGGCGTGATGACCGCGTTGATCGGCGTGCCGGTGTTCCTGTGGATGTTGCTGAGGAGACCGATGCGATGACGCACGCCGTACCGCACACCATCGGCGACATGACCTGCGCGGCGGTCGACATGACGCTGAAGGCCGGCGACCGGACGCTGCTCGACGGCTTCACGCAGGCATTCCGGCCCGGCGAGATCTGGTGCGTCGCGGGGCCGAACGGCGCAGGCAAGACGACGCTGCTCGCGACGCTCGCGGGCCTGCGGCAGCCGGCCGGCGGCCACGTCGAGATCGATTGCCTGCCCCTCGCCGCGTGGCCGCCCGAACGGCTCGCACGGCGCCGCGCGCTGATGCCGCAGCAACTGCACGACGCGTTCAGCGCGACGGTATTCGACACGGTGCTGCTCAACCGCTTTCCGTATCTCGGCGGCTGGGGCTGGGAGCGCGACGGCGACCGCGCGGCGGCGCGCGATGCGCTCGCGACGTTCGGGCTGAGCGCGCTCGCGTCGCGCGACGTGCTGTCGCTGTCGGGCGGCGAGCGGCAGCGCGTCGCGCTGGCCGCGACGCTGTGCCAGGACGCGCCGCTGATGCTGCTCGATGAGCCGCTCGCCCATCTCGACCTGCATCACCAGATCGATGGCCTCACCGCGCTGTGCAGATGGCTCGACGCGGGCCCGCGCACGGTGCTGTTCTCGTGTCACGACCTGAATCTCGCGCGGCGTTTCGCGACGCACGCGCTGTTGCTCGACGGCCGCGGCCATGCGTGGGCGGGCCCCGTGCACGACGTGCTGACGCCGGCGCGCGCGAGCGACGCGTTCGGCTACCCGCTCGTGCTGATCCGCGAGAACGGTCGCGACGCGCTGCTGCCCGCGTGGCCCGAGCGACGATGAACTTCCTTCTTTCGATGCGCGGCACCGGCCGCGCCAACGAGGCAACCTTCCGATGATGAATCCGACCGACTTCCCGCCCGCGATCGCGCCGCTCGACGACGCGCTGCGCAAGCGCCTGCAGCATGTGATCGATCACAAGACCAAGCCGCCCGGCAGCCTCGGCCAGCTCGAGGCGATCGCGTTGCAGATCGGCCTGATCCAGCGCACCGAGCGGCCGCACGTGCAGCGTCCCGTGACGATCGTGTTCGCCGGCGACCACGGGATCGCGGCCGAGGGCGTGAGCCCGTATCCGCAGGCGGTCACCGCGCAGATGGTTGCGAACTTCCTGGCCGGCGGCGCGGCGATCAATGCGTTCTCGGGTGTCGCGCAGTGCGTGCTCGAGATAGTCGATGCGGGCGTCGCGTCGCCGCTGCCGGTATCCGACCGGCTCGTGTCGCTGCCGGTTGCGCGCGGCACGCGCAACTTCGCGGCCGAACCCGCGATGACGCGCGACGAAGCGACGGCGGCGCTCGCGGCCGGCGCCGCGCGCGTGCGCCTGCACGCTTCGCTCGGCACGAACGTGATCGGCTTCGGCGAAATGGGGATCGCGAACACGTCGTCGGCCGCGTGCCTGATGAGCCGCCTGCTCGACGTGCCGATCGACGCGTGCGTGGGGCGCGGCACGGGCCTCGACGACCAGGGGCTCGCGCACAAGCGCGCGGTGCTCGGCCGCGCGCTCGTCCGGCATTCGCACGCGATCGCGCCGCTCGACGTGCTCGCGACGTTCGGCGGCTTCGAGATCGCGATGATGACGGGCGCGTATCTCGCGGCCGCGAGCGAGCGCATGACGATCCTCGTCGACGGCTTCATCGCGACGGCCGCGCTGCTCGTCGCCGAGCGCATCGCGCCCGACGTGCGCGATTACTGCGTGTTCTCGCATACGTCACACGAGGCCGGCCACCGGCGCATGCTCGAGCATTTCGGCGCGAAGCCGCTGCTCGCGCTCGACCTGCGGCTCGGCGAAGGCACGGGCGCCGCGCTCGCGCTGCCGCTGGTGCGCGCGGCGGCCGCGTTCCTCACCGAGATGGCGAGCTTCGAATCCGCGGGCGTCGACAATCGTGACGCCTGAGCGCGCGCGCGGCGTACGCGCCGAACTGCGCTACTTCTTCGTCGCGCTCGGCTATTTCACGCGCGTGCCGGTGCCGCGCGCGATCGGCTACGCGGCCGGCGATCTGGACCAGGCCGCGCGTTACTTCCCGCTGGTCGGCGCATGCGTCGGCGCGTGGGGCGCGCTCGTCTATCTCGCGGCGCTGCGCGTGCTGCCCGCGTCGATCGCGGTCGGCCTGTCGATGGCCGCGACGCTGCTCGCGACCGGCGCGTTCCATGAGGATGGCCTGGCCGACAGCTGCGATGCGTTCGGCGGCGGCTATACGCGCGAAGACGTGCTGCGGATCATGCACGACTCGCGCATCGGCACGTTCGGCGCGGCCGCGCTCGTGATCACGCTCGGCCTGAAATGGCAGGCGCTCGCGGCCATGCCGCCGCTGCGCGCCGCATGGACGATGGTCGCCGCGCATGCGGCGAGCCGGGCGGCGGCCGTGAGTCTGCTGATGTCGCTCGACTACGTTCGGCCGGAGGGCAAGGCGAAGCCGGTCGCGCAGCGCATGGGCGCGCGCGCGGCCTGGGTCGCGGCC
Organism: Burkholderia sp. SIMBA_062; assembly: GCF_046534765.1. Classification (NCBI taxonomy): domain Bacteria; kingdom Pseudomonadati; phylum Pseudomonadota; class Betaproteobacteria; order Burkholderiales; family Burkholderiaceae; genus Burkholderia; species Burkholderia sp. SIMBA_062. Next base: position 103,826 of record NZ_JAWRYD010000023.1, read on the forward strand.
GCATTCGGGCTGCCGTGGCTGTTGTGGCCGGACTGGCGCGCGGGCGTCGCGGCCATCGTCGCGCTTATGCTCGTGCGTGCATGGGCGGCCCGCTATTTCGTGAAGCGGATCGGCGGTTATACCGGCGACTGTCTCGGCTTCGCGCAGCAACTGGGTGAACTGGCGATCTATCTGGTGGTGCTCGGATGGATCTCGTCCTGATTCGCCATCCGGCCGTCGACGTCGAGCCGGGCGTTTGCTACGGACGCAGCGACGTGCCGCTCGCCGCGTCGGCCGACGCGGGCGCGCGGGCCGTGCGCGAGCGTCTGGCGGCGCTCGGCGCGCCGTTGCCCGAGCAAGTCTGGACGAGCCCGCTGATACGCTGTGCGTCGGTCGCCGAACGGCTCGCGCACGCGTTCGGCGTGCCGCTGCGGCGCGATGCGGGCTGGCAGGAAATGGACTTCGGCGCGTGGGAGTTGCAGCGCTGGGACGATATCGACCGCGCCGCGCTCGATGCGTGGGCGGCCGACCTGATGCATGCGTGCGCGCATGGCGGCGAAAGCGTTGCGCGGTTCGCCGCGCGTGTCGCTCGGACCGCGTACGCGCTCGCGCAGGCCGACGCGCCGCAATGGGTAATCACGCATGCAGGCGTGATTCGCGCACTCGCAGCGCACGCGTTGCGCGTGCCGCTCGATACGCTGCTGTCGCGGCCGGTGCCGACGGCCGGCGTCGTGTGGTTGCGTATGGATGATGCCGCGCGCACGTGGGAAGTCGTCCACTGGGACGCGTAGGCGAAGCGTATGCTCGCCTGAACCGAGCAAGCGTGGAAGCGCTTCGAAGCCCGAAATCAGCGCGCCGGGCGCCGCGCCCGCGCGGCGTCGAGATCCTCGCACAGCGCGGCCGCGCCTTGCACGATCCGCGGTGACGGCCGGGTCAGCAGATCGCCGTCGATCGCGAACAGGTTGTTGCGCGCCACGGCCGTCAGCGCGGGCCATGCACGCCAGCGCGCGAGGCTCGGCAGCGGTGCGTCCGAGCGCGTCGCGCCGGCGCTCGTCGTCACGATCGCTTCCGGATCGGCCGCGAGCACGGCCTCGTCGGTGACGCTCGGCGCGAGCGGCTTCAGCGCCGCGAACACGTTGCGGCCGCCGCACAGCGCAATGACTTCGTTGAACAGGTGCGCGCCGTTGAGCGTCGTCAGCGGCCGGTCCCATACCTGGAAGAACATCGTGACGGGGGCGCGCGCCGCGTAGCGTGCGCGCAGTGCCGCGATGTCGCGCGAGAACGATGCCGCGGCCGCGTCGGCGACCGGCGCCGTGCCGAGCAGCGTACCGAGCTGGCGCAGGGACATCGCCACGTCGTCGAGATGCTTCGGTTCGCTGAAGAATAGCGGGATGTGCAGCGCCCGCAGCGCATCGGTCTGCCGTTCGGCATTGCCGTGCCGCCAGACGACGATCAGGTCCGGCTTCAGCGCGGCGATCCGCTCGAGGTCGAGCGCCTTGTTGTCGCCGACGCGCGGCACGGCCTGCGCGGCGGGCGGATAGTCGCTGTACGTGACCGTGCCGACCAGCTTCGCGCCGCCGCCGGCCGCGTAGACCAGTTCGGTCGCATGCGGCGCGAGACTGATCACGCGTTGCGCCGGGGCGGGCAGCGTGACGGTATTGCCGGCATCGTCGCGGGCCGTGACGTCGGCGTGAGCGATGGGCGCATGCGCGAGTGCGACCACCGTCGCGAGCGGCGGCATCCGGCGCAACAGGCGCAACAGGCGAGCGTTCATGCGGATGCCTGTTGCAGCATGGGAACGCATTCCGCCAGCGCGTCGGCGACCCGTCGCCATTCGGCTTCGCAGCCCGGCAGGCCGACGCGCACGCTCGACGGTTGCGCGAAGTACCGCGTCCAGATGCCGCGCGCGGCGAGCGCCGCATGCAGCGCGCTGGCGCGCGGGTCCTCGGTCCAGCTGAAGAGCGGTGTCGCGTGCACCGCGAAGCCGTGCGTGCGCAACAGCGTGGCGAGTCGTTCGCCGTCGGCCGCGAGCCGTTCGCGCGCGGCCGCCTGCCATGCGCGATCGGCGAACGCGGCGGTGACCGCGTGACGCGCGGGGCCGCTGACGGTCCATGCGCCGAGCACGTCGCGCAGCGCGGCAATCAGGCCGGGATGCGCGAGCACGAAGCCCGCGCGAATGCCGGCGAGCCCGAAGAACTTGCCGACCGAGCGCAGCACGACGAGACCCTGGCGATCGGTGTACTGCGCGAGCGAGGGCGTAGTGCCCGTATCCGCGAAGGCCTCGTCGACGATCAGCGTGCCGCCGCGTGCCGACAGTTGCGCATGCCAGCCGAGCAGCCGTTCGACCGGCACGCATTCGGCGGTCGGATTATTCGGATTCCCGACGATGACGTGACGCACCGTCGCAGGCAACACGTTCGCGTCGATGTCGAGCGGTACGACGCGATGGCCGTGGCGCGCGAAGGCAGGCGCGTATTCGCCATACGCGAGTGCCGCGACGCCGGCGTCGCCGGTCGGCAGCAGCGCGGGCAATGCGCGGATCGCGGCCTGGCTGCCGGCGACCGGCAGCACGTGCGCGGCATCGAGCGCATGATAGTAGCCGGCCGCGCACGGGGCGAGCGCATCGCCGTCGTCGGGCAGCCGGCGCCATGCGTCGGCCGGGACCGGCGGCACCGGATAGCCGACCGGATTGATGCCGGTCGACAGGTCGAGCCAGTCGTCGTGAGGAATGCCGTGGCGGCGCGCGGCTTCGTGCAGGTTGCCGCCGTGCGGGATGCGTGCGTCAGACATGATGGGTAGCGAGGATGAGTGCGCCGCTCGCGACGAGCAGCGCGAGCCACAGCGCGAGCGTGCGTGTGACGAGCGACAGCGCGGCGACCACGTGCACGGCCGTCGCGGGCGCGCCGGTGCCGAGCGCGGGACGGTCTTCGATTTCGCCGTGATAGACGGCCGGGCCGCCGAGCTGCACGTTCAGGCTGCCGGCGCCGGCGGCCATCACGGGGCCCGCGTTCGGGCTGTCCCAGTGGCGTGCCTGCGTGCGCCAGCAGCGCCACGCGGCGGCCGTGTCGCCGAGCAGCGCGTAGCTCGCGGCGGTGAGGCGGGCGGGAATCCAGTTGAGCGCGTCGTCGAGGCGCGCGGCGGCCCAGCCGAAGGTCAGGAAGCGCGGCGTGCGGTATCCCCACATCGCGTCGAGCGTGTTCGCGAGCCGGAACAGCAGCGCGCCGGGGCCGCCCGCGACCACGAACCAGAACAGCGCGCCGAAGATCGCGTCGTTGCCGTTCTCGAGCGCCGATTCGACGGCCGCGCGCGACAGCGCGCCTTCGTCGGCTTCGCTCGTGTCGCGCGACACGATGCGCGCGGTCAGCGCGCGTGCGGCGTCGAGATCGTGCCGCAGCAGCGCGGCGGCGATCGGTGCGACGTGGTCGGCGAGGCTCTTCGCGCCGAGCGCGAACCACAGCAGCGCGACATGCAGCGCGGCCGCGAGCGGCCAGGGCAGCACAGCCGCGAGCCACGCGGCGACGGCCACCGGCGGCACCACGGCCGCGACCCATGCGATGACGCCGACCACGCGGCCGCGCCGGCCCGTATTCAGCGCGGCTTCGATGCGGCCGGCGAGCCGGCCGAACGCGACGAGCGGATGCCAGCCGGCCGGTTCGCCGACGATGCGATCGACGATCGCGGCCGCGACCGCGAGCATCGCGACGACGGGCAGCGACAGCATCAGCATGACGGCGCTGCGGGCTTCAGCTCGAGCGGCAGCCCTGCCACCAGCAGCGTTACGCGGGTCGCGAGCGCGGCGATGCGCTGGTTCAGGCGCCCGAGCGCGTCGACGTAGCGGCGCGTGACCGACCCGAGCGGCACGACGCCGAGCCCGATTTCATTGCTGACGACGATCACCTTCGCGCGCGCATTGCGCAGCGCGTGTTCGAGCCGCTCGACCTGCGCCGCATACTGCGCGTCGTCGAGCGCTTCGCCGTCGAGCGGGCACAGCAGGTTCGTGAGCCACAGCGTCAGGCAGTCGACGAGCAGGCACGCGCGTGGATCGTCGAGCCGTGCGAGCGTGCCGGCGAGGTCGACGGGCGCGTCGGCGAAGCCCCAGTCGGCCGGCCGGCGCGCGCGGTGATGCGCGATGCGCCGTTCGAACTCGGCATCGGCGGCGCTCGCGGTTGCGGTCGCGATATAGGTGACGGAGCGGCCGCTGTCGGCGGCGAGCCGCTCGGCGTGCGCGCTTTTGCCCGAGCGCGCGCCGCCGAGGACGAAGGTGAGGTCGTGCGGAATCATCGCGTGATTGTAACGGCGCGCGCGCGGCGGCGCGGGCGATAATGCGGCCTTTGCTTCGCCACGACCTTGCACACGATGAACGCACCCGAAGCGCCGCCGCGCGGCACGTTGATGATCCAGGGCACGACGTCCGACGCGGGCAAGAGCACGCTCGTCGCGGGCCTGTGCCGCCTCGCGCGCCGCGCGGGCGCGCGCGTCGCGCCGTTCAAGCCGCAGAACATGGCGCTGAACAGCGCGGTCACGGCCGACGGCGGCGAGATCGGCCGCGCGCAGGCGCTGCAGGCGCTCGCCGCGGGCGTCGCGCCCCATACCGATTTCAACCCGGTGCTGCTGAAGCCGACGAGCGATCGCGGCGCGCAGGTGATCATTCACGGCAAGGCGCGCATGAACCTCGATGCGCGTGCGTACCACGACTACAAGCCGGTCGCGTTCGACGCGGTGCTCGAATCGTACGCGCGGCTGCGCGCCGGCTACGACACGGTGCTCGTCGAAGGCGCGGGCAGCCCGGCCGAGATCAACCTGCGCGAAGGCGACATCGCGAACATGGGTTTCGCCGAACGCGTCGACTGCCCGGTCGTGCTGGTGGCCGACATCGATCGCGGCGGCGTATTCGCGCACCTGGTCGGGACGCTCGCGTGCCTGTCGGACAGCGAGCGTGCGCGCGTGCGCGGTTTCGTCATCAACCGCTTTCGCGGCGACATCAAGCTGCTCGAACCGGGCCTCGACTGGCTGCGCGCGCAGACGGGCAAGCCGGTGTTCGGCGTGCTGCCGTACCTGCACGGGCTGCTGCTCGACGCCGAGGACATGCTGCCGTCGCAGGCGCGCAGCGCCGCCGCGTGCGGCGACGCCGGCGTGCTGCGCGTCGTGGTGCCCGCGTTGCCGCGGATCAGCAACCACACCGATTTCGATCCGCTGCGCGCGCATCCGCAGGTCGAGTTCACGTACTGGAAGAGCGGCCCCGTGCCGGATGCCGACCTGCTGATCCTGCCCGGCTCCAAGAGCGTGCAGCGCGATCTCGCGTGGCTGCGCGACGCGGGCTGGGACGCGGTGATCCGCCGGCACCTGCGCTATGGCGGCAAGGTGATCGGCATCTGCGGCGGGATGCAGATGCTCGGCCGCACGCTCGACGATCCGCTGGGCCTCGAGGGCGCGCCCGGCAGCGTGCCGGGGCTCGGGCTGCTCGACTTCGACACGACGCTGCACCCGGACAAGACGCTGAAGAACGTGACCGGGCATCTCGCGCTGCCCGGCGCGGCCGCCGTGCACGGCTACGAGATCCACATGGGCGACACGCGCGGGCCGGCGCTCGCGGCACCCGCGCTGGCGCTGGCGGCGGGCGACGCGCCGGGCGGCGTGCGCACGGACGGCGCGGTGTCGGCCGACGGGCAGATTCTCGCGACCTACGTGCACGGGCTGTTCGACGCGCCTGACGCGTGCGCGGCGCTGCTCGCGTGGGCCGGGCTCGACGGCGCGGAACGCATCGACTATCCGGCGCTGCGCGAAGCGTCGCTGGAGCGGCTGGCCGATTCGTTCGCCGAGCATCTCGACCTGCGCGCGCTGTACGCCGAGTTCCGCTGACGCACGGCGCGGCCGGCCTGGCATTTTGCGCAGGATCGCGTACAACTCAGGTGGGCGGAGGTCCGCCCGAAGGAGCGCGACGATGAAGGCTCGATGGTGGTTGAGCGTGCTGTTCGCGGCGCTGCTGGGCGCGTCGGCGCTTGCGCACGCGTGCGACTCGTACGCACCGGGCGGCGGTCCGGCCGGCTCGGGCGATGCCGCACAAGGCAAGAGCGGCGGCTGACAGGCGTAACCGAGGCAGGACGTCAGGGCATGATCGGTCATGCCCTTTTTTACATCCCGATTCATTCTCTAGAGGAATCAATTAAAGCGTTGGTGCGTGTTTATCGGCCGAATCGATTCGAATAGAGTGCAATCCATTCTCAGCCGCTCACGAAGGAATTCGCCATGAACCCCAATCGCCTGAACGATCTCGGCGCAACGCTGCTGCGTGTCGCACTCGGCGTGCTGTATCTCGCGCACGTTGCGCAGAAGGTGTTCGTCTTCACGCTGCCCGGCACAGCGCAGTTCTTCACGTCGATCGGCCTGCCGGGCTGGCTCGCCTACGTGACGACGTTCGTCGAACTGGCCGGCGGCCTCGCGCTGCTGGCGGGTTTCCGCGTGCGCCTCGCCGCGCTCGTGCTGCTGCCGTTCATGCTGGGTGCGGCGTCCGCGCATCTGCCGAACGGCTGGAGCTTCGCGTCGCCGAACGGCGGCTGGGAATACCCGGCGTTCTGGGCCATCACGCTGGTCGTGCAGGCGCTGCTGGGCGGCGGCGCGTTCGCGCTCGGCGCACCGCGCGCCGCGACGCGGACCGCATGAACGGGGCGGGCATCGGCGCGACCCGTTCCGGTGATACCCCGTTTGCCGATATCATCGCTCCCTGTATCCGCAATCGAGCGGCGCCTGCGAGGCGGCAGGCGCCGCGCGGCTTTTTGGGGGAATTCATGACGGTCATCGTGGTGGCGAATCCGAAGGGCGGCGTGGGGAAGAGCACGCTGTCCACCAATCTTGCCGGCTATTTCGCGGCGCAGGGCGCATGGGTCGCGCTCGCCGATCTCGATCGGCAGCAGTCCGCGCACGCGTGGCTCGACTTGCGGCCGGCCGGCCTGCCGGCGATCGAGGCGTGGGAGCTCGATCCGGACGCGCCGTCGAAACCGCCGCGCGGCCTGGAATATGCGGTGATCGATACGCCGGCCGGCCTGCACGGCACCCGGCTCAACGTCGCGCTGCAACTCGCCGACAAGGTGATCGTGCCGCTGCAGCCGTCGATGTTCGATATCCTCGCGACCCAGCAGTTTCTGGAGCGCCTCGCCGGCGAGAAGGCCGTGCGCAAGGGCAGCGTCGAGGTCGGGATCGTCGGGATGCGGGTCGACGCGCGCACGCGCTCGTCCGACCAGCTGCATCGTTTCGTCGAAGGGCTCGGGCTGCCGGTGCTCGGCTATGTGCGCGACACGCAGAACTACGTGCAGATCGCCGCGCACGGCCTGACGCTGTGGGACGTCGCGAAGAGCCGCGTCGAGAAGGATCTCGAGCAGTGGCGGCCGATCGTCGAATGGGCCGAGCGCCGCGCGCCGAAAGCGGAGAAGGTCGGCAAGGGGTCCTGACCGGAGCGGCCGAACGCGGGCGAATCCGGGCGAACCCGGGCGAACCCGGGCGAACCCGGGCGAACCCGGGCGAACCCGGGCGAACCGGGCGAACCCGGGCGAACCGGGCGAACCGGGCGAACCGGGCGAACCGGGCGAACCGGGCGAACCGGGCGAACCGGGCGAACCGGG
>NZ_JAWRYD010000493.1:0-248 GCF_046534765.1 Burkholderia sp. SIMBA_062
GATGGAAGGTGTAATCGGCCCACAACGCGGCGCTGTTACGCGGCGCGATGGTCGGACGCTTGCCTTCGTAGGTCGAGTCCTGCGTCACGCGCTGGTTCAGATACGTGTACGAGGCGATCAGCTTGAGTTCTTCCGTGATGTTCGCGTGCGCTTCGGCTTCGATCCCTTGCGAGCGCACCTGACCGGTCTGCTCCTGGAAGTTCGCGTTGGTGGGATCGGTCGTGGCCACGTTGTTCTGGCGCAGGTCG
>NZ_JAWRYD010000494.1:0-248 GCF_046534765.1 Burkholderia sp. SIMBA_062
GGTGAAAGCGCGTGTCGATGCCCTTGGTGGTGCCCAGTGTGGTCGGGATGTCGGAGGTCTGGTAATACAGGCCGCCGGGGGCGAACTCGCCAACCGCATAGTTGTGCAGCTGTTTGCGGTCACGCAGCCCGAGGTTGATCCGCGCACCGGCCTGGGCAGTCTTGAACGCCGCCTGCGGGTAGAACTCGTTCCAGCGCTGGTGCGACCAGCCTTTTCCTGGTGGCCGGCCGTCAGCAGGCGAACCGACC
>NZ_JAWRYD010000495.1:0-248 GCF_046534765.1 Burkholderia sp. SIMBA_062
GCGCCCCACGCGATGACGGCCTTGGCGTCGGCGCTCACGCGCTTGAGCTTTTCGACGAAGGGCTCGCCGCCGGGGAAGCAGAACATGCCGTCTTCGTTGAGCGGCGGATTGCCTTCCACGGCGACGATGTAGTTGCCCTTGTACTTCGTGCGGATGTCTTCGAGGATCGCCTCGGCCTGGTGGCCGGCGGCGGCCATGATCGTGTCGTCGTAGTCGAGCGGGATCATGGAGAGAATCGCGTCCTTCGC
>NZ_JAWRYD010000496.1:0-248 GCF_046534765.1 Burkholderia sp. SIMBA_062
TCTCTTACTATGTCTACAATAGATAAGGCTACTTTTCCTGAATATCAAACTCAATATGGACAGGGTTATTATGGAACCAGCTTTAGTGCAACCCCATATCTAGGAAGCCCGAGAGTTGCATTTGGGAATGATGCTTCTTACGGTTCAGCCTATGATGGTTCAATGGTATGGCAATATGGTGCATTTATTCCAGGTTCAGCTACTTTTGGGCAAAAAACACCTTGGCAAGCTGCAAAAAATGGTCCTCC
>NZ_JAWRYD010000497.1:0-248 GCF_046534765.1 Burkholderia sp. SIMBA_062
ATTAGATACAACCTTAACCGTTTCTCCTACTTTTCTATCAACTGAAACAGTACAATATAACTCAGCTATCTTATCTTTTATTTTATAAGGATATATTCCTTTATCCAGTATTTCGTCAAAATTTTTAATATTTTTTTTGATTATTTTTAATCTTATAATTCCAAAAGCATGATTACTTGATTTTTGAAAACTTATTATGTTGCCAACAAATTCAACATTATTTTTCATTTCTTTTTCTGGAATTTCTT
>NZ_JAWRYD010000498.1:0-247 GCF_046534765.1 Burkholderia sp. SIMBA_062
GATCGCGGGGGACTTCGACCCGAACCGGGCCACGATCGGTGATGACCGTCTTGCCGCTGGCGCCGTTGCGCTCGTTGACCTGCCCGGGCGGCTTGGGCTGGCCCTGCGGGTAGCCCAGATGCAGATTCATCTCGGCGCCCATTGCGCGTTCGATGACCGCTTTGTTGAAAGCCAGCATCAGATCCTGGACCTCGGTTGGCGTCATCGGCCCCTTGACCAACTGGTCCAGCAGTTCCTTGGGCAGTTC
>NZ_JAWRYD010000499.1:0-247 GCF_046534765.1 Burkholderia sp. SIMBA_062
GGAACATCCTGCTACGCCCTTACCATTGATACTCTTCAGTTCTGTTCGTGATAATAGCTTTCTCATTGTAAATTCTGGAATTAATTGATACTATTTTAATGATTAAAAGATTGATCATGATATCAATCTCTAAAACAAGATATACTCACCCCTACACAATGTCTCTCTCTGCAATAATCAGGTAATGCAAAATAGTTTTCACAGGTCCCGTTATATTCAGGTCCCGGTCCATAGATATTCTGACTAG
>NZ_JAWRYD010000500.1:0-247 GCF_046534765.1 Burkholderia sp. SIMBA_062
GTGGCGGTGGTGGAGCGGTGAGCGTGAGGGTCGCGACGTGGGAGGTCGTCGGCTGCTTGTATGTACGATTGCGCGTGCAGATTCAACCGGTCGATGCAACACACTAGAATCTGCGCAAGCAGTGGAGGTGTTGCAAATGAAGCAGAGGCCGAGGATCTACTATTCTGAGAGTCAGAAAGCACTCATGTGGGACCGCTGGCGTAAAGGTGAAACGATTCATCAAATTGCCAAACTGTTCGATCGGGGC
>NZ_JAWRYD010000501.1:0-247 GCF_046534765.1 Burkholderia sp. SIMBA_062
CAGTCGTCGGAACGCAGGGGAGGGTGCCCAGGGAAGAAAATGAGCCCTTCCGCTTCAAGCGCAAAAGCTAATGCCTGCATTGTGACGCGCCGCAGCTCTTCTCCAAGCTCAACTCTGCGGATCGAGTCTGGTGAAACGCCGGACCGAAATGCCAGTGCTTCTACACTCCACCCAAGGGCTAGGCGTGAAGGCCCGCAATGTTCTGAACGGAAACCTAACGGAAGGTCGGCGAAAAATTCTTCAATCT
>NZ_JAWRYD010000502.1:0-247 GCF_046534765.1 Burkholderia sp. SIMBA_062
TTCACCGATACGTTCGGGCACGCCGCGAGCAGGCGCAATCCGTCGCGCCACGCGCGCCAGCCCGCTACGCTGCTGCGATCGACGAACATGCCGCCATGATTGACGATGAGCGCGATGCCCGGATACGCGCGTGCGAGCGCGGCGGCTTCCTCCATCTGCGCCGGATACAGTTGCAGATCGAACGAGAAGCCGTGCTGCTCCAGTAACGCGAAATGCTCACGCCACGCGGCCTCGCGCATATAGTGGC
>NZ_JAWRYD010000503.1:0-247 GCF_046534765.1 Burkholderia sp. SIMBA_062
GGGGCCCTATCGTCAACTCTGCTGCCGATCCCGTTGAACGCATCGGCGTGAACCACAAATACGCGCTGGGTGTCCTTTCCGCCGGCCTGCGGATCATTTGCGGATGTCACTTCCGGCTGCGTCGCCGGGAACAACTTGTCCAGCAAGCCGAGACCGGTATCGACCACCCTACTGCCCGTCTTCGGTAGCTCAATGGGCGCCCGGTCATCACGCCCTGGGCGACCGGCCAAGCGATCAAGGCTTCGCC
>NZ_JAWRYD010000504.1:0-247 GCF_046534765.1 Burkholderia sp. SIMBA_062
TAGGTCGGCCCGGTGATCACGTATTCGCCGTCGGTGATCGCGCGCACGACGCCGGTCGCGCGAAACGGCGTGCGCCGCGCGCCACCATGCGACGGCATCCGGTTGCCGATCGGCACCGTGACGGTCGCGCCGACGCCCGCATCGATCAGCGCGGCGACCGCGTCGGGGTCGCACAGCGGCCCGCTGACGATCCCGTCGAGCCCTTGCGCGAGCGCGGCCTCCAGCAGGTCCATCGTGTCGCACGGGC
>NZ_JAWRYD010000505.1:0-247 GCF_046534765.1 Burkholderia sp. SIMBA_062
GCCCGGCAGTGGCACGCCGAGCCTGGGCGACCAGAGCATGAGCACCGCGCCCGCCAGCGACAGCCCGGCCAGCGCAGCGCCGGACCAGGTCAGCCGCTCGTGCAGGATGAAGTGCGCGAAGATCGCCGTCCACGCGGGCGTCAGATAGAACAGCAACAGCACGCGCATCACTTCGCCGTGAATCGCGCCCCATACGAATCCGATGTTGGTGACGCCCGCCGCCAACCCGAGCAGCGGCAACACCCAG
>NZ_JAWRYD010000506.1:0-247 GCF_046534765.1 Burkholderia sp. SIMBA_062
CGCGTGCAAAGCCAGCCCGTCAGCAGAACCGTCGCCAGCTTGAGCAGCACGAAGCCTCACTGCTTCCGATGATCCGCTCACGCTCCGGCATCACGCTCCAGCTGATCGACGGAAGCCGCCTGGTCAATGTGGTGCCCATCGCGTTCGACCGCTACTCCATCGCCATCGAGTATGACGGCTTCCGCGAAACCATCTTCAAGTCTGCCATCGCGCGCATCATCACACCTGTCGAGGTCTGATCATGAGT
>NZ_JAWRYD010000507.1:0-247 GCF_046534765.1 Burkholderia sp. SIMBA_062
GTGAACGGATACGCGTATCCGTTCACGATGCCCGACGCGGGCGCCCCCGGCACAGCGGCAGGTGTGACGGCATCGACGAACACGTATATCGCAGCCGCCGTGCCCGTCTTCGTCGAGCCTTCGTATTACCCCGTCGCGTATCCGTACTACGGTTGGCCGTGGTGGGGGCCCTCGGTGTCGCTCAGCTTTGGCTATTGGGGCGCCTGCTGTTACGGCGGCCATCGTGGTCACTGGGGCCATGGAGGCT
>NZ_JAWRYD010000508.1:0-246 GCF_046534765.1 Burkholderia sp. SIMBA_062
CACCTGATCGGCCGCGAGGCTGATCACATCGGAGACGCCATCGACGACGATGCCGACTACACGCTCACCGATATTGATCACGATCACCACCGTCTGCGCGGTGTATTCAGCCTGGCCCAGTTGAAACTTCAGCCGCAGATCGACGATCGGTACGATGACACCACGCAGGTTGGTCACGCCCTTGATGAAGGCCGGTGCATTGGCGATACGCGTGACGTTCTCGTAACCGCGGATCTCCTGCACCTT
>NZ_JAWRYD010000509.1:0-246 GCF_046534765.1 Burkholderia sp. SIMBA_062
CTTTTCTCTTGTAGGCAAGATGATAATGAGGTTTTAGAAAAAAATATTGCCTCAGTAGATCTGTATGCTGCAGGAGCAGAAAATAGTAAAGCCTGCTATTGGAAAAATGGGCAAAAAATGATTCTTCCTAATGGTGATGGATTATATGTTCAGCAAATTATTGCGCAAAACAATAATATTTATGCTTTAGGAGGGAAAATTTCTGAGTTTGATAATTATGATTTTTCAAGACATCTTTATCTTTGG
>NZ_JAWRYD010000510.1:0-246 GCF_046534765.1 Burkholderia sp. SIMBA_062
CCGGCCACAGCCGGGAGGACGACATTCAGGCCGCAAGGGACGCCGGGTTCAATGTGCACCTTGCAAAGCCGCTGGATTTCCAGCAACTGCTCGCGGCGCTTTCAGACGCGATGCCCGGCCGCGGGCTGGAGGCGGCAGGCTGAGAGCCTGCTCCCGCACAAGTCCAAGTCTGGCTGCGATGAATGTCCGGGAGGCCCACTGCAGGTGGCGTCGGTAGTCCGTGCTGTCAAACATCGCGACGTTGGT
>NZ_JAWRYD010000511.1:0-246 GCF_046534765.1 Burkholderia sp. SIMBA_062
GCCACTAGACAGATCGCGTACCCGAGTGCTAGTGAGGCCACCTCTCGTCCGATCCGCACTGTGGCCTCCGTGCTCTGGGCCTTCGGGCGGATAGTCGTGATACGTGAGGAGCCGTGTTTCAAGCAGCAAAGCCAACAGTCTATGGATAGAGCGATCTAGCTCGTGTATGCCGCCCTCTGAAACGTCGCAGAGAGCCGTGCCGACATTCTGCATGAACGGGAAATCGCCCACGACGACGGCGTCGCT
>NZ_JAWRYD010000129.1:0-398 GCF_046534765.1 Burkholderia sp. SIMBA_062
CCTGTTGCGTCATCTACGGTGTAGCTGATTGGCGTTGGGTCCGCGGTGAAGCCTGCGACTGGGGTAAAGGTGATGGCACCTGTAGTCGGATTGACCGTCCATGTGCCTTCGCCTGGTACGTCCACCGATTTGCCATCAGCGGCAATAGTGCTGCCAGCTGGCGCTTGGGTGATGATGACGGTTGCTGGGTCTAAGTTGGCGTCAGCTTGGCTGTCGTTAGCAAACACATCGACCACAACTGGACTGCCTGAGGTACCCGTTTGCAGGTCATTCACTGCTTGCGGATAGTCAATGGTGACGGTCGCTTCGTTTGAGGTTAAGCCTGTTGCGTCATCTACGGTGTAGCTGATTGGCGTTGGGTCCGCGGTGAAGCCTGCGACTGGGGTAAAGGTGATGGC
>NZ_JAWRYD010000024.1:0-110877 GCF_046534765.1 Burkholderia sp. SIMBA_062
GGATCAACGCTCAGCAGACCAAGGACGCCGCGGCATAACTCGGGACCGTTGGAAGGCGAAAAACCGAGGGAACCTCAGAAGTGAAGTGGCCATCTTTCGGGGGCGCCCTCGCCGGCGAGGGGACAGTGCATCGATACCGCCCTCATGATACAGGCGCTCCCAGGTCGACACATGCCCGGCGCTTCGAATGTCGAACAACGCAGCCACTTGACCATACGACAGCCCGTCACGCCGCATGCGCCGCAACACCGACAACTTGAACTGCGCGTCGTAGTGGCCGACCTTACGGCGCAGTCCGGCTATGCCATGTTCCCGGTAGCTCGCGATCCAGCGCCGGATGACCGTACGCCCGATCCCATGACGGGTCGCCAGCGTGCGTGTGCTCCCATCTCCCTCCAGATACTCCTGAACTACCTGCAGTCGAAACCGCTCGTCGTACTTCGCCATGAAAAACACCCCAAAGGTTGGATCGGTGTCCAACTTTTGGGGTGCAGTTCAAATCAGGGCTTTTTCTTTTTCCGGTGCCGTTTTCATCCTTGTAGGAAAGTCGCCTGGAGTAGTGGAGCGCTGCTTGGTCACACGGCTGAATGTCCGCGTTTTCTGGAATAGCGTTCATTGCTCGTTGTGCCGACGACGATCGTGCCGGTCCGAGTCTCGCCGGCCTCGGAGGCAGGGGGCAATCTCACGTCCTTCCGGAACCTGTTGGTGTGTGATCGTGGTTGGCAAGTCGATCATTCAGCCTACGCCCGGTTTGTCCGGCAGAATGGTCGATCGCAGCGGACGAACCGATCCGTCAAATTGCGTCAATCGAGGACACTGACAATTCGTCATCGGTCGGACACAAAGTTGCTTTTTGCTGTTCGAGTTCCGTTCGGCTGCGCGCCGAGTTTTCAAATAGACCTGCCCGATTTAGTATGCGGAAACCACGCCCGCACGGGCGCGGCTCATTTTGCGCCGAGGAGACCATGCATCGTCGTACGGCGGCCCCCTACGTCATCGTGACGGTTGGCATTGTGATCGCCTGCGCCCTGATGGGCCTGTGCGTGCTGCAGCTATTTCAGAGCCGGAACGACGCACTGGAGCGCGCAAGCGAAACCTCGCGTAATCTCGGCCTGATAGCCGAGCGCGACATCGAGCGCAACTTCGAACTCTACGACCTGTCCTTGCAGGCGGTGATCCAGGGTCTGCAACGGCCTGATGTGATGTCGGCAGCGCCGACGCTGCGGCGCGGCGTGCTGTTCGATCATGCGATGAGTGCACCCTTCATCGGTTCGCAACTGGTACTCGACGCGAACGGCGATATCGTTCTGGATTCGGCCAATGACGTGCCCCGAAAGGGCAATTTCGCCGATCGCAAATACTTCACTGTGCATCGCGATAATCCCGACGTCGGCCTCTATGTGAGCGATCCGTTCGTGTCGCGCTTGCGCCGTGGCATGCACACTATTGCGTTGTCTCGGCGCGTGTCGAACCCGGACGGATCGTTCGGCGGCGTCGCGCTGATCGCGATCAATCTCGAGTACTTCCACCACCTGTTTGCGGGCCTGTCGCTGGGGCAGCACGGTTCGATGTCGCTGATCGGCAAGGACGGCATCATGGTGATGCGTCAACCGTACAACGTCAGCTTCGTCGGTCGCGATATCAGCAAGGCTGCGACCTTTCAACGATTTCAGCGTGCGCCGGAGGGCGTATTCTCGGAAACGGCTTCAATCGACGGAGTACGTCGCCTCTACTATTTCAAGCACCTGCCGAAGTTGCCGCTGATCATCATGGTTGCAGAAGGCGAGCAGGACGTTTATGCCGCATGGCAGCACCGCGCAGTGACGATCGGCGCACTGGTGGCGACGTTCGGCGCCGCGTTCATCGCGCTGTCCTTCATGCTCAGTGGGCAACTGCGCCGCCGAATGCGGGCCGAGTCCGAGCTGGTGCTGCTGGCACGTACCGACGGGCTCACCGGCCTGAACAATCGCCGCAGTTTCGGGGAGGTTCTGGATCGGGAATGGCGTCGCGCCAGGCGGACGCATTCCGTCTTCTCGCTGCTGTTCGTCGACGTCGATCGCTTCAAGGCGTACAACGACACCTACGGGCATCAGGCCGGGGACGACGCGCTGGCGGCGGTCGCCCGCTGTATCGGCGAAAACATCCGCCGGCCGGTCGATACCGCGGCTCGCTACGGCGGGGAGGAATTCGTGGTGCTGCTTCCCGATACGCCGGCGGCCGGCGCTGCGCAGATCGCCGAGCGGATTCGGGCGGCAATCGACGAACTGGCACTCGAACATGCTGGCAGCGAGTATGGGCGTGTCACGGCCAGTATTGGCCTCGCCAGCTGGACGCCGGAGCAGGACAATGAGCCCGGCGCGGTGATCAAAGCTGCCGACGAGGCGCTGTACTATGCGAAAACAATCGGCCGCAACCGGGTGGCCGCGTTGCAGCCCCTGGACTGACGGGCCATTGCCTGTTTGCCGCTCCAAAAACGCGAAAGCTCGCTCGAAGGGCAGGCCCTTTTGCGTGCTACAAATTGCTACAGCAAGGGGCGGGAGTCTTGCAGGATAAGCCTCGCGCTTACCACGCCTACAAACCAACCAAAAACCGAGGCCAGCCACCGGTGGATCTGGTTGGCAATCGACGCGCATTGACCAGGGCATGGCCTTGGTGTCCGTTCGGACATCATGCCGAATGTCTCTACGTCCAGACCGGACTATTTCTTGCCTCAGGGTCGGGGACAGTGGCCGCGCAGGGTTTTGTATCCGCGCGTCATCCGATAACGCACGCAGGTGCTGCTCCATCCTGGGGGTGACGTCTGCAGGTTATCGTCGGGGCCCTTTCATGGCTTCCGACTCCATGGCCGCATTCCACTCCTCATTCGCCTCGATGGGATCCATCTCATCGTCAATCGATGCCGTTGCTCGTTCGGCGGCGGCTCGAGCTTCGTCTGCCGCGGACGCGACATCGCCGTCCCCGTCCCCCGGGGGATGCAGCATGTCGTTGAGCATCGCGCTCAATTCCGGCGTGTCCCAGGGCAGGCCGCGCCGAGTTCGATCGGTTATGTAGTGCTTCACTTCCGCGTCCTGCTCCACCGTAAGCGGCAGGCCTCGGAAAGTGCTTTGAGGGCCAGCGTCAATCATCACATTCTCCTGCTGCGATTGAATTTTCAGTGTACTCGCCAATTGCGGACGCGCGAACCGTGATCGCGACGCTTTCGCGTCGGATCGAACGTGTAGTCTCGGCAGGCGCCAGGCGGGCATGAACCGCCGTCTGGAACAGCGGAAGCCCTGCCATTGGAGCGACAGCTTTGCATCCGGAGCGCGACAGGCGAGCTGTACCGTGCGAAGCATCAAGGCCGCGATCGGGTTGTTGCCGCGTAGTCGATCGTCGCGTCAGGGCTGTCCGGCTCGCGGCTCCCAGCCAGAAAGGAAAAGCCGCGCTTCGGCGCGGCTTTCCTTTTTCGGCACTTCATTCACGCATCTATTGCGCCGGATACGTCAACGTCACCAGCTCGCACTTCGACGAACTTTTGCCGTCGTAGTCGTAAATCGCGAGCAGATGCTGGCCCTTGCTGTTCAAGATCGGCAGCGTGATCGCCCGGCGATTCGGGTTGTTGCCACCGGCCGGCTCGTCGGAACTCTGCTTGCGGATCTCGGACTCGAGGTCAGACGGCGTGTTGATGCCGTTCTCCGGACCGCGGCTGCGCACCCGGCTGTAGAAGTGAAAACCGTTGTCGGTCCAGCCGCGCGGCAGCATGTTGCGCCACTGGTTGTTGGTGACTTCCTTCCACAGCAGATCGGTGTTGCCGCTCAACACGAACGGCGTCGGACACGCGCCGGCCGCGAACGCTTGTCCGCAGAAAAGCGGAAGGGCGGCAAGCGAGCACGCAACGCAGCGGACCGCGCGCCGCGCGAGGCCGGTGTTGTGTCGCAATCCGGGATGGTACGGCAGGGCATGGTGCGTTTTCATACGGCATCCTCCGAGTGATGGATCGGTATGCGACCGCGTTGCGGCCGCTGGGGAATACCGTATCGCGGCCGTTCCCGCACAAGAATGCGGCGAACGTCACACTCGTCGTCACGGGGCGAAGGTGCGGGGCCGAGGCCCGGGATGCGTATGGAAAGCCTGGAGCCGTGGGACAACGCGGACTTGATCGCGTTGTCGCTGCGAGGGCGGCGGTCGTCGTGGCGCGGGCCGTCTGCCTCGCCCGCGTCGGCGGGAAACCGCCGAACGTTCAGCGATGCCGATCAGCCATCCACGGGCTGCGCGGGGGTGTCGAGCTTCAACTGATAGAACGCCGCATCGAGCCAGCGGCCGAACTTGAAGCCCGCTTCGGCGATCGTGCCCGCGTGCACGAAGCCGAGGCGCGTATGCAGCGCGACGCTGCCGCCGTTGGCTGCGTCGACGCAACCGACCAGCACGTGCACGTCGGCTGCGCGCGCACGCCGGATCAATTCGCGCAGCAGCAGCTCCCCGAGCCCGCGTCCGCGATGGTCGCGGTGCACGTAGACGCTGTGTTCGACCGTGTACTTGAACGCCGGAAACGCGCGGAACGTGCCCCAGCTCGCGAAGCCCACCAGCGTGCCCGATTCATCGACCGCGCCGAGGACCGGAAAACCGTTGGCGCGCTTCGTCGCGAACCACGTGACCATCGCTTCGGGCGGTCGCGGCCGGTAGTCGTACAGCGCGGTCGAGTTCACGATCGCGTCGTTCAGGATCTCGAGGATGGCCGCGGCATGCTCGGCCTCGCTGCAATCGATCAGGCGCACGTCGTCGCGCTGTTTCGGGGAATTCATACGGGCTCCTGCGCCTGGCGGCTTTGAACGGATGACACACTCCGCGCGCCGGCGGCGGCGGGAACATCGCAGATCGCGACGACATAGCGCGCGACCTGCGACGACGGGTTGCTGAAAATCAGCGGCTGATCGAGACGCATGGCCAGACAGTCGCCGGCGTGAAGTTCGTGAAGCTGGTCGCCCAACGTGACGTCGACGCGCCCATGGACGACCCACACCTGTTGATGCAGTGCGCTTTCGCGCCCGCCGGAGTCGTACGCGACGTGCGCGCCGGGCGGGAAATCGACCTCGACGAGCTGGATCGGCGACGGCCAGCCGGGCGGCGACAGATTGCGGCGCACGTAACCGGACGCCGGATCGCGCCATTCCGCCTGTTGCGCACGCCGCACCAGCGGGTGCGCGGGCGCGTCGTCGCGATCGCCGCCGAACAGCCCGGCCAGCGACACGCCGAGACCCGCCGCGAGCTTGTCGAGCACGACGGCCGTCGGGCTCGCCGACGCACGCTCGATGAGCGAGATCATCGAGCGGCTGACGCCGGAACGCGCGGCGAGCGCATCGAGCGTGTAGCCTCGTAGCGAGCGCAAGTCGCGCACGCGCCGGGCGATGCGTTCGTTGATGCCGGTGGCGTCGACGGGAGAGCGGGGGGATTCCTGCATGATGGATTTATTGTCCAGCAAGCTGGAATTCGATGTCAACGGGGTTTCGACGGAATTCTGCTGTCCCGAACAGGCGTTTCGCCAGCGACCGAATGCTTGCTCGTCGGCCGGGGCGAGCGTAATATACGAAACGACTACATTTCGTTTAATTGGGGGCATATGGGAATCATCAAGATATCCGAGCACATGCACGAACGGCTGCGCTCGACCAGTACCGCGCTGAGCCGGTCGATCAATGCGCAGGCGGAACACTGGCTGCGCGTCGGGATGCTGTCGGAACTCAATCCGTCGCTGTCCTACGGCGATATCTGCCGAATGCTGATCGAGATCGAAGCGCGCGGCGGGGATGCGGGCCCGACCGAGTCGGTGGCGCGCGACGTCGAGCAGGTGGCGTAATGGCGAAGCGAGAAATTCCGATCCGCGGCGCCGCGGAAATCGACAAGTCGCGCGAGGCCGCGAAGCTCGCGTCCCGGGTGCTGACGATGATCACCGAGCACGTGAAGCCCGGCGTCACCACGGACGAACTGGACGCGCGCTGCCGCGAATACATCGTCGACGAACTCGGCGCGATCCCGGCGAACATCGGTTATCACGGTTACCCGAAAACCCTGTGCACGTCGGTCAACCACGTGGTCTGTCACGGTATTCCGTCGTCGCGGCCGATGCGCGACGGCGACATCGTGAATCTCGACATCGCGGTGATCAAGGACGGCTGGTTCGGCGACACGAGCCGCATGTACTTCGTCGGCGAGCCGGGTGAACTGGCGCGGCGCCTCGTCGCGACGACCTACGAGGCGATGCATGCGGGCATCCGCGCGGTGCGTCCGGGCGCGACGCTCGGCGACGTCGGCTATGCGATCCAGCAGGTCGCGCATCGCGAAGGGTTCAGCGTGGTTCGCGAGTACTGCGGGCACGGGATCGGCGACGTGTACCACGACGAGCCGCAAGTGCTGCACTATGGCCGCCCGGGCACCGGCGTGCCGCTGCGGCCGGGGATGATCTTCACGATCGAGCCGATGCTGAATGCGGGCAAGCGCGACACGCGCATGCTGGCGGACGGCTGGACGGTCGTCACGAAAGACCATTCGCTGTCCGCGCAATGGGAGCACATGGTCGTGGTGACGGAGCAGGGCTTCGAGATCCTGTCGGACGACGTGAAGCCGCAGGCGCTCGCGGCGCTCACGGCGCTCTCGGGCACGCACGCGGCCTGACGCGCGGCAACCCGCACGCGGGGCGCAAAGGAAACGGGCCCCGTCGTGGGGCCCGTGTCATCGGCAGTCGCGCGGGACGGTCGGCAAGGCCGCCGTTTCCACCGCCGCGGCCGGCAGCGGTGGGCTGCGGAACGCGGCTTAACGCGGTTTAACCGCGCGCCTTCTGCCACGCGTGTTCGACGAACACGCGGCACAGCGCTTCCATCCCGTCGCGGTCCTCGTCGTCGAAACGTGCGGCAACGGGGCTGTCCACGTCCCACACGCCGATCAGCGTGCCGTCGGCGGCCACCAGCGGTACGACGATTTCCGATTCCGACGCGGCATCGCAGGCGATATGGCCCGGGAATTCATGCACGTCGCGCACGACCTGCGTCTGGCGCGTCTGCGCGGCCGTGCCGCACACGCCCTTGCCGAGTGCGATCCGCACGCACGCGGGCTTGCCCTGGAACGGGCCGACCACGAGTTCCGATCCGTCGAAGAAATAGAAGCCGGCCCAGTTCAGGCGGTCGAGCGAGTGATAGACGAGCGCGGAGAAATTCGCGGCGTTCGCAGTGAGGTCGCGTTCCGATTCGACGAGCGCGCGTGCCTGCTCGACGAGCGTCGCATAGAGTTCGGCCTTGGAGGCGTGAGGGTCGTTGGACAGCGTGAACATGGCTGAAATGCGATAAGGGTGGTGAACGGCAGGGTTGTGAAAAGCGCGATGCGCGTCCCGCAGTCTACGGTACGGGCGGCCCGTCTGCAGCGTCCGGCTCACGCAGCGCGATGCCGAACGCGCCGCGCAGGTGCACGCGAGCCCGCTCAATCGGGTGCGAGTTCGGCGAACCGTTCGGTCAGGAAGTCGAGCAGTGCGCGCACCGCCGGCAACAGCCCGCGCCGCGACGCGAACACCGCGTGCACGATCTCGCGCCGCGGCGCCCAGTTCGGCAGCACGGTCACCAGTTCGCCGCGGGCGACTTCGTCGCGCACCATCATCGTCGGCAACTGCACGACGCCGACACCCGCGACGGCTGCCGCGCGCAGCGCGAGCATGCCGCCGGTCACGAGGCGCGGCTGGTGGTGGATTTCCGCCTGCGCGCCGTCGGGGCCGCGCAGTCGCCATACGTGCGCGGCCTGCGGTACGCCGTGATCGAGGCTCGGCAGGCGGGTCAGGTCGGCAGGGACGGCCGGCGTACCGAGCTCGCGCAGCAACGCGGGGCTCGCGACGAGGCACTGGCCGCGCTCGGCCAGCACGCGCAGCGCGAGGTCGCTGTCCTCGAGCGGCGGCGGGCGCACGCGGATCGCAACGTCGATCCCTTCGCCGACCACGTCGACGCGCCGGTTGGTCGCCTCCAGGTGAATCTCGACGCGCGGGCACGCGGCCAGGAACGCGGCGATCATCGTGCCGACCAGCGAATCGAGCAGCACGACCGGGCAGCTCACGCGCACGATGCCGCGCGGCTCCTCGTGCAACAGCGCGATCGCTTCGTCGGCGGCGTCCGCTTCGACGAGCATCGCGCGACAGTGCGCGTAGTAGGTCTGGCCGACGTCGGTGACGGTGAAACGGCGCGTCGAGCGCTGGATCAGCCGCATCCCGAGCCGCGCCTCGAGCAGCGCGATGCGGCGGCTCAGCTTCGATTTCGGCAGGTTGAGCGCGCGCCCGGCCGGCGCGAAGCCGCCGTGCTCGACCACCTGCACGAAGTAATAGAGATCGTTCAGATCCCGTTCTTGATCGTTCATCAAATAGAACGCTGAGTGCGATTTTCGCAGTCTACCGGATCGATCGTTCTATCTCTATATTCATACCCAGGATGCGAAACACGTGTTTCGCCGCAATTCGGAGAAGGCAAATGAAGAAGATCCAGGGTGTGTACAGTGCGCCGCGCGGCCATTGGGTCGGCGACGGTTTCCCGGTGCGTTCGATGTTCAGCTATCAGTCGCACGGGGCGCACCTGAGCCCGTTTCTGCTGCTCGACTACGCGGGTCCCGCGAACTTCGAGCCGGCTTCGGCGCCGCGCGGGGTGGGTCAGCATCCGCACCGCGGGTTCGAAACCGTGACGATCGTCTATGACGGCGAAGTCGCTCACCGCGACTCGACCGGCGCGGGCGGTGTGATCGGCCCGGGCGACGTGCAGTGGATGACGGCCGCGAGCGGGATCCTCCATGAGGAATTCCACTCGGAGGCATTCGCGAAGCGCGGCGGTCCGCTCGAGATGGTGCAGCTGTGGGTGAACCTGCCCGCCGCCGACAAGATGGGCGCGCCGGGCTACCAGACGCTGCTGAACGCGGACATCCCGGTGGTCGAGCTGCCGGACGGTGCGGGGCGTGCGCGGATCATCGCGGGCGAACTCGATGGACGGCGCGGCCCGGCCCGCACGCACACGCCGATCGACGTGTGGGACGTGCGGCTCGCAGCCGGCGGCCGCGCGCGGTTCCCGGTCGCCGAGGGGCGGACGCTCGCGGTGGTCGTGCTCAACGGTACGCTGCTGGTGAACGGCGAGACGGTCGCCCGCGAAGCGCAGTTCGTGCAACTGAGCCGCGACGGCCGCGACGTCGAGATCGAAGCGAACGGCGACGCCAAGCTGTTGATTTTGAGCGGCGAGCCGATCGATGAGCCGGTGGTCGGTTACGGGCCGTTCGTGATGAACTCGCAAGAGGAAATCCGGACCGCGATCGACGATTTCAACAACGGCCGCTTCGGCCGGATGCCGGCATGACGGACAGGCCCCGCGCACATTGCGGGGCCTTTTTTCATGCGCGGAAGGGCGCGCGCGTGCCGTGTGCGCTTCGAGGCATAATCGACGGTTGCCGCGCGCCGGCCGGCGCGCCCGAATCAGGACGACCATGAACGCTTCCGCACCCGCCGCATCCCCGCGCGCCGACGATCTCGACTGGCGCTGGAAATCCTTCGACGCGCTGACGGCGCGTGAAGTCTATGCGATCCTCGACGCGCGCAGCGCCGTGTTCGTCGTCGAGCAGAACTGCGTGTATCGCGACATCGACGATGCGGACCAGGCGGCGTGGCATCTGGCCGCGTACGATCGGGCAGGCCGCCTCGCGGGCTACCTGCGCGTGCTGCTGCCGGATGCGCAGAACACCGACGTGCGCATCGGCCGCGTGCTGACGACCGCGCCGTTTCGCGGCGCGGGCCTTGGCAACGCGCTGATCTCGCGCGCGCTCGAGCACATCCGCGCGCAGTGGCCGGATACGCAGGTGAGCCTGCATGCGCAGGCCCACCTGCAGCGCTTCTACGGGGCATTCGGCTTCACGCCGAACTCGGACGTGCACGACGAGGACGGCATCCCGCACGTGTGGATGACCAGCGCGCACGGCTGAAGCGCAGTGCGCCGTGCCGTCATTGGGCGGCGCGCGTCACCGACGGGCGCTCCGCGCCCCGGGCGGCAGCGCGCTCGTCGATCAGCCGGCCGCGCGCGGACAGCCGCAGCCAGTGCCGCAGCGCGATCAGCGCGCCGATCACGCTCATCATCGAACCCGGAATCCACAGCAGCAAGCCGCCGATCTGCTGGTCACGCAGCGGGCTGAGCCACGTGAACGCGCGTCCGCAGATCGAGTAGATCGGATACAGCTCGTGCGGCGTGAAGAAGATCAGCGCGCCGAGCGCGATCTGCGGCGGGATCGCCGCGACGACGATCAGGATCCGGCGGCCCGGCGACAGCCGCGCGGGCGGCGCGGGACGCGGATCGACGACGAGCCACCAGAACAGCAGCCCGTCGATCACCATGCTCCAGTTCATCACGCGATACAGGCGCCAGTCGAGCATCGCGACGAAGTGGATCGGCGACAGCAGCCAGAAATAGATCAACCCGACGAACAGCACGACGGCGACGACCGGATGGAACACCACGTCGAGCGTCGCGCGCACGGGCGCCCACGCGAGCGCGGGGCGCACGAAGCGCTGCCGCCAGCGAAACGGAATGCCCGCGCGGATCGCCGCGCCCGGGTACGCCAGTGCGATGAAGAACGGCCCGAGGTGATGCAGCACGAGGTGCTGCGCGCGGTGCATGAAGAATTCATGCTCGAAGAAGTAGTCGAGCCGCGTATGCAGCGCGATGTAGAGCGCCGTCAGCCCGAACCAGAACGAGAACTGCCGCAGCGGCGACACCTTCGCCTTCTTCACGCCGCGCGCAAACAGCACGGCGGCCGCCAGCACCGCGATGACCACGGTCGGCGACGGTTCCCACGGATCGAGCCAGTACAGGACGTTCATCGCGCGCGCATCACTTCGCCTGGGCCGGCGACTTCACGGCGAACGGCGTGTCGACCGTTTCGCCGTCGGAGAACTTCAGGCGCAGGCGCACGGTGTCGCCGGGCTTGATCGCGTGCTTCGGTTCCTCGAGCATGAAGTGATAGCCGCCCGGCGCGATGTCGACCTTGCCGCGCGCGGGGATCGTCAGCTTGTCGACCATTTCCATCTTCTGCGTCGAGCCGTTCGACACGGTCTGGTGCAGCATCGCCATCCCGTAGTCGGGGCTGTCGACGTCGACGAGATCGACCGGCTTGTCGCCCGTGTTGACGAGCGTCACGTAGCCGCCCGCGGGCAGCTGGTTCGGCAGCCAGCGCACCCACGCGTTGTGCGCGGTGATCGCGCCGGCGGCGTAGGCGTGCGCGCCGGTGCACAGTGCGGCGAGGAGGGCGAACGTCTTGAGGGTCGTCTTCATGTCGGAGTTCGGGAGGGGGAGGCAGTGTCGATGATCCGGCGCACATCGGCGGCGATGGCGTCGGGCGAATCGCGGTCGGTCGCGAGCAAACGCGCGCGACCGTTCGCGTCGAAGATGTAGACGGCCGAGCTGTGCGTGACTTCGTAGCCGCCGGACGGATCGCGTTTTTCCATCTGGTACGCGACGCGATAGCGTTTCGCGAGCGATTCGATCTGGCCGTCGGTGCCGGTCAGGCCACGCGCGTGCGCGGCATCGAATGCGGCGACGTACGACTGCATCGCCTGCGGCGTGTCGCGCGCGGGATCGACCGAGACGAACAGGATGCGCACGTCGTTCGCCTGCGGGCCGAGTTTCGCGAGCACTTCCATCAGCCGCGCCATCGTTTCGGGGCAGACGTCCGGACAGTGCGTATAGCCGAAGTAGACGAGCGCGATGCGGCCGCGGAATGCGTTCGCGTCGACCGAATGGCCGTCGCCGCCGGTCAGCGTGAAGGACAGGTCGGGCAGGTGGCCCGTAACGTTGGTCAGGTGCCAGTTCGGCTCGTCGTGCGTGCATGCGGCGAGCGCGACGGCGGCGGTCAGCGCCGCGGCCGTGCGGACGAAGCGGGTGATGAGGCGGCGCCGGTGCGGCGCGGGACGGGCAGACGACATCCTGGGGCTCGATCGGACGGAACGGTCGTCGGCCGGCGCGGCGCCATGCGTCGCGCGGCCGGCGGTTGCCGACTGTAGCGCAATTCCCGCGCCCGCGTCCTTTCGAAACCCGTACGGCACGCGCGAGCGGGGCAATATGTCGCAGTTGGCGCGGACGGTGGCGCGAAGTCCGCCATGCGCCGGTTTCGCCCATCTCGGTACGCAGGCGCGGTAAGATGCGCACAATTCCATTCTCGCAGCGGCGGCCGCGCGTTTGCAGGCCGCTCCTCAGACCATCGAATCGATGCAATCCGTTCCGGCTTCCCTGTCCCTGACCGATACCGCGTTCTTTTTCGACTTCGACGGTACGCTCGTCGAATTGGCGCCCACGCCCGACAGCATTCACGTGCCGCCGTCGCTGCTGACGCTGCTCGATGAACTGCGGCGCCGCTCGCATGGCGCGCTCGCCGTCGTGTCGGGTCGCGGCATCGCCAACCTCGACACGTTCCTGAATATGCCGGACCTGCCGATCGCCGGCCTGCACGGCGCCGAGCGTCGCGACGCGAACGGCGACACGCAGCGCATCGGCTTCAACGACGACCGGCTGCTGCGCATCGAGCGCGAGCTCGCGTCCGTCGTCGACCGTCATCCGGGCATGCTGCTCGAAATCAAGGGCGCGGCCGTCGCGCTGCATTACCGAAATGCACCCGAGCGCGAGCCGGCCGCGCGCGAAGCGGCCGAGCGTCTCGTCGCCGAATATGCGGACGCGTACGTGCTGCAGCCGGGCAAGATGGTGTTCGAGATCAAGCCGAAGGGTGTCGACAAGGGGCGCGCGCTGGCCGCGTTCCTCGACGAGCCGCCGTTCGCGGGCCGCGTGCCGCTGTTCGCGGGCGACGACCTGACCGACGAGAAGGGCTTTGCGGTGGTCAACGCGCGGGGCGGTCTGTCGATCAAGGTCGGTGCGGGCGAGACGTCGGCCCGCATGCGGCTCGACTCGGTCGACGCGCTGCACGCGCAGATTGCCCGCTGGCTTGGCGCGGAGCAGCCGGGCGCATGAGTCGACTCATCATCGTTTCAAACCGTGTCGCCCCGATTTCGGAAGGCGAACCGGCGGCGGGGGGCCTCGCGATCGGCGTCTACGACGCGCTGAAGGAGACGGGCGGCATGTGGTTCGGCTGGAGCGGCGAAGTGGTCGCATCCGGTGCGCCGCAGATCCGCATCGAGGAGCGCGGCCCCGTGACGTTCGCGACCGTCGGGCTGTCGCGCCGCGATTACGACCAGTACTACCGCGGTTTCTCGAACGCGACGCTGTGGCCCGCGTTCCATTACCGCGCCGACCTGATCCAGTACGACCGCCATGAGTTCGACGGCTACCGCCGCGTGAACGTGTGGCTCGCGCAGCAGCTCGTGCCGCTGCTGCAGGACGACGACGTGATCTGGGTGCACGACTATCACCTGATCCCGTTCGCGCGTGCGCTGCGTGAGGCCGGCGTGAAGAACCGCATCGGCTTTTTCCTGCACATCCCGTTTCCGGCCGCGCAGGTGCTCGTCAACGTGCCGCCGCATCGCGAGCTCGTCGAGTCGCTGTGCGCGTTCGATCTGCTCGGCTTCCAGACCGAGCCCGACCTGCGCGCGTTCTGCGACTACATCGAGTTCGAGGCCGGCGGCGAAGTCGCGCGCGAAGGGCACACGGTGCGCGTGAGCGCGTTCGGCAACACGCTGCGGGCGGCCGCCTATCCGATCGGCGTGTATCCGGACGAGATCGCGTCGCTCGCGCAGGCGGCCGAGAACGGCAAGGCCGTGCGCACGCTGGCGACGTCGCTGCGCGGGCGCCAGTTGATCATGAGCGTCGACCGGCTCGATTATTCGAAGGGGCTCGTCGAGCGGTTCCGCGCGTTCGAGAAACTGCTGGAGCACCAGACGTCGATTCGCAATCGCGTGTCGTTCCTGCAGATCGCGCCGTCGACGCGCGCCGACCTGCGCGCGTACCAGGACATCCGCCTGCAGCTCGAAGCGGAGTCGGGGCGCATCAACGGCCGCTACGCTGAACTCGACTGGGCGCCGATCCTCTACATTCACCGCCAGTACGACCGGCAGGTGCTGGCCGCGCTGTACCGGCTGGCGCGCGTGGGTTTCGTCACGCCGTTGCGCGACGGCATGAACCTCGTCGCGAAGGAGTACGTGTCCGCGCAGAATCCGGACGATCCGGGCGTGCTGGTGCTGTCGCGCTTCGCGGGGGCCGCGCGCGAGCTGACGGGCGCGCTGATCGTCAATCCGATCGACATCGACGGGATGGCCGATGCGCTGTCGCAGGCGCTGACGATGCCGCTCGCCGAGCGGCGCGCGCGTTATGCGGACATGATCGCGCAACTGCGCGAGAACAACGTGTCGGTGTGGCGCGACAACTTCCTGCGCGACCTGCAGCGCGTGTAGCGGGCGCGCTGCGCGGCGGACGCCGCACGATGCCATGAAAAAAGCCGCCGTGCTTCGCACAGGCGGCTTTTTTGTCGGTTGCGTGCGGCGGCGTCAGGCCACGCGTTCGCCGGTCGGCGCGGTGCCGTCGGGTGCGTGATGGCGGCCGTGCTGTTTCGCGAGCAGGTCGCGGTACAGACCGGGGCGGTTGCGCAGCACGTCGGGGGTGCCGTCGTCGATCACCTTGCCGTTGCTCATCACGATGATCCGGTCGAAGTTGCGCAGCGTCGACAGCCGGTGCGCGATCGCGATCACCGTGCGGCCGACCATCAGGCGGTCGAGCGCGCTCTGGATCGCTTCCTCGGACGAGCTGTCGAGTGCGGACGTCGCTTCGTCGAGCAGCAGGATCGGCGCGTTCTTCAGGATCGCCCGCGCGATCGCGATGCGCTGGCGCTGGCCGCCCGACAGCTTGACGCCGCGGTCGCCGACGATCGTGTCATAGCCTTCCGGCATCGCCTCGATGAACTCCGCGCAGCGCGCGTCGCGCGCGGCGGCGAGCACTTCGTCGCGGGTCGCGTCGGGGCGGCCATAGGCGATGTTGTCGTAGACCGTCCGGTGCAGCAGCGAGATGTCCTGCGGGACGAGCGCGATCGCGTGGCGCAGGCTGTCCTGCGTGATCACCTTCACGTCCTGGCCGTCGACCTTCACGACGCCATCCTGCGTGTCGTAGAAGCGCTGCAGCAGCGCGAGCACGGTCGACTTGCCGGCGCCCGACTTGCCGATCAGGCCGACGCGCTGGCCCGGCTCGATATGGAGGTCGAAGTGGTCGAGGATCGCGCGGCGGTGCGGATACGCGAACGTCACGCGCTCGAAGTCGACGCGCCCGCCGGTGGCCGCCAGCGGCTTCGCGTCGGAGTGGTCCGGCATCCCGTGCGGTTCGAGCAGCGTCTTCACGGCTTCGGACAGGCGCGCGATGTGCTGCGTGACGTCGACGAGCGCGACCGCGAGGTCGCGCGTGCCGTGCAGGATCGTGAAGCCGAGCGAGCTGACGAGCACGATGTCGCCCGACGTCGCGCGGCCCTGGTCCCACAGCCACAGCGCCCAGCCGAGCAGGCCGGCCGACAGCATCGCGGTGATCACCGCATGCAGCAGCCGCAGCTTCTCGAGATAGAACAGGCTCTGCTGGCGCGCGTCCATCTCCGCCTTGATCGTTGCGCTGAAGCGCTTCTGTTCGCGCACCGTCATCCCGAACGCACGCACGAGCCCCATGTTGCCGATCACGTCGACGAGCTCGCCGTCGACCGCCGCGGCCTTGGCCGCGAATGCGTGGTGACGCGCCGAGCCGCGCCCGGCCAGCTTGAACAGGATGATGGACAGCACGGCCGAGCAGCCGAGCAGGCCGGCGGCCATCAGCGGATTGACGACGATGATCATCAGGATCGCGCCCATCACCGCGATACACGGCGGCAGCACGTTCCACGCCATCGTGTTCTCCGACGTATAGACCGCGTTCGACGTGGCCGTGATGCGGCTCGCGAGCGTGCCCGGCTGCTTTTCCGAGTAGTAGGTCGGCGAATGGCCGATCAGGTACTGGAACAGGTCGCGCCGCAGGTCGCCGGTGACCGCGACGAACGTGTGCGCGGCGGCCCAGCCGCCGACCCGCCACAGCAGGTTGTCGGCCGCGATCAGCCCGACGAGCAGCGCGAACGCGCTCCACAGCGGGCCCGGATGATGGCGCCCGGTCGCCAGCACGTCGATCAGGTGCTTGATCGCGTATTGCGAGCCGAGCGCGCAGCCGACGGCAGCCAGCACGCTGCAGAGCACGACGAGGTGGGCAACGGGATGCAGGCGGATGTAGCGGAACAGGAACGCGAGCGGTCGGTGCGCGTAGCTCGAGAGCTTCGCGTTGTGGGCGTTGCGCTGGGCGGGGGTAAGAGATTCCAAAATATGCGTGCGGTGATTCGGTGATTGAGCGTTGCGGCTGGATCGCATGCCGGCGTGCGCCCGGACTGAATAATCCGGCATTGTAAACAAGGCCTGCGTCGCGCTGCGCGAATCTTGCCTAGGCCAGAGGCTCGCGATCGATTTTGAGATAAAATCTGGCATCCCGTCCTGTTTCATGTGCCGGAATCACGCCGCCGACACGAGCGACAAGGATCGCCAAAAGGGCCTTCCACTCTAGAACGGACACCCGAGTCCGCGGGTTGCAAAGTGTTGCGGCTTTGTAACAAAGTAAAGTGTTTGAAATGTCCTGCGCCGTCTCGGGATTAACCCTAGATAATCGGCTCCGGGGTCGATTCCAGGTTT
Organism: Burkholderia sp. SIMBA_062; assembly: GCF_046534765.1. NCBI lineage: Bacteria > Pseudomonadati > Pseudomonadota > Betaproteobacteria > Burkholderiales > Burkholderiaceae > Burkholderia > Burkholderia sp. SIMBA_062. The sequence continues at coordinate 16,652 of NZ_JAWRYD010000024.1, forward strand.
TTTTACGAACCCCTGTCAACGGGTCTTCGTTTCGAACGTTCTATGCCTGTCGCATCGCCGACGCTCCTCGAGCAGCGCGGGTTCGACGCCCCGCCAGGCTGATTCGTCCGACCATCGGACGAAATGCATCCAGCCCGGATCGCCGGCAGGTTGCCGACTCATACCTGGTTTTTAGCCGATTTTTTAGGAGTTACGCATGCGAATCGCCCAAATCGCTCCGTTGCATGAAGCGGTCCCCCCGAAGCTTTACGGTGGTACCGAGCGAGTGGTGTCCTATCTGACCGAAGCACTTGTCGAGATGGGGCATGACGTCACGCTCTTCGCGAGCGGCGATTCGCAAACCTCCGCGAAGCTCGAAGCGTGCTGGCCGCAGGCGCTGCGCCTCGACCCGACGATCCGCGACGTGATGGCCCCGCACATGCTGCTCCTCGAGCAGGTGCGCCGCCGCGCGGAAGAGTTCGACGTCCTGCACTGCCACATCGACTACTACCCGTTCTCGCTGTTCTCGCGCCAGCCGGTCCCGCATCTGACGACGATGCACGGCCGTCTCGACCTGCCGGAACTGCAGCCGATCTTCAACGCGTTCAGCGACGTGCCGGTCGTGTCGATCTCCGACAACCAGCGCATCCCGCTGCCGCAGGCGAACTGGCTGTCGACCGTGTACCACGGCCTGCCGGAAAACCTGCTGACGCCGATCCCGAACGTGAAGCCGAGCTATCTCGCGTTCCTCGGCCGCATCTCGCCGGAAAAGCGCGTCGACACCGCGATCCGCATCGCCGAGCAGGCCGGCCTGCCGATCAAGATTGCCGCGAAGCTCGACAAGGCTGACCGCGCGTACTACGAAGAGAAAATCAAGCCGCTGTTCGCGCTGCCGCACGTCGAGTACATCGGCGAAATCAGCGAGTCGGAAAAGACCGAATTCCTGGGCAACGCGCACGCGCTGCTGTTCCCGATCGACTGGCCGGAGCCGTTCGGCTTGGTGATGATCGAGGCGATGGCCTGCGGCACGCCGGTGATCGCGTTCAAGCGTGGCTCGGTGCCGGAAGTGATCGACAACGGCGTGTCGGGCTTCGTCGTCGAGGACGAGCTGTCGGCCGTCGCGGCGCTCAAGCGCCTCGATACGCTGCCGCGCGAGAAGGTGCGGGCCGCGTTCGAAGCGCGCTTCTCGTCGAAGGTGATGGCGCAGAACTACGTGAAGGGCTACGAGGAACTGCTGCGCCAGAAGCGCCGCACGGTGCTGCGCGAAGTCAACGCAAACTGATGCCGGGCCGCGGGCCGCACCGCGGTTGAGGCCCTCATCGACGCCCCGTCCGGGACCCCGGCGGGGCGTTGTCACATCTGCGGCGCGGATCTGTTGTATTCTCGCCGCGCCCGACCCCGCGAACGGCCCCCGAACGGGGCCGGCACGCCATCCGGCCATCTGTCCAGACGGTAATGTCCCTATAATGGCCGTGCCGTGAAATCCGGCCCCGTACGAACCTCGAGAGGAGAGCAGTCTTGGCGAGAACGAAAACGACGCGCGCAGCGCCGGCCCCCGGCGCCGGCGTGATCTTCGCATTGCGCGCGATCGGTCTCGTGCTGTTCGCGCGCTGGCTGTTCTCGATGTCCCAGATGGGCTATCGCGCGTCGCTGTCGGCGATGGTGTCGTCGCCCTGGGCGTTCGTCTATCTCGTGCTGATCTTCCTGCTGCTCGCGCTGCCGGGGGCCGCCGCGCGCGCCGAGCGGCCGTTCCATCCGCTGCCGCAGTGGCTGCGCCAGGCGCTGCGGGTGTTCGCGCTGATCGGTTTCCTGTTTGCCGCCTGGTCGATCGGCGCGTTCGCGTGGGCGGCCGGCTGGCGTCCTGCGCTGCACGCGGTGACGGCGACCAACGGCTGGCTCGTCGCCGCGCCGGCGCTGTATGCGGCGATCGTGTGGATGTGCCGGCCACGGCCGCTGTGGCGTACCAACGTGGCCGCGCGCCGTTTCGCGGTCGGCCGCTACGCGATCTCGCTCGATACGCTCACCCGTACCGCGATCGTCTGGATGGAGAGCCGCAAGGTCGGCCAGTACGATGCGCGCGAACTCTCCGTGCGCTGGCCCGGCCAGGCGACGACGGCCGCGGGCGAGCAGGGTGCGCAGCCGGCCGCCGTGCCGCCGCGTCGCGGCAGCCTGTTCCGGCGGCCGAAGGTCGAGCTGCTGTGGGATTCGCCGGCGGCCGTCGGCCATAACCGGCAGATCGTGATGCGCGCGCCGCTCGTGACCGAGGGCGACCGCGTCGCGGTGCTCGCGCTCGACGCGGCGCTCAAGCAGATCGTCTGACAAGGCCTGCGCGGCGCGCGGGCGACAAGGAGGCGCAATGATCGTCCGCTGGTTGCTGGCCGCTGTTCACCTGATGGCGTTCGGCGTCGCGTTCGCCGCGATCGCGGGGCGCAACCGCGCGCTGCGCCGGGTCATCGCGTCGGCGCAGGCCGCCGACCTGCCCGGTGTGTTCAAGGCCGATGCGGCCTGGGGATTGTCCGCGCTGGTGCTGATCGCGACGGGGCTCACGCGCGCCTTCGGCGGCTTCGAGAAAGGCGCCGCGTATTACCTGCACGAGCCGCTCTTTCACCTCAAGATGACCGCGCTGGTGCTGATCCTGCTGCTCGAGGTCGTGCCGATGCTCGGGCTGATCCGCTGGCGCATCGCCGCGCGGCGGCAGCAGATGCCGGATCTCGGCCGCGCACGGATCTATGTGCGGATCGGCCACTGGCAGGCCGCGCTCGTGATGGTGATCGTGTTTGCCGCGTCGGGGATGGCGCGGGGAATCTGGGCGGCCGGGCAGCTTTGACCGGCTGATAGCGCCGGTTGCCGTTCCCGGGCGGGCTCATTCTGGACCGACGGGCCGACCGACCGACGGGCCGACCGACCGACGGGCCGACGGGCCGACGGGCCGACGGGCCGACGGGTCGAGGGGTCGACGGGCCGTAGCCGCGCGAATTCCGTTTTCGTCCGATGCCGGCAGGCTTTTCCCCGCCCGGCACGCGCCGATTCCCGGGCGAGCCGGCGCATTTCGTTCCGGCCGGGCGGACCCGCCACCCGGCTCGTTCCGCGCTCAGCGCACGAGGCAGGGGCGCTTGTTGTTGAACGTCCACCCCGGAATCAGATACTGCATCGCCGCCGCATCGTCGCGCGCGCCGAGCCCGTGCTGCTTGTACAACTCGTGCGCGAGCGCGACCGCATCCATGTCGATGTCGATGCCGAGGCCCGGCCGCTTCGGCACTTCCACGAGCCCGTTCTCGATCTTCAGCGGCTCGCGCGTGAGCCGTTCACCGTCCTGCCAGATCCAGTGCGTGTCGATCGCGGTGACCTGGCCGGGCGCCGCAGCCGCGACGTGCGTGAACATCGCGAGCGACACGTCGAAGTGGTTGTTCGAATGCGAACCCCACGTGAGGCCCCAGTCGCGGCACATCTGTGCGACGCGCACCGAGCCCTGCATGGTCCAGAAGTGCGGGTCGGCGAGCGGGATGTCGACGGCGTGCAATTGCACCGCGTGGCCCATCTGGCGCCAGTCGGTCGCGATCATGTTGGTGGCCGTCGGCAGCCCGGTCGAGCGGCGGAATTCGGCCATCACCTCGCGGCCCGAGTAGCCGTTCTCCGCGCCGCACGGATCTTCCGCATAGGCGAGCACGTGGTGCAGGTCGCGGCACAGCCGCACCGCCTCGTCGAGCGACCACGCGCCGTTCGGATCGAGCGTCACGCGCGCTTCGGGGAAACGCTCGGCCAGCGCCGTCACGGCGTCGACCTCTCGCGCGCCTTCGAACACGCCGCCCTTCAGCTTGAAGTCGTTGAAACCGTAGCGCGCATGCGCGGCTTCGGCGAGGCGCACGACCGCCTCGGGCGTCAGCGCGGCCTCGTCGCGCACGCGGGTCCAGTCGTCGGTCGCGCCGCGGCCATCGCGATAGGGCAGCGCGGTCTTGCTCCGATCACCGACGTAGAACAGGTAGCCGAGCATCTCGACGCGCTCGCGCTGCTGCCCTTCGCCGAGCAGCGCGGCCACGGGCACGCCGAGATGCTGGCCGAGCAGGTCGAGCAGCGCGGCCTCGAGCGCGGTGACCGCGTGGATCGTGGTGCGCAGGTCGAACGTCTGCAGGCCGCGGCCGCTCACGTCGCGATCGGCAAAGGTACGCCGCACGTCGTTGAGCACCGCGTGGTAGTTGCCGACCGGCTGGCCGACGACGAGCGCGCGCGCATCCTCGAGCGTGCGGCGGATGCTTTCGCCGCCCGGCACTTCGCCGACGCCGGTCCGGCCCGCGCTGTCCTTCAGGATCACGAGGTTGCGGGTGAAGAACGGACCGTGCGCGCCGCTCAGGTTGAGCAGCATGCTGTCGTGGCCGGCGACCGGAATGGCTTGCAGCTCGACGATGCGTGGCGTGTCGTGGGAAGGCGAGGCAGTGACGGCGTTCATGGCGGCGATGGCAAAAGAGTGGGCAATGCCGTGCGGCAAAATCTTTGCCGCGCGCGGCGGGAGGTGCGATCATTCGACAACCGACGTGCGCGGCGCGCAAGCCCCCGCATGTCGACGGCAACCCGAATGGGCGGGAGCGACCAGCTCGATGCCGATATCGCGCAGAAGCGCGAAGGTCGGCCAATCGCGAACCACGGGACCGGCAGGCGCCGATGCGCGTGCCTCGGTCAACAGGAGATTCGTGTCGCGATCATCAGTCGTCGGATGACTTGTGACGCAGTATAATGAATCATCGGCGTTCGCTCAAACCCCGCGTAAACCCTCGGCTCACATTACGATCATTCAAAAAGGAACCGGCCTCATGTCCGTGCCCACGCTTCCCGCAGCGCCGCGCCGTCGCGCACGCAGCCTCGCACAAGATGTCGTCGACGCGCTGACCGCGCAGATCGAAAACGGCACGCTGCGTCCCGGCGACAAGCTGCCGACCGAAACCGAAGTCATGGCGGCGCAGGGCGTCAGCCGCACGGTCGTGCGCGAAGCGATCTCGCGGATGCAGGCGAGCCACCTCATCGAGACGCGCCACGGCATCGGCAGCTTCGTGCTCGAACCGTCGCGCCGCCAGGCGCTCGGCATCGATCCCGCGACCATCATGACGCTGCGCGACGTGCTCGCGGTGCTCGAGCTGCGCATCAGCCTTGAAAGCGAATGCGCGAGCCTCGCCGCGCAGCGCGCGAACGACACCGACCTCGCCGCGCTGCGGCGTGCGCTCGACGCGATCGCGTCGGGGGCGGGCGGCGGCCGCGACACGGCGCAGCTCGACTTCAACTTCCACCTGCAGATCGCGCAATCCACCGGCAACCGCTACTTCGTCGACATCATGACGCAGCTCGGTGCGTCGATCATCCCGCGCACGCGCGTGAATTCGGCGCGCTTCGCCGGCGACGACCTGGAGCGCTATGTCGGCCGGCTCAATCACGAGCACGAGGACATCTACGAGGCGATCGCGCGTCACGACCCGGAAGCCGCGCGCGCCGCGATGCGCACGCACCTGACCAACAGTCGCGAGCGGCTGCGCCGCGCGCACGAGGCGGCCGAGGCGGAACGCGACACGCAGGCCAGCTGACGCGAGGCGGCCTGCACGGCCCGCGCGTCGCGCTGGGCCGCGGCCCCAACATCAGACATCGTATGAATTCAGCGTAGGTGCGTCGATCGTTTCGCAGTCGCGGCATCTTTGCCTGTCGCCGCATCGTGTGACGGGCGGCCGGGCGGCGTTCCCACCGCCCGTCACGCCCCGGCGGCCTGGCTACCCAGGTCGCCATCTGGTTCCGATCAGCCTCCCTTCGTGACGATCGTCTTCCACGCGCCGTTCTTCACCTGGTACAGCGTCGACATCCCGCTCTTCAGCGAACCGTCGTTCGCGAACGAGATCCGGCCGGTGATGCCCTCGAAGTCGATCTTCTTCAGCGCCGGGCGGTAGACCTTCGGATCGGTCGAGTTGGCTGCCTGCATCGCCTTGATCGCGGCCCAGGTCGCGTCGTAGCCGAACTGCGCGTACGACAGCACCTCGACGCCGAAGCGCTTCTTGAACCGCTGTTCGAAATCCTTGCCCTGCGGCAGCTCGTCGAGCGGACGCCCGTATTCCCACGCCATCGCGCCTTCCGCGGCCGGGCCGGCGATCTTGATGAACTCGTTGTCCTTCACGCCGCCGCCGCCGACGAACTTCGCGTTCAGCCCGAGCTGGCGCATCTGCTTGACGAAGTTCGCGGCGAGCGAATCGAGGCCGCCGAAGAAGATCAGGTCGGGGTTCTTGCCTTTCAGGCTCGTGATCTGCGCACGGAAATCGACTGCCTGGTTGCTGGTGAACTCGCGGCCGATGATGTTGCCGCCGGCCGCCTTCACGGCCTTCTCGAACTCGTCCGCCTCGCCCTGGCCGAACGCGGTGCGGTCGTCGATGATCGCGATGCGCTTCGCCTTGGTCACGTCGACCGCGTACTTGCCCGCGTTGCCGGCGTTCTGGCCGTCGGTCGCGATCACCATGAACATGTTCGCGAGCCCGCGCGACGTGAGCGTCGGGTTGGTCGCGGCCGGATCGATCACCGGAATGCCGGCCTTGTCGTAGACGACCGACGCCGGAATCGTCGTCCCGGAGTTGAAGTGGCCGACCACCACCGACACGTTCTGGTCGATGAGCGCCTGGGCGGCCTGCACGCCGATGCGCGGGTCGGCCTGGTCGTCCTGCACGACGAGGTTGAAGTGCGCGAGCTTGCCGGCGATCTGTATCTTCTGCGCGGCGGCATCGTCGAGCGCGAGCTGCACGCCGTTCTGAAGGTCCTTGCCGTAGCCGGCGTTCACGCCTGTGAGCGGCGCGGCGAAGCCGACCTTCACGTCGGCCGCGTCGGCGGCCCGGGCGGCCTGTTGCGAGAGGAGGGCAAAGGTGGATACGACCGATACCGACAACAGGGAATGACGAAATTTCATGTTCGTTCCTCTTGTTCTACACCAGCGGGTGGATACCGCACGCAGCCGGCGGCCGGACGCGTGCGACGGGTGGGCGGTTCGACCGCTTCTCGGAATCGGGCGGGGAGGTCGGCATGTTCACGATTCCCGGAAGAATCTCCCGTCAGGCTCGGCGAGGAGCCCCGATCGTATCGATATATAGGTCGCCGATATGCACGGGTCTTGGCAATTTGCCGCGCATTCGATGCGGATTTGCGCATAGCTTCCGCGCGTATGCGGGCGTCCGGTATCGGGAGTTTCCCGTCACGAACGGACGGGAGGCAGGATGGGCGGCGCGGCCCCGGCGGGGCCGCGCCGCGTTCGCCGTCGTCAGTCGGACAGGGCGTCCGATGCGGCTTCGGCGTCGTCGTGCGACGCGTTCGTGCGGATGGCCGGGTCGCTCGTGCTCGGGCGGCCGGTCTCGACGTGGCCCGCGAAGCGGCGCAGGAAGCCGAGCGGACGGCCGTCGCTGACGGTCAGGTCGTACCAGCCGTGACTGCCGCGCAGATCCCAGTAGTCGTCGACGTGCGCGCCCGGCGCGAGGTCGAACGTGCGCGCGCGGCCGTGGCCGTATGCGTTCGTCACCTTGAGCTGCACGGCCTTGTGGCCGCGGTTCATCAGGCGCAGGGTGATGTTGCCGTTCGCGACGTCGTAGCCGTAGATCACCTCGGGGTTCACGCTCGCGCTGCCGACGCCGGTCGCGAACGGGCCGCGGAAATGGCAGTAGAAGCCGTTCGGGCCGTACACGTCGAGGTCGTACAGGCCGAGCGACGCCGCGGCGCTCCACGTATCGGCGATCCGCTTGCCGGCTTCGACCGTGTACGCCCACGGGCCGTCGAGGCGGTTGCGCGACTGCACCTGGAATGCCGCGCCCGCGCGGCCGGTGTTCGCGAAGGTCAGCCGGAACTGGCCGTTCGCGGCTTCGACGCGGCCGTGCACGAACAGCTCGTACGGCAGCGCGCGCGCCGGACGCAGCCCGGCCTCCTGTTTCGGCAGCTTCTGCAGCACCGGCGGCACCGGGATGTAGTCGGGGTGGCGCACGCGGTCGGGCGGCGCATAGCCGCTCGTGTCGGGCAGCGTCGGCCAGACGGCGTCGGCGGTGGCGAATTCGAAGGCCGACGTCAGGTCGCCGCACACCGCACGGCGCCACGGCGACACGTTGGCGGCCGTCACCGGATACTGCGCGCCGAAACGCGCTTCGATGAATTGCAGCAGCGACGTGTGATCGAAGGTCTGCGAGCAGACCCAGCCGCCCTTGGTCCACGGCGACACGACCAGCATCGGCACGCGCGGCCCGAGCCCGTACGGGCCGGCCATGTGCGACGCGTCGCCGGCGAACACCTCGTTGGTCGTTGCGACCGTCGACAGCCCGTTGTCGCGCGACTGCGGTGCGAACGGCGGCGGCACGTGGTCGAAGAAGCCGTCGTTCTCGTCGTAGGTGATGAAGAGTGCGGTCTTGCTCCACACGTCCGGATTCGACACGAGCGCCTTCAACACCTGCTCGATGTACCACGCGCCGTAGTTGGCCGGCCAGTTCGGGTGTTCCGAGTACGCTTCCGGCGCGCAGATCCACGACACCTGCGGCAGCGTGCCGTTCTTCACGTCCTGCTGCAGCACGTCGAACAGCGTACCGCCGGCGCTGATGTTGGTGCCGGTGCGCGCCTTGTCGTACAGCGGCGTGCCGGGCCGCGCGTTGCGGTACTGGTTGAAGTAGAGCAGCGAGTTGTCGCCGTAGTTGCCGATGTACGGGTTCTGCGTCCAGCCCCACGAGCCGTTCGCGTCGAGCCCGGTACCGACGTCCTGGTAGATCTTCCACGACACGCCGGCCTGCTCGAGCACTTCCGGATAGGTCGTCCAGCCGTAGCCCGTTTCCTCGTTGCCGAGCACCGGGCCGCCGCCCGTGCCGTCGTTGCCGACGTAGCCGGTCCACATGTAGTAGCGGTTCGGGTCGGTCGAACTCGGGATCGCGCAGTGGTACGCGTCGCAGATCGTGAATGCGTCGGCGAGCTGGTAGTGGAACGGGATGTCGTCGCGCTTCAGGTACGCCATCGTCGTGGTGCCCTTGTTCGGCACCCACTGGTCGTAGCGGCCCTTGTTCCACGCGGCGTGCATGTCCTGCCAGCCGTGCGGCAGGTCCTGCAGGAACTGCAGGCCGAGCTTGTCCGCGCCCGGGTGGAACGGCAGCAGCTCGGCCGGGCCGACCGGCTGATGGAACACCGACTTGCCGTTCGCGAGGCGCAGCGGGCGAGGATCGCCGAAGCCGCGCACGCCGCGCATCGTGCCGAAGTAGTGGTCGAACGAACGGTTCTCCTGCATCAGGATCACGATGTGTTCGATATCGCGGATGGTGCCGGTACGGCGGTTCGCCGGAATCGCAAGCGCATCGCGGATCACGGGCGGGAACAGGTTCAGCGCGGCGGCGCCGGCGGTGCCGGCGGCGACGCGCAGGAAGTCACGACGGTTCGATCGGGTCATGGTCGTTATCGTGGGTCAAGGAAGGGAGCCGATTGGCGGGACATGCGGGAAAAATTCGGCGCGTCCGGGCGCAGGATGCGGCTGCGCCAGTCGTGCCGTCGCGAGCATAGCGAGGAATCGGTGTCATTCATGTGAAGTCCGGAACCGTTTGCACGCGCGGACCGGACGGGACGCGCACGGCATTGCGCCGGCGATCGAACTGCGGGGGAGAGGCGAGGGCGGCAGCGCGCGCGGCACGCCGGAGAAGCGGGGGATACCGGGGGATTCGACGAGATTCGGAGGATTCGCGGCCGATGCGGGCGCATCACGCGTCGGTCACCCACGCGCCGAACCATTCGCTCGGGCGCGCGATTTCGTCCTGCGCGGCGACGAGTTCGAGTTCGTAGCGGCGCGCGTCGTAGGTCGCCTTCACGACCGCGTGCACGGCCGCGAGCGTGTGCTCGAACGCGGCGCGCACCGAGTCGCCGCGCAGCCGGCGCGCGACGAAAATGGCGCTGGTGAGATCGCCGACGCCGACCGGATGGCGCGGAAACGCATACAGCGGGCGCTGGCCGATCCACGCTTCGGTTTCGGTGACGGCGAGCATGTTGAAGCGGTCGGCCGGGCTGTTGCGGTCGTGCAGGTGCTTGACGAGCACGATCTTCGGGCCACGGCGGATCAGCGCGCGGCACGCGTCCACGGCTTCGGCGACGGTCTCGATGCGCCGCCCCGCGAGCTTCTGCAACTCGGTGTGGTTCGGCGACATGCCGTCCGCGAGCGCAGGCATCTCCTGGACGATGAATTCCTCGACGCCGGGTTCGGGCCGGACGCCGCCCGTCTGGCCCATCGCCGGATCGCAGAAGTACCACGCGTTCGGGTTCATCGCCTTCACCGTGCGCACGATCTCGACCGTCGCACGCGCCTGCGGCGGCGAGCCGACGAAGCCGGACAGCACCGCGTCGCAGCGCTTGAGCGCGCCGATCGCGGCGACGCCGTCGACGAGCTGCTCCATTTTCGCGGCGTCGATCGCGCTGCCGGCCCAGTGGCCGTACTGCATGTGATTCGACAGCTGGACGGTGTTGAGCGGCCAGACGTTGACACCGAGGCGCTGCATCGGGAACACGGCCGCGCTGTTGCCGGCGTGTCCGTAGATCACGTGCGACTGAATGCTGAGGACGTTTTTCATGAGTGTTCGCCTGCAGGCGTGTCAGGGTCACGACACACGATACCCGAGTTCGTCGCGCGCGCGGAAGTCGCACGGCCATCGAGTGTTGCGCGCCGTCGTCAGCCCGACCGCGTAGAATCGCGGGGCGCGAAGCCGCCCGGTTGCGCGCGTGCATTACCCCTTACCGTGATCGCCATGCTCTCGATTTGCAAGATGTTGTCCCTCGCGCGCGCCGCCGTGCTCGGCGCCGGCGTCGCCGCGGCATGCGCGACCTCGGCCGTGGCCGCCGCGCCGGCGCCGGCCGGCAACGACGGGCCCGCGTACGGCCCCCGCCTGGAAGGTTTCGCCTATCCGGAGCCGGTGCATCGCTACGCGTTCGTGTCGCAGCGCGAAACCCTCGAGATGATGTACATGGACGTGCAGCCGGCGCACCCGAACGGCCGCACCGTCGTGCTGCTGCATGGGAAGAACTTCTGCGCGGCGACCTGGGAGGACACGATCGGCGTGCTGAGCCGCGCCGGCTATCGCGTGGTCGCGCCGGACCAGATCGGCTTCTGCAAGTCGTCGAAGCCTGAGCGCTACCAGTACAGCTTCCAGCAGCTCGCGCGCAATACGCATGCGCTGCTCGAGTCGATCGGCGTGAAATCGGCGACGATCGTCGGCCATTCGACGGGCGGGATGCTCGCGATGCGCTATGCGCTGATGTATCCGAAGGCGACCGACCAGCTCGTGCTGGTGAACCCGATCGGCCTCGAGGACTGGAAGGCGCTCGGCGTGCCGCCGCTGCCGGTCGACTACTGGTATGCGCGCGAACAGAAGACGAACGCCGACGGAATCCGCCGCTACGAACAGGCGACCTACTACGCGGGCAAGTGGTCGCCCGCCTACGAGCGCTGGGTGCAGATGCTCGCCGGCATGTATCGCGGCCCGGGCCGCGACGTGGTTGCGTGGAACTCGGCGCTGATCTACGACATGATCCTCACCCAGCCGGTGGTCTACGAACTCGGCGCGATCCGCGTGCCGACGCTGCTGCTGATTGGCGACAAGGACACGACCGCGATCGGCAAGGAGGTGGCGCCGCCCGACGTGCACGCGAAGCTCGGCCACTACCCGGAACTCGCGAAGCGTACGCAGGCGGCGATCCCCGGCGCGCAGCTCGTCGAATTCCCGGCGCTCGGCCACGCGCCGCAGATCCAGGATCCGGATGCGTTCCACAAGGCGCTGCTCGACGGGCTGGACGCGGTGCACCCGTAGTGACGTGACGGCGGGGCGCCCGCGCCCGTGCGGTCAGCGGGTTTCGTTCGCGAGTTCGTCGCGGATCTGCGCCGCCAGTTCGAACGAGCGCACCCGTGCGGCGTGATCGTAGATCTGCGCGGTGATGATCACCTCGTCCGCGCCCGTCTGTGCAATCCGGTCGCGCAGCTTGTCGCGCACCGTGTCGCGCGAGCCGACGGCCGCGAACGACAGCGCGTGCGCGACGTTCGCGAGTTCGAATTCACTCGCCTCGAGCGCGTCGACGGGCGGCGGCAGCTTGCCCGGCGTGCCGCGGCGCAGGTTGATGAACTGCTGCTGCAGCGACGTGAAGAGGCGCCGCGCCTCGTCGTCGGTATCGGCCGCGAACACGTTGATGCCGACCATCGCATGCGGCTTCGGCCACGCGGCCGACGGCCGGTACTGCGCGCGATAGAGTTCGAGCGCACGCATCAGGTAGTCCGGCGCGAAGTGCGACGCGAACGCGAACGGCAGCCCGAGCATCGCGGCGAGCTGCGCGCTGAACAGACTCGATCCCAGCAGCCACACGGGCACGTCCAGCCCCGCACCGGGCACCGCGCGCACGCGCTGGCCGGGCACCGGTTCCGCGAAGTAGCGCTGCAGCTCGGCGACGTCGTCCGGAAACGAGTCGGCGCTGCCGATCAGGTCGCGGCGCAGCGCGCGCGACGTGGTCTGGTCGGTGCCGGGCGCACGGCCGAGCCCGAGGTCGATGCGCCCCGGATACAGCGACGCGAGCGTGCCGAACTGCTCGGCGATCACGAGCGGCGCATGGTTCGGCAGCATGATCCCGCCCGAGCCGACGCGGATCGTCTTCGTCGCGCCCGCGACATGGCCGATGACGACGGCGGTCGCCGCGCTCGCGATGCCGGGCATGTTGTGATGTTCGGCGAGCCAGTAGCGCCGGTAACCCAGGCGCTCCGCGTGCCGTGCGAGATCGACGGTATTGCGGAAAGCCTGCGCGGCGTCCGCGCCGGCGGGAATGGGGGCGAGGTCGAGTACGGAAAACGGAATCATCGGTGGCCTTCTAAAGGGAGGGGCGCGGTGATGCGCATGCGCAACAGATGTCGACGATTTTGCCAAAGGGTTCCGGAACGCGCTGGCGACGCGCGGATACCCATGCGCCTTTCAGGGGTGCAAGGTGGTGTCTGGCGGGATGCCGTGATCGTTGCAGAAATCCATCCAATCCCCAAATAATGACTAATCTTTACGGCGATTGGACATGTCTTCGCATCGACATACAAATTTCCACGAAATGTTTGATTTTGAAGACTGCAATACGCCTGCAAAGTGCTTACGCTAGCGTGAACGTAGTGGCACCAGAATGGTTTGCCGGCCGCGCAGCTTTGCCGAAATCGCACTAGTCCCTTGCTTGCGCCGTCCGCACGCGGCCGACTTGGGCTGCTAAAATCCGGCGCCTGTTCATGTTGTGCCGACGTTCGCCATTCGAATCTTCCCGCATCCCGTCCGGGCATCGTGCGGAGATGTGCCACGCGAAGCCGGGGCGGGTCGCATTCGGGGAATGGGCCGAGCCTCGCCATTACACACACGCTGCTGCTGGAACAAGGAGTCGGGTCGTGCCCGCGTTCGTTGCTCTCGGAATACCCAATCGCCTTCAACCAGGTTCGATCGATCGGCAGGGCGCCCGCATCGCCGGGGGGGCTCGCGCATGACGCCGACCGTCACGCTGCTCGACTGGCTCCTGCTCGCGTTCACGCTCGCTGCGTCCGGCTACGCGCTCGCCGCGGCCTTCGCGCCGCGCCCACGCACGCCGCGCACCGCCGCGCGCGACGGCTTCGCGCCCGTCAGCGTGCTCAAGCCGCTGTGCGGCGCGGAGCCGCACCTGTATGAAAACCTCGCGACGTTCTGCGAGCAGCGGCACCCGCGCCACGAAGTGCTGTTCGGGGTCGCGTCCGCGGCCGATCCGGCCGTCGCCGTGGTCGAGCGGTTGCGCGCCGACTATCCGGAGTGCGACATCACGCTCGTGATCGACGCGCGCGTGCATGGCAAGAACCTGAAGGTCAGCAACCTGATCAATCTGGCCGAACGCGCGAAGTACGGCCGCATCGTGATCGCGGACAGCGACATCGCGGTGAAGCCGGACTATCTGGAGCGCGTGACGGCGCCGCTCGCCGACGCGTCGGTCGGTGTCGTCACGTGTCTGTATCATGCGCGCAGCGTCGGCGGGTTCTGGACGCGGATCGGCGCGCAGTTCGTCGATGCGTGGTTTGCGCCGTCGGTGCGGATCGCGCACCTCGGCTGCTCGAGCCACTTCGGCTTCGGCGCGACGCTCGCGCTGACGCGCGACACGCTCGAGCGGATCGGCGGCTTGCTCGCGCTGAAGGACGAGCTGGCCGACGATTTCTGGCTCGCCGAACTGCCGCGCCGCCTCGGGCGACGCACCGTGCTGTCCGAGGTCGAGGTCGCGACCGACGTGATCGAGCCGTCGTTCGGGCCGCTCTGGCACCGCGAGACGCGCTGGCTGCGCACGATCCGTTCGCTGAACCCGGCCGGCTTCACGTTCCTGTTCATCACGTTTACCGCGCCGTGGCTCGCGATCGGCGCAGCGCTCGCGCTGCGTCTCGACGGCACCTTCGCCGGCACGCTGGCGGGTGGCGCGGCCGTCGTGGGTATGTTCGGGCGGCTGGTGCTGCATGCGCGCGGCGCGGATGGCTGGCGCGCGTTCTGGCGCGATCTGCCGCTCGTCGCGGTGCGCGACACGCTGCTGGCGCTCGAATGGCTCGCCGCCGCGTTCGGCACGCACGTCGTGTGGCGCGGCGCTCGGATGGCGGTGGTTGGCGGCGAGCGCGCGACGGCGGTGGTGGAAGGCGGGGACGGCCGCTAACGCACGTTGCCCGACGGAGCGGCCGTGCGCGCGTTCCCGATCGAATCCGGCCGCAGGGCCGAGACGCGCCGCGCGGCCATGCCGCGCGATGCGACATGACAAAGCGGCGGGCGCCGGCAGGGCGGCCCGCGGGTTATTGACTGAATCGTTGAAACGAATCGAACTATGCAGGCTACCGGAGCATTCATGAAAACGCTGTTCTTGCAGGCCCCTTCGTATGACGGCTTCGACGGCGGAGCCGGCTCGCGCTATCAGGCGAAGCGCGAAATCCGTTCCTTCTGGTACCCGACGTGGCTCGCGCAGCCGGCCGCGCTCGTGCCGGGCAGCCGTGTGGTCGACGCACCGGCCGACGGCCTGTCGGTCGAGGAAACGCTGAAGATCGCCAACGACTACGACCTCGTGATCATCCACACGAGCACGCCGTCGTTCCCCACCGACGCGATGTTCGCGCAGGACCTGAAGAAGATGAAGCCGTCGATGCTGGTCGGCATGGTCGGCGCGAAGGTGATGGTCGATCCGCACAACTCGCTCACGGCGAGCGAGGCGATCGACTTCGTGTGCCGCGAGGAATTCGACTACACCTGCAAGGAAATCGCCGAAGGCAAGCCGTTCCCCGAGATCAAGGGCTTGAGCTGGCGCGCGAAGGACGGCTCGATCGAGCACAACGAAGCGCGTCCGATCCTCGAGAACATGGACGAACTGCCGTTCGTCGCGCCCGTCTACAAGCGCGACCTGAAGATCGACAACTACTTCATCGGCTACCTCAACTATCCGTACGTATCGATCTACACGGGCCGCGGCTGCAAGTCGCGCTGCACGTTCTGCCTGTGGCCGCAGACGGTCAGCGGCCATCGCTACCGCACGCGCTCGGTCGAGAACGTGCTCGCGGAAGCGAAGTGGATCCGCGACAACATGCCGGAAGTGAAGGAACTGATGTTCGACGACGACACCTTCACCGACGATCTGCCGCGCGCCGAAGCCATCGCCATCGGCCTGGGCAAGCTCGGCATGACGTGGTCGTGCAACGCGAAGGCGAACGTGCCGTACAAGTCGCTGAAGGTGATGAAGGAGAACGGCCTGCGCCTGCTGCTGGTCGGCTTCGAATCGGGCGACGACCAGATCCTCGTGAACATCAAGAAGGGCGTGCGCACCGATTTCGCGCGCCGCTTCAGCGCGGACTGCAAGAAGCTCGGCATCAAGATCCACGGCACCTTCATCCTCGGCCTGCCGGGCGAGACGCAGGAGACCATCAGGAAGACGATCGAGTACGCGAAGGAAATCAATCCGCACACGATCCAGGTGTCGCTCGCCGCGCCGTATCCGGGCACGACGCTGTACAAGCAGGCCGTCGAGAACGGCTGGATGGAAGAGAACAAGACCATCAACCTGGTCAGCAAGGAAGGCGTGCAGCTCGCGGCGATCGGTTATCCGCACCTGTCGCGCGACGAGATCTATCACCAACTGGAGCAGTTCTATCGCCAGTTCTACTTCCGTCCGTCGAAGATCTGGGAGATCGTCCGCGAGATGCTGACGAGCTGGGACATGATGAAGCGCCGTCTGCGCGAAGGCGTCGAGTTCTTCCGCTTCCTGCGCGCGCACGAGGCCTGATTCGTGACGACGCAGCGGGCGGCGCGGGCGCTGATCTTCACCGCGGACGACTTCGGGCTGCATCCGCGCGTCAACGCGGCGGTCGAGCGTGCGCATCGCGACGGCGTGCTGAACGCCGCGAGCCTGATGGTCGGCGCGCCCGCGGCGCAGGATGCGATCGAACGCGCGCGGCGGCTGCCGTCGCTCGCGGTCGGCCTGCATCTCGTCCTCGCGGACGGGCCGGCCATGCTGCCCGCGCATCAGATTCCCGCGCTCGTCGGCCCCGACGGGCGGTTCGGCGACGCGATGGCGAAGGACGGCTGCCGCTTCTTCTTCCTGCCGCACGTGCGTGCGCAACTGCGCCGCGAGATCCGCGCGCAGTTCGACGCGTTCGCGGCGAGCGGCCTGCCGCTCGATCACGTGAACGCGCACAAGCATTTCCACCTGCATCCGACCGTGCTGTCGCTGATCATCGAGATCGGCCGCGACTACGGGCTGCGCGCGGTGCGGCTGCCGTATGAAACGAGCGCGCCCGCGCTGCTCAAGCCGTGGATCGCGCTCGTGCGCGCCCGGCTGGATCGCGCGGGGCTCGCGCACAACGACTACGTGGTCGGGATCGAGCATACGGGCGCGATGGACGAGGGCGTGCTGCTCGACGCGCTCGCGGCGCTGCCGCCCGGGGTCGGCGAGATCTACTGTCATCCGGCCGAGGCCGGCGACGGCCCGATCACGCCGACGATGGCCGATTACCGTCCGGTCGACGAACTGGATGCGCTGCTGTCGCCGCGCGTCGCGGCCGCGCTGAAGGCGGCCGGTGTCGCGACCGGCGGGTTTGCGGACGTGTTCGGCCAGCGCGCGGTGCGCAGCGGTACGCGTGCGTCGCGCGACGCGGGGACGCAGCCGTCATGACCCGGTGGATCAAATGGCTCGGCTGGCCGATCGGCATCGGGATCCTGCTCGCGCTGGGGCTGCACGAAGGCATCGGCGACGTGTCGCGGATGCTCGAGCGCGCCGGCTTCGCGCTGCTGTGGCTCGTGCCGTTCCACGCGCTGCCGCTGCTGCTCGACGCGTATGCGTGGCACCAGCTGCTCGACCGGCGCGCGTCGCTGGCGTTCTTGTGGTGGATCGCGACCGTGCGCGAAGCCGTGAACCGGCTGCTGCCCGTGGTCGGGATCGGTGGCGAGCTGGTCGGGATACGGATGGCGCGCTGGCAGGTGCCCGACGCGAGCCGCGTGACCGCGTCGGTGATCGTCGAGGTGCTGGTGACGATCGTCGTCCAGTATGCGTTCGCGGCGCTCGGCCTCGTGCTGCTGCTCGCGACCACGCACGACATGGGCGGCGGCACGATCGGCGTTGCGCTGCTGCTGACGCTGCCGCTGCCGGTGCTCGGCGTCGTGCTGATGCGGCGCGGCGGCATCTTCCACGCGATCGAGCGGTTCGCGGGGCGTCTGCTCGGCGATTCGCACCGGTTGCTGCAGGGCGTCGACGGCCGCCGGCTCGATGGCGACATCGACGCGCTGATGTCGCGCACGGCGCTGCTGTTCAGTGCGTTCTTCTGGCAACTGTCGGGTTACGTGCTCGGTGCGCTCGAAATTTACTGGGCGCTCGCGCTGCTCGGGCATCCGGTATCGATCGGCGGCGCGATCGCGATCGAGGCGATGACGCAGGCCGTGCGGCATGCAGCGTTCATGGTGCCGGGCGGCCTCGGCGTGCAGGAGGCGACCGTCGTGCTGCTCGCGCAGATGTTCGGCGTCGATCGCGAGACGGCGCTGTCGCTCGCGCTGGTCAAGCGCGGCCGCGAGGTGCTGTTCGGCTGCCTGGCGCTCGGTTCGTGGCAGCTTGCCGAACTCGTGCGCACGCGCCGCAGCCTCCGTGCGGCGCCGGCCGTGTCGGATGATGCGCCGCCCGCGCGCCGCGCGGCCGCCGCGCACACCGAAACGACGCATTGAACCTGCGACGGGCCGCGCGCGCCGTCTCGCGCTTTTGGCGTTGCGCGGGTATCCTTGGCGCGTGTTTTCTCGACGCGCAATTCTTCAGATGATTTTCCGTTTCCGGCTGCTCCCCGTCACGATGCTGGCCGCCGCGTTGGCATTGACCGGCTGCGACGACAAGCAAGGCAATCTCGACGTGCAACGCATCAGGGACTTCTTCAACGCGATCAAGCCGGCGCCGCTGCTGCTCAAGGGGCTGAAGGTCGGCGTATCGACCGAGGCCGACGTGCGCGGCACGATGGGCAAGCCCGAGACCGAGCGCACCTTCACCGACGGCTCCAAGCGTCTCGAATATCCGCGCGGCCCGATGGGCAATCAGACCTGGTTCGTCGACCTCGACGCGAGCGGGCACTACACGGGCGCGACGCAGGTGCTGACCGCCGAGAACTTCGCGAAGGTGCGCCCGGGGATGGACGAGGACGAGGTGCGGCGCCTGCTCGGCAAGCCGGGCGACATCGCGCAGTACCCGCTCAAGCCCGAGACGGTCTGGAGCTGGCGCTGGCTCGAGGATGGCGTGAACACCGACGCGTTCTTCAACGTCCATTTCGGCCCGGACGGGCTTGTCTATACGACTTCGCGCTCCGACATCCTGAAGGGGCGGTGACGTTCATGCGCGGCGCTTCTTCAGCCAGTCGCGCAGCGCGTCGTTCATGCGCGTCTGCCAGCCGGGGCCGTCGGCCCGAAACGCGGCGAGGATGTCCGCGTCGTAGCGGATGCTCACCTGTTCCTTCGGGTGCTCGAGCTTCGGGCGCCCGAATTTCTTCGCGACGACCTCGACGAATGGCTCCATCGCATCGATTTCTTCGTCGCTGAGTTCATGGGCGTCCGGATCGGACGCGATGCCGCGCGCGATCGCCGCTTCTTCGTCGGGCGTGTTGCGTATGAATTTAACCGCCTTGTTCATATCGAATCATCTCTCGGTTGTTGGCTTTTCGCAGGCTGACGACACGCAGCGTGCGGCCGCGCGGGACGACGATCGCCGTGTAGAGGCGCGCGCCGATCGGCACCAGACAGATCCAGCGCGCCTCGCCGTAGTCTCGGCGGGTATCCGGCCACGTGCGCACTGCTTCCCACTCGGCGAATTCGGCCATTCGCAACGAGATGCCGTGTTTCAGTCGGTTCGACAGATCCTTGGCCTCGTCGAAAACGAATGGAATTTCGACTAATTGTGGATGCGAAAACATGAAGTGGCAAGAGATTTTTGTGGATGCAAAAAGTAGAGGCCGCCACGGGTGACATTGGATCGGCGC
The DNA here is from genome assembly GCF_046534765.1 of Burkholderia sp. SIMBA_062. Taxonomy (NCBI): domain Bacteria; kingdom Pseudomonadati; phylum Pseudomonadota; class Betaproteobacteria; order Burkholderiales; family Burkholderiaceae; genus Burkholderia; species Burkholderia sp. SIMBA_062. Next base: position 36,132 of record NZ_JAWRYD010000024.1, read on the forward strand.
GCATCGCGTCGCGGACATGAGCGAGCGATTGTGTGGCGTGTGTCCCGACCTGCCCATTCGGCCCGATGGCCAGTCCGGCGCTATATCGAAAAAGCGACCGGAAAATTGCAAAAAGCCCGCTTCCCTGCGTGTCATCCGACTGTCAGGGAGCGGGTTTTTTCCTTTGGAAACAGGGGCGTACGCCGGGCCTGCAAATGATCGAGCGAATTGTTGCAATGCAACAGTCGCGCGCACGGTGATTTGAGGCAATCATTTTCGCTTGCGACTATCCGCGTCAGCCCGGCGCGACAGAGGTTTGCGTGCCGGTGTTCATTCAACACTGGAGACGCGCGTGTTCCTTTACGGCTTTGGTCCCGTCCTCTGGGCCGGCACCGTGCAGACCATCGAGCTGTCGGTGCTGTCGCTTGCCGCCGCGGTGGCGCTGGGACTGATCGGCGCGGTGGCGAAGCTGTCGCACAACCGGGTGCTGCGAGCGATCGCGACCGGTTATACGACGCTGATCCGCTCGGTGCCCGATCTCGTCCTGATGCTGCTGTTGTTCTACAGCATCCAGATCTGGCTGAACCAGTTCACCGACCTGGTCGGCTGGGAGCAGATCGATATCGATCCGTTCGTCGCCGGCGTGCTGACGCTCGGCTTCATCTACGGTGCGTACTTCACCGAGACGTTTCGCGGCGCGTTCCTGTCGGTGCCGCGCGGCCAGCTCGAGGCCGGCGCGGCGTACGGGATGAGCGGGATGCGCGTGTTCGTGCGGATCATGTTTCCGCAGATGATGCGCTTCGCGCTGCCGGGCATCGGCAACAACTGGCAGGTGCTCGTGAAGGCGACCGCGCTGGTGTCGATCATCGGCCTCGCGGACGTCGTGAAGGCCGCGCAGGACGCCGGCAAGAGCACGTTCAACATGTTCTTCTTCATCCTCATTGCGGCGCTGATCTACCTCGCGATCACGACCGTCTCCAACCTCGTGCTGATCCAGCTCGAGAAGCGTTATTCCATGGGCGTGCGCCACGCAGAACTATGATCGAGATCCTCCAGGAATTCGGCCGGGCGTTCCTTTACTGGGACGGCCAGCGCCTCTCCGGCCTTGCGGTGACGCTGTGGCTGCTCGTCGCGTCGATTTCGCTCGGCTTCGTGTGCGCGGTGCCGCTGGCGGTCGCGCGCGTGTCGAAGAACAAGTGGCTGTCGATGCCGGTGCGGTTCTACACGTACGTGTTCCGCGGCACGCCGCTCTACGTGCAGTTGCTGCTGATGTACACGGGCATGTACAGCCTCGAGTTCGTGCGTTCGCACTCGCTGCTCGACGCGTTCTTCAGGAGCGGCTTCAACTGCGCGATTCTCGCGTTCGCACTGAACACCTGTGCATACACGACCGAGATCTTCGCGGGTGCGATTCGTGCCATTCCGCACGGCGAGGTCGAGGCGGCGCGTGCGTACGGGATGTCGCCGTTCACGATGTACCGCCGGGTGATCCTGCCGTCGGCGCTGCGCCGCGCGCTGCCGTTGTACAGCAACGAGGTGATCCTGATGCTGCACGCGACCACCGTGGCGTTCACGGCGACCGTGCCCGACATCCTGAAGGTCGCGCGCGACGCCAATTCCGCGACCTACATGGCGTTCCAGTCGTTCGGGATCGCCGCGCTGATCTATCTTGCGGTATCGTTCGCACTCGTCGCGGCATTTCGCCGGGCGGAGCGCCAGTGGCTCGAGTATCTCGCGGCCGGCCGTCATTGATTTCACTTCGAGGAGAGCCAGTTGGCCGAGATCACTCAAACGAGCGCGTCCGCTTCCACCAAGCTTGCCGCGGTCGACATTCACAAGCGCTACGGCGATAACGAGGTGCTCAAGGGCGTGTCGCTGAACGCGAAGGCCGGTGACGTCATCAGCATCATCGGCGCGAGCGGTTCGGGCAAGAGCACGTTCCTGCGCTGCATCAACTTTCTCGAGCGGCCGAATGCGGGGCAGATCGTCGTCGACGGCGAGACCGTGCGCACGAAGCCCGACCGCGCCGGCGCGCTCGAGGTCGCCGATCACAAGCAGTTGCAGCGCATCCGCACGAAGCTCGCGATGGTGTTCCAGCACTTCAATCTGTGGGCGCACATGAACGTGCTCGAGAACGTGATGGAAGCGCCGGTGCACGTGCTCGGCATTTCGAAGCGCGAAGCCGAGGAGCGCGCACGTGCGTACCTGGAGAAGGTCGGGCTGGCGCCGCGTGTCGAGAAGCAGTATCCGTCGCATCTGTCGGGCGGCCAGCAGCAGCGTGTCGCGATCGCGCGTGCGCTCGCGATGCATCCGGACGTGATGCTGTTCGACGAGCCTACTTCGGCGCTCGATCCGGAGCTCGTCGGAGAAGTGCTGAAGGTAATGCAGAAGCTGGCCGAGGAAGGCCGCACGATGATCGTCGTCACGCACGAGATGGGGTTTGCGCGCAACGTGTCGAACCACGTGATGTTCCTGCATCAGGGGCGGACCGAGGAAGAGGGCGATCCGAAGGAGGTGCTGGTGCGTCCGCAGAGCGAGCGTCTGAAGCAGTTCCTGTCGGGCAGCCTCAAGTAACGCGACGGGCGGGTTTTCATACGTGGTACCGGTGACTCGTCCCGCAGGCGCCACCCGCACGACGCAGGTGGCGATCGTTGCATTGCCGCCCGTGTCGATGTCGGGTGTGGGGCCGATCGTCGATGCGTTGAATCTCGCGAACGAGATCGACGGGCGCTTGCTGTATCGCTGGCAGGTGTGTTCGTGGGACGGGCGGCCCGTGCCGCTCGCCGGCGGCGCGCAGTGGCATGCCGATGCGGCGTTCAACGATGCGATCGCGTGTGACTGGCTGATCGTCGTGTCGGAGCGGTTTCAGCAGTTTGCCGACTATCGGTTGTTTCTCGCGAGTCTCGCGCGGATCGGGCAGCGGACGCCGGTCGTCACGGGTATTCATCACGGCGTGTGGTGGCTCGCGATGGCCGGGCAGCTTTCCGGGTATCGGGTGAGCGTGAACTGGGAGACGTATCAGCAGTTCGCCGAGCAGTTCGAGCGGTCGATCGTCACGCAGCAGATCTTCGAGATCGATCGCGATCGGGCGACCTGTGCGGGCGGGCAGGCTACCGTCGATTTCATGCTGGCGATGATCGGGCGCGAACATGGGGCGGATCTCGCGGAGCGGATTGCCGATGCGCTCGGCGCCGGGACCTTGCGGAGTGGCGAGGAACGGCAGCGGATTCCTTTTGTGACTGCGCCTGGTGAGCGGCATCCTCAGTTGAACGATGCGTTGCTGCTCATGGAAGCCAATGTCGAGGATCCTTTGACGACCGATGAGATTGCCGGGCTTGTCGGCGTGTCGCGGCGGCAACTCGAGCGGCTCTTTCGACAGTATCTCGGGGCTATGCCGTCCAAGTATTACCTCAATCTTCGATTGCTCAAGGCGCGCACTCAATTGCAGCGGACCAGCAAGTCGGTCGTTCAAGTCAGTCTCGCCTGTGGGTTCTCTTCTGCGGCGCATTTTTCTAATGCCTATCGGGAACGGTTCGGCGTTACGCCTCGGGAAGATCGACGGGCATGGCTCGAGAAACAAACCGGTGGGGGGAGTGAGCCTCGTGGGGGCGCGCTTGTCGAGCGCGGGAAGGATTGAGGTTCGGTTTTTTTGGGGTTTGTTGTTTTGGTGGTGCGCCTGGGTTTTCGTGAAGCACCTGCCATCGTGTCGGTCTATTAGCGTCGCCCCTGCGCGGGGCGGCGGTTACTTTTCTTTGTCTTGCCAAAGAAAAGTAACCAAAAGAAAGGCGCTCGGATAACGCATGACTTTCCGGTGCCATGGCCATGGGAGTGGCCCTCGCCTAAGTGTCGGCGCAAGTTGGGAACCCGGAGTGGTCCGAGCAATCGGTCTGACACCTCTCACCACCCCGCAGAGCGGTATACCGCCCGCTAGCTCCATCCTCGCTTCGCTCGGCCGATAGGTCCACTTTCCTCCTTCTCAGCGCAATCTGGATTGGTTCACGCAATCGTCGCGAAGAGCACATGCATGCAATTAATGAAATCCCCGTTGCTCTAGGGCGGACATGGACTGATTGGGGGACCTAATTAGTGGGGCGGGTACGGAATGCGCAGGCGTGTGAATTGGGTGAAGTACCTTGCAGCCGAGCGAAGCGAGGATGGAGCTAGCGGGCGGTATACCGCTCCGCGGGGTGATGAGGGGTGTCAGATCGATTGCTCGAACCACTCCGGGTTCTTTACTGGCGCGGACACTTAGGCGAGTGCCACTCTGGTGGCCATGGCACCGGGAGGTCTTGCGTTGTCCGAACGCCTTTCTTTTGGTTACTTTTCTTTGGCAAGACAAAGAAAAGTAACCGCCGCCCCGCGCAGGGGCGACGCTAATAGACCGACACGATTGCAGGTGCTTCACGAAAACGCGGGCGCACCACCAAACATAGATGCACCGAACGAAGGCACCCCCACCGTAGAAGAGTCAAAATAAAGCGAGCTATCCGCTTCCGATAGAACCCGTCGCAAATCCGCAAGACGCTTGCGTCACCCTTACCTAAACTTGATCCTGTTGAACCCTCTTACGAAACCGAAAGGAACGACCATGACGACCTCGACCGTGACCCGCCAGACATTCGACGAAGTGATGGTGCCGGTATTCTCTCCCGCGCCGTTCGTGCCGGACCGTGCAGAGGGCTCCCGCGTGTGGGACACGGCCGGCCGCGAATACGTGGATTTCGCGTGCGGCATCGCGGTGACGTCGCTGGGCCACGGCCACCCGGAACTGCTGAAAGTCCTCGACGAACAAGGCCGCAAGCTCTGGCACATCGGCAACGGCTACACGAACGAACCGGTGCTGCGCCTCGCGAAGCGCCTCGAATCGCTGACGTTCGCCGACCGCGCATTCTTCGCGAACTCGGGCGCGGAAGCGAACGAAGCCGCGCTGAAGCTCGCGCGCCGCGTCGCATTCGACCGCCACGGCGCCGACAAGTACGAAATCGTGTCGTTCGTCCAGTCGTTCCACGGCCGCACGTTCTTCACGGTCAGCGTCGGCGGCCAGCCGAAATACTCGGAAGGCTTCGGCCCGGTGCCGGCCGGCATCAAGCACCTGCCGTTCAACGACATCGAAGCCGCCAAGGCCGCGATCGGCCCGCAAACCTGCGCGGTGATCGTCGAGCCGGTGCAGGGCGAAGGCGGCGTGATCCCGGCCGATCCGGCCTTCCTGAAGGCACTGCGCGAAGCCTGCGACGCGCACGGCGCACTGCTGATCTTCGACGAAGTGCAAACGGGTGTCGGCCGCACGGGCCAGTTCTACGCCTACATGGACACGGGCATCACGCCGGACATCCTCACGACCGCGAAAGCGCTCGGTAACGGCTTCCCGATCGGCGCGATGCTGACGACGAACGAGCTGGCCGCGCACTTCAAGGTCGGCGTGCACGGCACGACGTACGGCGGCAACCCGCTCGCGTCGGCGATCGCCGACAAGGTCGTCGAACTGATCGGCGACCCGGCACTGCTCGAAGGCGTGCGCGAACGCAGCGTGCGACTGAAAGGCGCGCTCGAACGCATCAACGCACGCTTCGGCATCTTCAAGGACATCCGCGGCAAAGGCCTGCTGGTCGGCGCGGAACTGACCGCCGCCTTCGACGGCCGCGCGAAGGACTTCGTCACCGCCGCCGCCGAGAACGGCCTGATCATGCTGATCGCAGGCCCGAACGTGCTGCGTTTCGTGCCGTCGCTCGTGATTCCGTTCGACCTGCTCGACGAAGGCATGAAGCGCTTCGAGAAGGCGGTCGAGCAGGTGCTCGCGGCCCAGGAAGCCACCGCGCGCTGATCGGCGCACCCATCGCAGACAGGAACGACGATGCTATTTGTTCGCCCCGGCAAACTCACGGATCTGGACGCGCTCGCGCACATGGCGCGCACCGCGCAACCGGTCTTGCACTCGCTGCCGCATGACCGCGCGGCGCTCGAAGCGCGCGTGGCGCTCTCCGAGGATTCGTTTCGCGCGGACGTCGACTTCGCCGGCGAAGAGTTCTACCTCTTCGTGCTGGAAGACTCGTCGACGGGCAAGCTGCTCGGCACGGCGAGCATCGTGGCCGCGGCCGGCTACTCGGAACCGTTCTACGCGTTCCGCAACGACGCCCTGATCCACGCGTCGCGCGAGCTGCACGTGAACCGCAAGATCCACGCGCTCACGATGTCGCACGAACTGACCGGCAAGAGCCGGCTGGCAGGCTTCTACGTCGATCCGTCGCTGCGCGGCGACGCGGCCGCGCACCTGATCTCGCGTGCGCGGATGATGTACATCGCCGCGAACCGCCGCCGCTTCACGCCGGAAGTGTTCACGCTGCTGCTCGGCGTGAGCGACAACACGGGCGCATCGCCGTTCTGGGAAGCGGTGGGCCGCAAGTTCTTCGGCCGCGACTTCACCGACGTCGACATCGCGTCGGGCGGCCGCAGCCGCACGTTCATCGCGGAAGTGATGCCGGCCTATCCGCTCTACGTGCCGCTGCTGCCGGAAGCCGCGCAGCGCGTGCTCGGCGAGCCGAACGAAACGGCGCTGCTCGCGTACGACATCCATCTCGAGGAAGGCTTCGAGCCGGACCGCTTCGTCGACATCTTCGACGCGGGCCCGGTGCTGACCGCGCAGGTCGACCGCACCGCATGCGTGAAGCACGCGGCCGAGCGCACCGTGCGCGAAGCCGCGCGGCAGCAGGGCGATGCCGCATACATGGTGTCGACGGGCAGCGGCGAATCGTTCCGCTGCGTGCTGGCCGACCTGCCGGACGACGATGCGCACGGCGCGCTTGCGCCGCTGTCAGGCGACGTGCGCGCGGCGCTCGACGTGAAGGATGGCGATGTCGTGCGCTGCGTGCCGCTGCACCGCCGCGACGATGAAGAAACGAAGGGAGGCGCAGCATGATCGTCGTTCGAGTCGTACAAACGGGCGACGTCGACGCGCTCGTGTCGCTCGCGAAGGAAACCGGGCCGGGCCTGACCACGTTCAAGCCCGACCGCGACGCGCTCGCCGCGCGGGTCGAACGCTCGCGCCGCACGCTCGAGGGCAACGCCGCGCCAGGCGAAGCCGGCTACTTCTTCGTGATGGAAGAATCGAAGACGGGCGACATCGCGGGCGTGTGCGGGATCGAGACGCAGGTCGGCCTCGAACAGCCGTTCTACAACTATCGCGTGAGCACGGTCGTGCACGCGAGCCAGGAGCTCGGCGTGTGGACCCGGATGTCCGCGCTCAACATCTCGCACGACCTGACGGGCTACGCGGAAGTGTGCTCGCTGTTCCTGAGCCCGCGCTATCGCACGGGCGGTGTCGGCGGCTTGCTGTCGCGCTCGCGCTTCATGTTCATCGCGCAGTTCCGCGACCGTTTTCCGGAACGCATCTGCGCGGAACTGCGCGGCCACTTCGACGAAGACGGCACGTCGCCGTTCTGGCGCGCGGTCGGTTCGCACTTCTACCAGATCGATTTCAATGCGGCGGACTACCTGAGCTCGCACGGCCGCAAGTCGTTCCTCGCGGAACTGATGCCGCGCTATCCGGTGTACGTCGACCTGCTGCCGCAGGACGCGCAGGACGCGGTCGGCCTCACGCATCGCGACACGCTGCCGGCGCGCAAGATGCTCGAGGCCGAAGGGCTGCGCTACCAGAACCACGTCGACATCTTCGACGCGGGCCCGGTGCTCGAATGCCACATCAACGACCTGCGCACGGTGCGCGAGAGCGTGGTCGTGCCGGTCGCGATCGGCGAGCCGGACACCGGTGACGACGCGCGGGGCGACCGTTCGCCGAAGTCGCTCGTGTCGAACACGTCGCTGAACGATTTCCGCGTCGGCGTCGCGCCGGGCGTGGTCGCGAACGGATCGTTCGTGCTGTCGGCCGACGATGCCGTCGCGCTCGACGTGAAGGCCGGCGATCCGGTGCGCGTGCTGCCGCTCAAAGTCAAACAGGGATAAACGAATCATGACGGAACTCTTCATCGACGGCGCCTGGATCGCAGGCTCGGGCCCCGCCTTCGCTTCGCGCAACCCCGGTACCGACGCGATCGCGTGGCAGGGCGACAGCGCGTCGGCAGCCGACGTCGATCGCGCGGTCGCGAGCGCGCGCCGCGCCTTCGCGGGCTGGTCGGCGCTCGACTTCGACGCGCGCTGCGCGATCGTCAAGCGCTTCGCGGCGCTGCTCACCGAGCGCAAGGAAGCGATCGCGGCGGCGATCGGCCGCGAGACGGGCAAGCCGCTGTGGGAAGCGCGCACCGAAGTCGCCGCGATGGCCGCGAAGGTCGGCATCTCGATCCAGGCGTACCAGGAACGCACCGGCGAGAAGCGCCAGGACATGGCCGACGGCGTCGCGGTGCTGCGCCATCGTCCGCACGGTGTCGTCGCGGTGTTCGGCCCGTACAACTTCCCCGGCCACTTGCCGAACGGCCATATCGTGCCGGCGCTGATCGCGGGCAACACGGTGGTGTTCAAGCCGTCGGAGCTCGCACCGGGCGTTGCGCGCGCGACGGTCGAGGTGTGGCGGGAAGCCGGGTTGCCGGCCGGCGTGCTGAACCTCGTGCAGGGCGAGAAGGACACGGGTATCGCGCTCGCGAATCACCGGCAGATCGACGGCCTGTTCTTCACCGGCAGCTCGGACACCGGCACGCTGCTGCACAGGCAGTTCGGCGGCCGTCCGGAAATCGTGCTCGCGCTCGAGATGGGCGGCAACAACCCGCTCGTGATCGGCGAAGTCGAGGACCTCGACGCGGCCGTGCACCATACGATCCAGTCGGCGTTCCTGTCGGCCGGCCAGCGCTGCACGTGCGCACGCCGCATCTTCGTGCCGCAGGGCGCGTTCGGCGAGCGCTTCCTCGCCCGCTTCGCCGACGTCACGTCGAAGATCACGGCCGACGTGTTCGACGCCGATCCGCAGCCGTTCATGGGCGCGGTGATCTCGGCGCGCGCGGCCGCGAAGCTCGTCGATGCGCAGTCGCGCCTGCTCGAGCAGGGCGCGAAGCCGATCATCGAGATGACGCAGCGCGATCCGCGCCTGGGTTTCGTGAACGCGTCGATCATCGACGTGACGGGCGTCGCGAACCTGCCCGACGAGGAGCACTTCGGCCCGCTCGCGCAGATCGTCCGCTACGCGACGTTCGACGAAGCGATCGAGCGCGCGAACGACACGGCGTTCGGCCTGTCGGCCGGCCTGCTGGCCGACGACGCGCACGCCTGGGATCACTTCCGCCGCACGATCCGTGCGGGGATCGTCAACTGGAACCGTCCGACCAACGGCGCATCGTCCGCCGCGCCGTTCGGCGGCACCGGCCGCTCGGGCAACCATCGTCCGAGCGCGTACTACGCGGCCGACTATTGCGCGTATCCGATGGCGTCGGTGGAAAGCACGCAACTGACCTTGCCCGCGAGCCTGTCGCCGGGCCTGCACTTCTGATCGAGGGAACGACGATGAACGCACAAGAAGCCAATTTCGACGGGCTCGTCGGCCCGACCCACAACTACGCCGGGCTGTCGTTCGGCAACGTGGCGTCGCTCAACAACGAGAAGTCGGCCGCGAACCCGAAGGCGGCCGCGAAGCAGGGGCTGCGCAAGATGAAGCAGCTCGCGGATCTCGGCTTCGCGCAAGGCGTGCTGCCGCCGCAGGAGCGGCCGTCGCTGCGCCTGTTGCGCGAGCTCGGCTTCTCCGGCAAGGACGCGGACGTGATCGCGAAGGCCGCGAAGCAGGCGCCCGAACTGCTCGCCGCGGCGAGCTCGGCATCGGCGATGTGGACCGCGAACGCGGCGACCGTCAGCCCGTCGGCCGACACCGGCGACGGCCGTGTGCACTTCACGCCGGCCAACCTGTGCAGCAAGCTGCATCGCGCGATCGAGCACGACGCGACGCGCCGCACGCTGTCGACGCTGTTCGCCGATCCCGCCCATTTCGCGGTGCACGAGGCGCTGACGGGCACGCCGGCGCTCGGCGACGAGGGGGCCGCGAACCATACGCGCTTTTGCGCCGAATACGGCAAGCCGGGCGTCGAATTCTTCGTGTACGGTCGTGCGGAATATCGCCGCGGCCCGGAGCCGAAGCGCTTCCCGGCGCGCCAGACCTTCGAGGCGAGCCGCGCGGTCGCGCATCGCCACGGCCTTGACGAAACGGCGACGGTCTATGCGCAGCAGGATCCGGACGTGATCGATGCGGGCGTGTTCCACAACGACGTGATTTCGGTCGGCAACCGCGACACGCTGTTCACGCACGAGCGCGCATTCGTCAACAAGCAGGCGATCTACGACACGCTGACGGCCACGCTCGACGCGCGCGGCGCGCGGCTGAACGTGATCGAGGTGCCCGATGCGGCCGTGAGCGTGAACGATGCGGTCACGTCGTACCTGTTCAACAGCCAGCTGCTGTCGCGCGCCGACGGCTCGCAGGTGCTCGTCGTGCCGCAGGAGTGTCGCGAGAACGCGAACGTCGCGGCCTATCTCGACCAGCTCGCGGCCGGCAACGGCCCGATCCGCGACGTGCTCGTGTTCGACCTGCGCGAAAGCATGAAGAACGGCGGCGGTCCTGCCTGCCTGCGCCTGCGCGTCGTGCTGAACGATGCCGAGCGGGCGGCCGTCACGTCGAACGTGTGGATCAACGACACGCTGTTCGCGTCGCTCGACGCGTGGATCGACAAGCACTACCGCGACCGTCTCGCACCGGAAGACCTCGCCGATCCGACGCTGCTCGACGAATCGCGCACGGCGCTCGACGAGCTCACGCAGATCCTGCGTGTCGGGTCGCTGTATGACTTCCAGCGCTGAGTCCCGCATGCCGGCCGCCACGCTGCTCGACGACTTCCTCGCGTTCACTCTCGCGGGCGACACGCCGGCCGCGAGGGACGGCACCTGCGCGGACGGCGCGGTGCGCTGGCGCTGGCTCGGCGACGGGCTGCTCGCGCTCGAGCCGGCCGCACGCGACGCAGCCGGCGATGCCGATGCGTCGCCGCGCGCGAGCGTGCTCGTGTCGGCCGGCGTGCATGGCGACGAGACCGCGCCGATCGAGCTGCTGTCGATGCTCGTGCATGATCTCGCGGCGGGCACGCTGCCGCTCGCGTGCCGGCTGCTCGTCGTGCTCGGCAACGTGCCGGCGATGCGCGCGGGCCAACGCTATCTCGACGACGACCTGAACCGCCTGTTCAGCGGACGTCACGCGCACGTGCCGACGAGCCGCGAAGCGCCGCGCGCGGTGCAGCTCGAAGCCGCGGCCGCCGCGTTCTTCGCGGCCGCGCCGGCGGGCGCTGCGCGCTGGCACGTCGACATGCACACGGCGATTCGCGCATCGGTGTTCGAGCAGTTCGCGCTGCTGCCGCACACGGGCACGCCGCCGACCCGCGCGATGGTCGAATGGCTCGGCGAAGCGCGCATCGCGGCCGTGCTGCTGCATACCGCGAAGGGCAACACGTATTCGCACTTCACGGCCGAGCAGTGCGGCGCGCTCGCGTGCACGCTGGAACTCGGCAAGGTGCGGCCGTTCGGCCAGAACGACCTGTCGCGCTTCGCGCCGGCCGACCGTGCGGTGCGCAAGCTCGTGTCGGGCGCGCCCCGTGATGTCGATGCGCGGGGCGGCCATCCGCGGGGCGGCCATCCGCCGTTGCCGCGCGTGTTCACCGTGATCGACCAGATCACGAAGCAGAGCGACGCGCTCGAGCTGTTCGTCGCGGCCGACGTCGCGAATTTCACCGCGTTCGCGCGCGGCACCGTGCTCGCGCAGGACGGCGACTACCGCTATACGGTGAAGCACGACGAGGAGCGCATCGTGTTCCCGAATCCGGCCGTGAAGCCGGGCTTGCGCGCGGGCCTGCTCGTCGTCGACACGACGCGCGAAACGCTCGCCGCGCTCGTCTGAGCGATGCCCGGTTGCGCGCGGCTGCGGTGATAGGCAGCCCGCGCATCGTCGTGCCGCATTCGCCGTTTGGGCTGACGCCCGCCTGCCGCGCAGTGGGCCCCGGCATCGGCCCTTGCGTATTTGCGACATCGTCTTGCGAGTTCGATGGACGGCCCGGCCGACGCCGGCGCACGCAGCGCAGCATCGCGTGCTGGCGGCCGCTTTGCCGTATCGGGCCGTGCGGATTGGTACAATCGCGGCCTTGCGGCTATTGCGCCGCATCAAGGCGCGGCATCGGGATTGTCGGTTGCATACGACCCTGCAATGATGCATGCGCCCGTAGTTCCGGAACATTCGAGTATCGAGGAGAACACCTGATGAAGTTGGATTGGCGTAAAGTGGCCGCGCACGCGGTAGTGGCGGCAACGGCCGTGGCGGCAGGCAGCGCGATGGCTGCGGATCTGAAGGAGATCCGGTTCGGCGTCGAGGCCTCGTACGCGCCGTTCGAATACAAGACGCCCGACGGCAAGCTGACCGGCTTCGACATCGACATCGGCAACGCGGTGTGCGCGAAGCTGAAGGTGAAGTGCGTGTGGGTCGAGAACGACTTCGACGGCCTGATCCCCGCGCTGCAGGCGCGCAAGTTCGATGCGATCAACTCGGACATGACGATCACCGACCAGCGCAAGCACGCGATCGCGTTCACCGATCCGATCTACACGATCCCGAACCAGCTGATCGCGAAGCAGGGCAGCGGCCTCCAGCCGACCCCGCAAGCGCTGAAGGGCAAGCGGGTCGGCGTGCTGCAGGGCACGATCCAGGAAGCGTACGCGAAGAAGAAGTGGGCGCCCGCCGGTGTCGAAGTCGTGCCGTACCAGACGCAGGACCTGGCCTACGCCGACCTGAAGTCGGGCCGTCTCGACGCGACGTTCCAGGATTCGGAAGCGGGCTCGAAGGGCTTCCTGTCGAAGCCGCAAGGCCAGGGCTTCGGCTTCGCCGGCGGCACGGTCAGCGATGCCGAGATCCTCGGCTCGGGCGTCGGTTTCGGCCTGCGCAAGAACGACGCGGCGCTGAAGACCGCGCTCGATCAGGCGCTCAAGGGGCTGAAGGCCGACGGCACGATCGACAACCTCGCGAAGAAGTACTTCAGCGTGCCGGTCACGCTCAAGTAAGCGTTTCGATCCGTCGCACGATGCAGCCGGCCGCTTTCGCGGCCGGTTTGCTTTTCGGGCGCCGCTTGTCGCACACATGCCGGCGGTGCGGCACGCCGCCGGCATGCCGCGTGCGTCACGCGGGGAAGAACCGCCCCAACTCGCGCGCGAGCTCGTTGAGCACGCTCATCTCCTGCTGCGTGATCTTGCGCGCGGGCTGCGCACCGGCCCAGTCGCCGTACAGCAGGCCGACGGTCGTCGTGCCGACGCGCACCGGCAGCAACACGAACGCGCGCGTGTCGGGGAGCGCATCGAGGTACCACGCGGGCAGGCGCTTCACCATCTTCGGCTCCTGCGCCTGCTCGATGAAGATGCCGACCGAGTTCGCGATCGCGAGATGGAACACGTCCGGCTCGAAGCGCTCGTCGAAGCACAGCCGGTCGAGCGCCGCATCGACGTCCGGGCCGAAGCCGAGGCGCGCGGCGAACGTGCCGTCGTCGCGGCGCACGAACATCACGGTGCGCGTGAACGCGAGCCCCGCGAGCAGGCTTTCCGACGCAAGCGCGAGCACCGGCGTCAGCACGTGCTCGGACGGCAGCGCGCGCAAGTCCGCGAGGCCGGCTTCGAGGCATGCCTCGGGTTCGGGCTGCGCCCGCGCGATCGCGTCGGCGTTCGCACGCAGCTCGACGATCTCGCGCATCACGGTGTCGCTCGCTTCCTCGCGCGCAAGCCGCTCGGCGATCTCCACCAGCGCGTCGGGATCGATCTCCAGTTCCTGCCCGTAGCGCTGCGCGAGCACCGCGATGTGTGCGTCGCGCTGCGGGCCCGCGGGCATCGCGAGCGCATCGGCGACATCGGTCGAGCAGCGGCTCACCGAGCGCAGCCAGCGCACGCGGTCGGCGCCTTCGTCGGCACAGGCCGGGGGGCGCCGGCAGTCGTCGCGATCGTCTTCGTCGTCTTCTTCGCCTTCGTCGCGGTGGGCGGCGTGCGCGGCGCGACCGTCGCCGTCGGCCATTCCGGCGCGGATCACGTCAGGCAAGCGCCAGCTCGCGGCGGCCTCCAGACCGATTTCGTCGAAGCCGACGCCGAGCACGTCGACGCACGCGGCCGCGTCATCGCCGTTCAGCTCGGCGGCGCGGCGGCGGATCCGGTCCCATTCGCTGTCGAGATAGCAGACCACGAGCAGCTTGCCGACCTGGCGCATCAGCGTGCAGACGACGGCTTCCTCGCCGCCGCGCAGTTCCGCATGCTCGGTCAGCTTGCGGGCGACGCAGCCGGACAGCAGCGCGCGGTTCAGCTCGAGCTTCGCGTCGATGCGGCGCGGCGTGCTGTGGTGGAAATGGTCGACGAGCTTCAGCCCGACGACGAGATGGCCGACCGTGTCCATGCCGAGCACCATCAGTGCTCGCGTGACGGTCGTGATGTTGCCGCCGAACGCCATGTACATCGCGGAATTGGCGAGCCGCAGGACTTTCTGCGTGAGCGCGAAATCCGACAGTACGACGCGTACGAGCGCGGTGAAGTCGAGGTCGTCGTTCTTCATCGCGGCCATCGTCGCGCGCAGCGATTCCGACAGCAGCGGGAAGTCGCCCCGTTCGTTCATCCGGGCCCACAGCTTGTCGAGCAGCGCCGTGCGGGGCAGGTGTGCGGTGATTGACATTCGAATCTGTCCGGTTCGCTGCGCGCGTCAGGCGGCGTGCAGGCGCAGCTGCTGCGCCTCGAAGCGCCGCGCGAGCTCCTCGGACGGCAGCGCCTGGCACACGAGCCAGCCCTGGATGTGGTTGCAGCCCATTTCGGTCAGCAGTTCGCGCTGTGCCTCGGTCTCGACGCCTTCCGCGACGAGCTCGAGATCGAGCGTCTGCGCGAGGCCGACCACCGCCGACACGATCGCGCGATCGTTGCGCGACGTCAGCAGGTTCTCGACGAAGCTGCGGTCGATCTTCAGCTTCGCGAGCGGGAAGCGCTGCAGGTACGCGAGGCTCGAATAGCCGGTGCCGAAATCGTCGATCGCGAAGCGGATGCCGAGCTCGGTCAGTTCCTCGAGCAGCACCTTCGCCTGCGCGGGATCGTGCATCAGCAGGCTTTCGGTGATTTCGAGCACGATGCGGCGCGGGTCGATGCCCGTCAGCGCGATCGCCTCGCGCACGCTCTGCGTGAAGCGCGGGTCGCGGAACTGCTGCGGCGACACGTTGACCGCCACATACTGCAGCGCGAGCCCCTGGCGGTCCCACGCGACGAGCTGCATGCACGCGGCCTTGAGCACCCAGTTGCCGAGATAGTTGATCAGGCCGATCGACTCGGCGAGCGGAATGAAGGTGGCCGGCGGCACGAGGCCGTGCACCGGATGTCGCCAGCGGATCAGCGCCTCGACGCCGTCCACCGCGCCCGACTGGCTGCGCGTGATCGGCTGGAAGTGGAGCGAGAACTCGCCGTTGCGCACGCCGTCGTACAGGTCGGCCTCGAGCTTGAGCCGCTCCGCGTCGGCCGGATCGTCGACCGGCTCATGAAACGCGAGCGCATTGCCGCCCGACGCCTTCGCCTGCGCGAGCGCATGGTCGGCGCGGCGCAGCAGCGGGCTGTGGTGCTGCGCGCGGTGGGGCGCCGCGCGTTCGTCCGGGTACAGCGCGATGCCGATGCTCGCGGACAAGTGCACGGTCTGCCCCTGGAATACGTAAGGTTCGCGCACCGCGGCCTGCAGCCGGCGCGCGAGCGCGTCCGCGGCGTCGCTCGCGCGCGAGCGGTTCGATGCGGTCAACACCACCGCGAACTTGTCGCTGGCCACGCGCGCGAGCTGCTCATCGGGCGCGACGAGCGCCTGCAGCCGCTGCGCGGTGTCGCGCAGCAGCGTGTCGCCGGCGTCGTAGCCGAGTGCGCGGTTGATGCGCTGGTAGTCGTCGAGGTCGAGCAGCAGCAGCGCCGCGCACGTGCCGCTCTCGTCGGCCGCCTGCTGCGCGCGCATCAGCGCGGGCACGAGCGCGGACAGGTTGTCGAGCCCCGTCATCGGATCGTGGTGCATCTCGTACGTTAGGCGGGCCTCGAGCGCACGCCAGGCCGACACGTCGAACGCCGCGATCGCGAAGCCGTCGACGCCGTGGTGACGGCTCTTGAACGCGCGGATCTCGACGTCGAGCGGGTAGGTGAGCGACTTGACGATGCAGATCGTCGCCTTCTCGACCTGGCCGGAACGCGCGGCACGCGCGAGCAGGCCTTCGAGCGTCGCGGTATCCTGTTCCGCGATCAGGTCGCGCAGCGTCAGCGTGTGCAGGTAGTCGCGGTGATAACCGATGAAGCGCAGGCTCGCGTCGGATACATACAGAAAGCGCAGCTCGCGGTCGACATGGGCGAGGAAATCCACCGTGCCGACCGTCTGTTCCAGCCAGTTGCGCACGGTGTCGTCGCGGCGCGGCGCGCCGGCGCGCGCAGGCATCAGCGCGCCGCCCGACCAGGCGAAGCGGCGCAGCGTATGCAAGGCATTGCGCCAGGAGCCCTTGCGTGGCGTCTGTTTGCTGTTGGCTTCCATGTTTCTCGCTGACGTGAAGGGCTGGAACCGGTTGTCCGGAAGGAATAACGGCAGGTTGCGCGGAATCTTTAACCGGCCGGCCGGCAGCGGCTGGCGCTGCCGCCGGACCGGGTCGTGCATGCGGCGTTGGACAGTCGACCGCCGCATGGACCACATCGAGGCTGACTTTATAAGAAATGAGGACACAGATGAAGCGAAAACTATTGGTGGGCGCCGCGGCGGCGTTGCTAGTGGCCGGTCATGCGCTGGTCGCGCAGGCGCAACTGAAGCCGGGCGCCACGGCGCCGGACTTCACGACGCAGGCGTCGCTGGGCGGCAAGACTTACACGTACTCGCTCGCCGATGCACTGAAGCACGGGCCGGTCGTGCTGTACTTCTACCCGGCCGCGTTTACGAAGGGTTGCACCATCGAGGCGCATGCGTTCGCGGATGCGGTCGATCGTTACAAAGCTTACGGCGCAACGGTGATCGGTGTCTCCGCCGACAACATCGACACGCTGACCAAGTTCTCGGTGAGCGAGTGCCGCAGCAAGTTCCCGGTCGCGGCCGATCCGGACGCGAAGATCATCCGCGAATATGACGCGAAGCTGCCGGCGCTCGATCGCGCGAACCGCGTGTCCTACGTGATTTCGCCGGAAGGGAAGGTGCTGTACGAGTACACGAGCCTGTCACCCGACAAGCACGTGGAGAACACGCTCGGCGCGGTCAAGGCGTGGGCCGACGCGCATCCGAAGCAGTAAGCCGCAGGCGGTGAGCGCGCGGCAAAGCGGCCCGCGGCGCGGGTTCCAAGCACGAGGAAACGGGCCGCCGGGTGGCGGCGCGGGCGTGCCGGGCGTACCCGGCGTACGTTAAGCGCGCAATGCCTGTTCGATCGGCACGCCGCCGCCGACGAAGCCGATCACCTTGCGCGAAATGCCCAGCTTGATCGCCTCGATCGCGGCCCACGCGACATCCTGGCGCGATACCGGCGGCGCCGCGTTGAGCGGCTGCTCGGTCAGTGCGATCTTGCCGACGCCCGGGCCGTCCGCGAGCGGGCCGGGGCGCAGGATCACGTAGTCGATGCCCGACGCGATCACGCGGTCGTCGCCTTCGCGCTTCATCTGCGAGTAGTGGCGCAGCGCGTCGCCGCTGCGCTCCGGCCAGTACGCGGTCAGCGAGCTGATCACGACCAGCTTCTGCACGTTGTAGGTGAGCGCATGCTCGGCCGCGCGCGCGACCGCATCACGGTCGATCTGCTCTTCTTCGGCGGCGCCTTCCGATTCGGCCGAGCCGGCCGCGTAGATCACGTGCGTGATGCCCTGGAATGCGTGCGAGAAATCGCCCGTCAGATCGGCCTCGACGACCTTCGCGCCCGGCAGCGCGTAGCCGTGCCGGCGCACCAGCGCTGTCACCTCGAATTCCGGCTGCTTGAGCAGCAAATCCGCGCAGGCCTGACCCGTGCGGCCGGTCGCGCCAATCAGCAGTACCTTCGTCGTCATGAAACCGCTCCTTGCACGATGCGTCATCCTCCCAGATAGGGACGGACGACCGATACTCAAGTGTATGTCGATTTGGGCCGGCGGCGTGCAGGTAATGAGGGACGCACCGCTCGAGGCCGGCCGGCGCGGCCGGCGGAAGGTCCGTCGGCGTGCCGTCGTGCGCATCGATTGCGGACTCGACCCGCTGACCGGCTATCATGTGCGCGATGCATTTTTCGCCGCTTCGCATTGCAACGCGGCGACCAACCGGTTGGAGTACACATGGCATTACCCCTGGACAACGTCAGCATGGCCGTGTTTTGCGACTTCGAGAACGTCGCGCTCGGCGTGCGCGACGCGAAGTACGAGAAATTCGACATCCAGCCCGTGCTGGAGCGGCTGCTGCTGAAGGGCAGCATCGTCGTGAAGAAGGCGTATTGCGACTGGGAGCGCTACAAGGGCTTCAAGGCGTCGATGCACGAGGCGAGCTTCGAGCTGATCGAGATTCCGCACGTGCGCCAGTCGGGCAAGAATTCGGCCGACATCCGGCTCGTCGTGGACGCGCTCGATCTCTGCTATACGAAGTCGCACGTCGATACGTTCGTGATCATCAGCGGCGACTCGGATTTTTCGCCGCTCGTGTCGAAGCTGCGCGAGAACGCGAAGAAGGTGATCGGGGTCGGCGTGAAGAAGTCGACGTCGGACCTGCTGGTCGCGAACTGCGACGAATTCATTTTCTACGACGACCTGGTGCGCGAGCAGCAGCGCGCGCTGGCGAAGCGCGAACAGCAGCACGCGGGTAACGGCGGCGCGAAGCGGCCGGACGAACCGTCGCGCAAGCCGGAGCTGGAAGCGCGCCGCAGCGAGGCGATCGCGCTCGCGGTCGAGACCTTCGATGCGCTGGCATCGGAGCGCGACGACGTCGGCAAGATCTGGGCGTCGGTGCTCAAGAGCGCGATCAAGCGCCGCAAGCCGGATTTCAACGAGTCGTATTACGGCTTCCGCGCGTTCGGCAACCTGCTCGACGAAGCGCAGGCGCGCGGGCTGCTCGAAGTGGGGCGCGACGACAAGTCGGGCGCGTTCGTGTCGCGGCCGCGCCAGTCGTCCGCGGTGGAGCAGACGGCGGCACGCGATACGGGCGGCGCGCACCATGGTCACGGCGCGCATCACGGCCACGGCGCGCGCCACGCGGAAGCGGCACCGGCCGAGCGCCAGCCGCGGCGTCGCGGGCAGCGGGCGGAAGCGGCGGTGCACGAACGCGTGCAGGCCGACGTGCAAGAGGCGGCCGTCGTCGACGTCATGGACGAAGCGGTGCTCGTGCCGGCAGCGACGGCCGAAGCGACTGAAGTGGCCGAGGCGGCCGACACGCACGGCGACGCGAAGGACGGCCGCAAGCGCGCGCGCAAGAGCGCGGCGAAGAAGACTGCCGCCAAGAAGGGCGGCGAGGCAAAGGGCGGCGAGGCGAAGGGCGCCGGCCGTCAAGCCGCGGCGAAGCCGGACGAGGCCGCGCACGGCGGTGCGAAGCACGGTGGCGACAAGCACGTGCAAGGCCAGCCTGCCGAAGCGACGCATCGCGACGCGGAGCATCGTGACGAACGGCACGTCGCGGCGCCGACGGCCGGCGAGTACGGCGCTTCGGCGGCTGCCGCGCAGCCGGCGCACGAAGTGGCACCGGCTGCCGAATCGACCGGTGAGGCGGCTGACGAAGCCGCCGCCGCAAAGCCGAAAAAACCGGCCCGCAAGACGGCTCCCCGCGCGCGTCGTCCGCGCAAGACGGCCGCCGCGGCCGAGTAATGCCGACCGCGCCGACCGCGCGGGGGCGGCGTCCGACCGACGGCGCCCCCTGTGTCACCCCGTCGGCCGGTGCAACGCCGGCCGACGCGTCCCGTCATCCGTTCAGCACGTACGGCTGCGTCATCACTTCGAGGAAGTGACCGTCCGGATCGTCGAAATACACGCCGCGCCCGCCGTGATGGCGGTAGATGTCACCGGCCTGCCGCTTCGCCGGATCGGCCCAGTGCGGCAGTCCGCGCTCGAGAATGCGCGCGTACACGCGATCGAAGCCGGCCTCGTCGGTCAGGAATGCGTAGTGCTGAGCCGCAATCTCTCCCTTCTTTTCGTAAAAATCGAGCGACACGCCGTTCGCGAGCGGGACGACCAGCATCGGGCCGAACGGCGTCGGCGCCGGCAGCTCCAGAAGCTCGGTGAGGAAGCGGCTCGACGCGTGCTTGTCGCGACACCAGACGATCGTATGGTTCAGCTGGACGTTCATGGCAGGTCCCCAGGGAACGGGGGAGAGGATGGGCATGGACACACGATAGTCGATCGCGGCCGGCGTGCAAGCCGGAGCCCGCACGAATGCGCAGCCGCGGCGGCCCAGGTGTGAATCGTCGGCTGAAACGATCTGGACGATCGGCTACTTTTTCGGGAGCAAAGGTCATTGGCGCGGCTTTTTGCGCCGCCAAGAATCTCTGTCAAGCATCGCCGCCATCCGCCGGATGACGAGCCGGCGATGCGCGACAGGGAGACAGACCATGCGCTTCACGCTGAACGGCCAGCCGTTCGATTTCGGCGGCGATCCGGATACGCCGCTGCTGTGGGTCATTCGCGACTCGGCCCGCCTCACCGGCACCAAATACGGCTGCGGCATCGGCGCATGCGGCGCCTGCACCGTCCATCTCGACGGCGAAGCCGCGCGTTCATGCGTGCTGCCGGCCGCGAGCGTCGCGGGCCGCTCGGTCACGACGATCGAAGGGCTGTCGCACGATCGCTCGCACCCGGTGCAGCGCGCGTGGATCGAGAAAGACGTGCCGCAGTGCGGCTACTGCCAGTCGGGGATGGTGATGGCCACCGCCGCGCTGCTCGCGCAGCATCGCAAGCCGACCGACGCGCAGATCGACCAGGCCGTCACGAACCTGTGCCGCTGCGCGACCTATCAACGCATTCGCGAGGCGATCCATGTCGCGGCCGGCTGACGCGCGGCGGGCGCGGCATGCGCCGAACGCGTCGCGGCGCGTGTTCCTCAAAGGCGGCGTCGCGCTGGCGGGCAGCCTGCTGCTGCCGCTGGCGATCGGCGACGTCGTGCATGCGGCCGGCGACGGCGCGCGTCGCTTTCGCGAGATCAACGACTGGGTGCGCATCGACGCCGACGGCAGGACGATCATCGGCCTGTCGCAGGCGGAAGTCGGGCAGGGTGTCTACACGGGGCTGCCGCAGGTGCTTGCCGACGAGATGGATGCCGATTGGCGCAGCGTAACGGTCGAGTTCGTCACGGGGCGCGATGCGTACCGGATCGACGCCGCGAACGAGGCGCCGCAGCAGTTCGTCGGCGCGTCGATGTCGGCGACGATGTTCTACACGCGGCTGCGCATCGCGGGCGCGCAGGCGCGCTGGGCGTTGCTGCGGGCCGGTGCCGCACGGCTCGGCGTGCGCGACACGCAGTGCGTGACGCGCGACGGCCGCGTCATTCATGCGGCGAGCGGACGCTCGCTGTCGTATGGCGCGCTCGTCGACGCCGCCGCGGCGCTGCCGCCCGATCCGCAGCCGCGTTTGAAGCCGCAATCCGCGCATACGTTGATCGGGCGTGCGCTGCACAAGCTCGACGTGCCCGCGAAGGTCGACGGCAGCGCGATCTTCGGCATCGACGTGCAGGTGCCCGGCATGCTGGTCGGCGCACTGACGATGGCGCCGACGCTGAACGGGCGGCCGAGCGCCGTGCGGAACCGCGACGCGCTGCGCGCGATGCCGGGCGTCGTGGACGTCGTGCTCGCGAAGGACGCGGTGATCGTCGTCGCGCACACCTACTGGCAGGCGAAGAAGGCGTGCGACGCGGCGGACATCGCGTGGGACGCCGGCACGACACCGGCGTTCGACAGCGCGACGATCCTCGCGCAGCGCAAGGCCGCGCTGCAGGCCGAGCACGCGGTGGTCGCGACGACGATCGGCGAGCCCGCGCGCCGGCTCGCCGAGGCCGGCACGATCGTCGAAGCCGACTACCACACGCCGTACATCGTTCACGCGACGATGGAACCCGTCAACGCGACCGTGCACGTGCGGGCGGGTGAGATCGAGGTGTGGGGGCCGATCCAGGGGCAGGACAAGGTGCGCTGGACGCTGTCGGCGCTGTTCAACGTGCCGGCCGAGCGCGTGATCGTCAACACGACGTTTCTCGGCGGCAGCTTCGGCCGCAAGTACGTGCCCGATTTCGTCGTGCACGCGGCCGTCGCATCGAAGGCGCTCGGCCGGCCCGTGAAGGTGATCCGTTCGCGCGAGGACGACATCCGTCACGGCTTTTATCGGCCGTGCGCGTCCGCGCGGTTGCGCGCGGCGCTCGGCAGCGACGGGCTGCCGGTCGCGCTGCATGCGCGCGTCGCCGGCCACTCGCTGTATGCGGCGATCAAGCGCGACCGCTACGAGAAGGCGGGTGGCTGGGACGAGACGATGCTCGACGGCCTGTACGACCTTTGCTACGACGTGCCGAACCTGCTGGTCGATTCGGTCACGGTGATGCAGCCGATTCCGGTCAGCTTCATGCGCAGCGTCGGCAGCACGTCGACGGTGTTTTTCCTCGAGAGTTTCGTGAACGAGCTCGCGCACACCGTACGTGCCGACCCCGTGGGCTACCGGCGCGCGCTGCTGAAGCACGACCCGCTCGCGCTGCGCGTGCTCGACGCGACGGCCGCGCACGCGAACTGGTTCGGCCGCGCGCCGGCCGGCGTGTCGCGCGGCGTCGCGTATTCGCTGTACACGGGGCGCGGTGGCGCGTTCCGCACCTACGTCGCGGCGATCGCCGACGTGCGGGTGACGGGCGGCCAGGTGAAGCTCGAGCGGATCGTGTGCGGGATCGACTGCGGCCGCGCGATCAATCCGCTGCTGATTCGCGAGATGGTCGAAGGCGGTGTCGGTTTCGCGCTGACCAATACGTTCAGGAGCGAGATCACGTTCGAGCACGGCGCGGTCGTGCAGCGCAATTTCGCCGACTATCCGCTGCTCGGTCTGGCCGCGATGCCGAAGATCGACGTCGTGATCGTCGACAGCGATCGTGATCCGCAAGGCTGCGGCGAAGTCGCGCTGCCGCCCGTCGCGCCGGCCGTCGCCGATGCGATCTGGCGCGGGACCGGCGAGCGGCCGCGCTCGATGCCGTTCGCCACGCCGCTCGCGATCTGAGCGATTCCAGGGTTCCCCCCAAGACCGGCGGTGCCCGTGCGCCGCCGGTCGATATCAAGCATAACTACACGACCGGTCTGGAGACTTCCATGAAAACCTTCCGCACGGCCGCGACGGCCGTTTTGTTCGCGGCTGCCGCCGCGTCGCCGGGCGCGCATGCGCAGGGCAGCGTGACGCTGTACGGCATCGTCGACACCGGCGTCCAGTACTACAACAACGCGGCGGGTGGCGGCACGGTCGCCGGCATGCCGTCGCTGACCGGTGAAGTGCCGTCGCGCTTCGGGTTGCGCGGCGTCGAGGAGCTCGGCGCCGGCTATCGCGCGTTCTTCGTGCTCGAGAACGGCTTCGCGCCGAACTCGGGGGCGCTGAACTACGGCGGCCGCCTGTTCGGCAGGCAGGCGAACGTCGGCATCGAGTCGCCGTACGGCGCGCTCACGCTGGGGCGGCAGATGAACATGTCGATGCGGGTGCTGCTCAATGCCGACGTGATCGGCCCGTCGATCCATTCGATGGCGAGCTTCGACAGCTACCTGCCGAACGCGCGCAGCGACAACGCGCTCGGGTATCTCGGCCGCTTCGGCGGCGTGACGCTGGGCGGCACCTACAGCACCGGGCGCGACGACGCGGGCCCGGCCGGCCCGTCGGCGACCCATTGCGCGGGCAACCTGGCGGGCGACCCGGTCGCCTGCCGCCAGTACACGATGATGGTGGCGTACGACGCGGCGCAGTTCGGCGCGGCCGCTTCGTATGACGTGATGCATGGCGGCGCGGGCGCGTCGGCGCCGCTGTCGAGCCCCGGCTATACGGACACGCGCACGATCGTCGACGCGTACGTGAAATTCGGCATCGCGAAACTCGGCGCGGGCTGGATCCGCCGCAACACGGCGGCCGCGGCGCACAGCCAGTCGGACATCTTCTTCGCGGGCGGCACGGTGCAGGCAACGCCGGCGCTATCATTCGACGCACAGGCGGTGCGCTACCTGCTGCGCGGCCGCTTCGACTCGAACCTGTTGGTCGCGCGGGCGAACTGCAGTCTGTCCAAGCGTACGATGGTCTATACGTCCGTCGGCTACATGACGAACAGCGCACTCGGCACGTCGGCGGTGGCGGCCGGCGGCACCGTCGGCGCCGGCCAGAACCAGGTCGGCGTGATGGCGGGCATCCAGCAGCGCTTCTGAGCCGCGACGCGCACCACGGAGACTCCGACGATGACGACCGATCTTCTCAGCGACGTGCTGACCGACCTGCGGGCCGATGCGGTCGTCACCGGGCGCTTCACGCTGAGCGCGCCGTGGGCGATCCGCAAGCCGGCCGTCGCGGGCGCACCGTTTCGCACCTGTGCGGGCAGCCCGTTCTTCCTGGTGGTCGCGGGGGCCGCGCCCGTGCACGTCGAGCCGGGCGACTTCGTGCTGCTGCCGCACGGCGACGAGCACGTGATGGCATCGTCGCTCGACGAGCCGCCGGTGCCGTTCGATACGCTGATGGCGGACAAGGGTATTCGGCCGCGCTTCGACACGCCGCTCGAATTCGTCGCGGGCGGCGGCGGCGCGACGAGCGACCTCTATACCGGGATCGTCATTTATCGCGATATCGTGCGCAGCCCGCTGTTCTCCGTGCTGCCGCCGCTGATTCACGTGCGCGCGAACGACGCGGCCGTCGCGCCGTGGCTCGCGAGCACGCTGCAGAGCTTCATCGAGGAATCGATGGCGTGCCAGCCCGGCTGGGCCGTCGCGGCGACACGTCTGGCCGACGTGCTGTTCGTGCAGTTGCTGCGCGCGCACCTGCAGTCGTCGGCGAATCACACAGGCTGGCTGCGCGGCTTGACCGATGTGCAGATCGGCCGCGCGATGGCGCTGATGCACCGCGACCCGCGCCGCGACTGGCAGCTCGCGAGTCTCGCGGCCGAGGCCGGCATGTCGCGCTCGCGTTTTTGCGCGCGTTTCGCGGAGCTGGTCGGCGAGACGCCGATCGGTCACCTGACTGCCTACCGGATGTACCTGGCGAGCGGCGAGCTCGCGCACGGCAAGCTGCGGCTGATCGAGATCGCCGAGCGGGTCGGCTACACGTCGGAAAAGGCGTTCGCGCGCGCGTTCCATCGCTGGTCGGGGATGGCGCCGCGCCGCTATGCGCGCAATGCACAGGATCTGTACGACCTCGCACGACATGGATGACGGCGTGCGCGATGCCGGGTGCCGGCGCTCGAACGCGGGCCGTGTTGCGTCGAAATCGCGCCGTCGCGCTCGAAGAAGTCGAGCCGCCGCGCGCGTCGATCAGTCGATACGTAGCCGGTCGAATTCGACGGCCAACTCTACGCCAAGCGTCGAATACAGATAGACGACGTGTTGGCCGTGACGCTCTCCGTGAGCGGAGCGAGAAAGCAGCGCGTCCGCTTTCGCGTATGCCTCCGTGCCCGGCAGCACCACCTCCAACGCATTCACGATATTCAATAATCCCCCTGCCTCGAACCCAAGCCGGGTGACGCCTTCGAAGGTGAGCCTTGCACGGCTTCGCCCGTCGTGCGCGCTCAGGATGAAAGTATCGGGAACGCCCAAGCCGACGCTGCCCTCGGTCGAGATACCGTCGATATACCAGTCATGGAAATTGCCGAATGGGTCGAATAGTGCGGAAATCTTGTCAGCCATCGCGATATTGGCCTTACGGAAGAATGGAGACCTCTCAAGTGGCGGCATGCGCTGCCACCACGTCCGTTTCGAAGATCGACGCAAGCACATGACAGGGCGATAACGGTTCGCACCGGGTGTCCGCCGTCACCGTAAACGCAACGGACCGGAATCGAAGCGACGATCCCGGTCCGCACAACCGCGATATGCCAACGCCGCGTCGCTCCCCCTCACTCACCGGCTACCGCCGGCCCGCCCGAATTGCCGCGACGGTTGCGGCGCTTCTCTCCCCACACGCGCAGCCGGTCCATGTACAGATAGACGACCGGCGTCGTATACAGCGTCAGCACCTGCGACATGATCAGGCCGCCGGCGATCGCGATCCCGAGCGGCGCGCGCAGCTCGGCGCCGTCGCCATGGCCGAACGCGAGCGGCAGCGCGCCGAGAAGCGCCGCCATCGTCGTCATCATGATCGGCCGGAAGCGCAGCAGGCACGCCTCGTGGATCGCATCGAACGACGACTTGTGGCCGTTGCGCGTCTGGTCGATCGCGAAGTCGACCATCATGATCGCGTTCTTCTTCACGATGCCGATCAGCAGGATCACGCCGATCAGCGCGATGATGCTGAACTCCGTCTTGAACAGCAGCAGCGCGAGCAGTGCGCCGACGCCTGCCGACGGCAGCGTCGACAGGATCGTGATCGGGTGGATGTAGCTCTCGTACAGGATCCCGAGCACGATGTAGACGGCCAGCAGTGCCGCGAGGATCAGGAGCGGCTGGTTGTTCAGCGATTGCTGGAACGCCTGCGCGGTGCCCTGGAAGCTGCCGACGATCGTCGGCGGCACGCCGATCTGCGCCATGGTCTGGTAGATCGCCTGGGTCGCCTGCGACAGCGACACGCCCGGCGGCAGGTTGAACGAGATCGTCGTCGCGACGAAGAGGCCCTGGTGGTTGACCGACAGCGGCGTCGTGCTCGGGCCGAAGGTCGCGATCGCGGACAGCGGGATCATCGTCGACTTCGACGTCGACACCGCCGCGCCCGACGACGCGCTCGACTTGCCGGTCGACGCGATCGAGTTCAACGCCTGGTTGCGCGCGGAATCGGACGCGATCGCCGCGGCGCTGGTGGCGGCCGTGCCGGCGCTCGACGTGCCGGCCGAGGTCGCGACGAAGGTGCCGGCCGCCGCGTTGGTCGACTGCGAGCCGTTCGCGCTGCCGCCCGACGTGCTGATCCACACTTCGTTCAGCATTTGCGGGCTCTGCCAGTATTTCGGCGCGACTTCCATCACGACGTGGTACTGGTTCAGCGGGTTGTAGATCGTCGAGACCTGGCGCTGGCCGAACGCGTCGTACAGCGTGTTGTCGATCTGCGCGGGCTTGATGCCGAGCCGCGCGGCGGTCGCGCGATCGATCGTCACCATCGCCTCCAGGCCGCCTTGCTGCTGGTCGGAGTTGACGTCGGTCAGCTCGGAACGCTTCTGTAGCGCCTCGGTCAGCAGCGGCCCCCACTTGTACAGGTCGGCGCTCGAATCGCCGAGCAGCGTGAACTGGTATTGCGCGTTGCTCTGCCGGCCGCCGACGCGGATGTCCTGCGCAGCCTGCAGGAACGTGCTCGCGCCGGCCACATCCGCCAGCGGCTTGCGCAGTTGCTGGATCACCTCGTCGGCCGACAGCTTGCGCTCGGTGCGGTCCTTCAGCGTGACGAACATGAAGCCCGAATTGGTCTGCGTGCCGCCGGTAAAGCCCGCGGCGCTCTGCACGTTCGGGTTGCTCTGCACGATCCGCATCATCTCGGTGAACTTCTGCTTCATGGCCTGGAACGACGTGGACTGGTCGGCCCGAATGCCGCCGACCATCAGCCCGGTGTCCTGCTGCGGAAAAAAGCCCTTCGGCACGATGATGTACAGATAGACATTCAGCCCGATCGTCGCGAACAGGATCAGCAGGACCAGCAGCGGGCGGCGCAGCGCCCACGACAGCGAGCGCTCATAGCCGCGCTGCATCCGCGTGAAGAAGCGCTCCAGGAATCGGCCGACGCGGCCTTCCTCGTGCGCGTCGTGCGGCTCGCGCAGCAGCCGCGCGCACATCATCGGCGTGAGCGTCAGCGATACCGCGAGCGATACCGCGATCGCGAGCGACAGCGTCAGCGCGAATTCGCGGAACAGGCGCCCGACGATGCCGCCCATCAGCAGGATCGGCAGGAACACCGCGACGAGCGAGATGCTCATCGACAGGACCGTGAAACCGACCTCGCGCGCGCCGTCGAACGCGGCCTGCAGCCGCGGCTTGCCGTTCTCGATGTGACGCGTGATGTTCTCGAGCACGACGATCGCATCGTCGACGACGAAGCCGGTCGCGACGATCAGCGCCATCAGCGACAGATTGTCGATCGAGAAGCCGAGCAGGTACATCGCGCCGAACGTGCCGATGATCGAGATCGGCACCGCGACGCTCGGAATCAGCGTCGCGCGCCAGTTGCGCAGGAACAGGAACACGACCATCACGACCAGGCTGATCGCGATCAGCAGCGTGTGCTCGGTGTCCTTCAGCGACGCGCGGATCGTCGTCGAACGGTCGAGCACCGGCGTCACCGTGATGTCGGCCGGCAGCGACGCGGTGAGCTGCGGCAGCGCGGTGCGCACGCGATCGATCGTCTCGATGATGTTCGCGCCGGGCGAGCGGTAGAGGATCACGAGCACCGCGCGCTTGCCGTTCGACAGGCCGAGGTTGCGCAGGTCCTCGACCGAGTCGACGACCTCGGACAGGTCGGACAGCCGCACGGCCGCGCCGTTGCGGTACGCGACGACCAGGTCGCTGTACTGCGACGCATGCGAGGCCTGGTCGTTCGTATAGAGCTGGTAGTGCTTCGGGCCGAATTCGATCGCGCCCTTCGGGCTGTTCGCGTTCGCGGACGCGAGCGCGGCCCGCACGTCCTCGAGGCCGATCCCGTAGTGGAACAGCGCATGCGGTTCGAGCTCGACGCGCACGGCCGGGTTCGCGGAACCGCTCACCGACACCTGGCCGATCCCGTCGATCTGCGACAGCGACTGCTGCAGCACCGTCGACGCGGCGTCGTACAGCTTCGCGGGCGACGACGTTTCCGACGTGAGCGACACGATCATGATCGGCGAGTCGGCCGGGTTGACCTTGCGGTACGTCGGGTTGCTCTTCAGCGACGCGGGCAGGTCGGCGCGCGCCGCGTTGATCGCGGCCTGCACGTCGCGCGCGGCGCCGTCGATGTCGCGGTTCAGCCCGAACTGCAGGATGATCCGCGCGTTGCCGACCGTGCTGGTCGACGTCATTTCGCTGACGTCGGCGATCGAGCCCAAGTGCCGCTCGAGCGGGCTCGTCACGCTGGTCGCGACGGTCTCGGGGCTCGCGCCGGGCAGCGACGCCTGCACCGAGATGGTCGGGAAGTCGACCTGCGGCAGCGGCGACACCGGCAGCTTGATGAACGCGAACAGGCCGGCGAGCGCGACGCCGAGCGCGAGCAGCGTCGTCGCGACGGGGCGGGTGATGAAGGGGCGCGACAGGTTCATCGCTTACGCATCCGGGTGCGTGCCGGCGCCGGCGCCCGGCCCGTGCCGCTCGAACCAGCCGCGCACGCGGCGCGCGAGGCTGTCGAAGCCGAGATAGATCACCGGCGTCGTGAACAGCGTCAGCACCTGCGACACGATCAGGCCGCCGGCGATCGCGATCCCGAGCGGCTGGCGCAGCTCGGAGCCCGCGCCCGCGCCGACGATCAGCGGCACCGCGCCGAGCAGGGCGGCGAGCGTCGTCATCAGGATCGGCCGGAAGCGCAGCAGGCACGCCTGGTAGATCGCCTCGCGCGGCGGCTTGCCTTCGACCCGTTCGGCCTCGAGCGCGAAGTCGATCATCATGATCGCGTTCTTCTTCACGATGCCGATCAGCAGCACGATCCCGATGATCCCGATGATGTCGAGGTCGTGCCCGGTCATCATCAGCGCGAGCAGCGCGCCGACGCCGGCCGACGGCAGCGTCGACAGGATCGTGATCGGATGGATGTAGCTCTCGTACAGCACGCCGAGCACGATGTACATCGTGACGATCGCCGCGAGGATCAGGAACAGCTGGTTCGACAGCGACGCCTGGAACGCGAGCGCCGCGCCCTGGAAGCGCGTCTGGAACGAGCCGGGCAGGCCGATGTCCTTCTCGGCGGCGCCGATCGCCTTCACGGCCTCGCCGAGCGACGCGCCCGGTGCGAGGTTGAACGAGATCGTCGTCGACGGGAACTGCGACAGGTGCGCGACGAGCAGCGGTGACGGCCGTTCGTGGAACGACGCGATCGACGACAGCGGCACCTGGCCGCCGCCGGCGGACGGCAGGTAGATGTCGTTCAGCGATTCGGCGTAATGCTGCTCCTTCGGCTCCGACTCGAGAATCACGCGGTACTGGTTCGACTGCGTGAAGATCGTCGACACGATGCGCTGGCCGAACGCGTCGTACAGCGCGTTGTCGACGGTCGCCGGCGTGATGCCGAAGCGCGCGGCGCTGGCGCGGTCGATCTCGATGTACACCGACTGGCCGTTGCTCTGCAGGTCGGTCGCGACGTCGGCGAGCGACGGCTCCTTCTGCAGCCGCGTGACGAGCTTCGGCACCCAGGTCGAGAACTCGTCGGGGTTCGGGCTCGTCAGCATGAACTGGTACTGCGTCGGGCTCACGGTCGAGTCGATCGTCAGATCCTGCACCGACTGCATGAACAGCGTGATGCCGGTCACGTTCGCGACGCGCTGCTGCAGCTCGCGGATGATCTGCGCGGCCGGCTCGGAGCGGTTGTCGCGCGCCTTCAGGTTGATCAGCATCCGGCCGCTGTTCAGCGTGATGTTGCTGCCGTCGACGCCGATGAACGACGTGAGGCTCTCGACGTTCGGGTCCTTCAGGATCTCGGCCGCGAGCGCCTGCTGGCGTTCGGCCATCGCGCCGTACGAGATCGACTGCGGCGCCTGCGTGATCCCCTGGATCACGCCGGTATCCTGCGCGGGGAAGAAGCCCTTCGGCACGTACACGTAGAGCAGGGCGGTCAGCGCGAGCGTCAGCAGCGCGACGACGAGCGTCGAGCCCTGGCGGTTCAGCACCCATTCGAGCGCGACCGCGTAGCGAGCGATAACCGCGTCGATCACGCGATGCACGCGCGCCTCGAAGCGGTGGCTTTCCGGCGGCGGCGAATGGCGCAGGAGCTTCGCGCACATCATCGGCACGAGCGTGAGCGACACGATCGCCGAGATCACGATCGTCACCGCGAGCGTGATCGCGAATTCGTGGAACAGGCGGCCGACCACGTCGCCCATGAACAGCAGCGGGATCAGCACCGCGATCAGCGACACCGTCAGCGAGATGATCGTGAAGCCGATCTGCCTCGACCCCTTCAGCGCGGCCTCGAGGCTCGTGTGGCCTTCCTCGACGTAGCGTGCGATGTTCTCGATCATCACGATCGCGTCGTCGACGACGAAGCCGGTCGCGATGGTGAGCGCCATCAGCGACAGGTTGTTCAGCGAGAAGCCGGCCATGTACATCACCGCAAGCGTGCCGATCAGCGACAGCGGCACCGACAGGCTCGGGATGATCGTCGCGTAGACGTTCGCGAGGAACAGGTACATCACCAGCACGACCAGCGCGACCGCGAGCAGCAACTCGAACTGCACGTCGCGCACGGCGGCGCGGATCATCGTCGTGCGGTCGGTGACGACCTGCACGTCGAGCGCCGCGGGCAGCGTCTCCTGCAGCTTCGGCAGTTGCGCCTTGATCGCGTCGACGGTCGCGATCACGTTCGCGCCCGGCTGGCGCTGCACGTTCAGGATGATCGCGGGTTCCGAGTTTACCCACGCGCCGAGCTTGGTGTTCTCCGAGCCGGCGACCACCTTCGCGACGTCGGTCAGCATCACCGGGCGGCCGCTCTTGTACGCGACGACCGCGGAGTTGTACTGGTCGGCGCTGGTGAGCTGGTCGTTGGCGTTGATCGTGTACGCGCGCGTCGGGCCGTCGAAGTTGCCCTTCGGCGTGTTCACGTTCAGGTTCGAGATCGTCGTGCGCAGGTCGTCGAGGTTCATCCCGTACTGCGCGAGCGCGGTCGGATTCGCCTGGATCCGCACGGCCGGCCGGTTGCCGCCCGACAGGCTGACGAGACCGACGCCGGCGATCTGCGAGATCTTCATCGCGACGCGCGTATCGGTCAGGTCCTGCACCTGCGTGAGCGGCAAGGTTTTCGACGTGATGGCGAGCGTCAGCACCGGCGCGTCGGCCGGGTTGACCTTCGCGTAGATCGGCGGCGCCGGCAGGTCGGACGGCAGCAGGTTGCCGGCCGCGTTGATCGCGGCCTGGACTTCCTGTTCGGCGATGTCGAGCGGCAGGTCGAGCGAGAACTGCAGCGTGATCACCGACGCGCCGGCCGAGCTTTGCGACGACATCTGGTTCAGCGACGGCATCTGCCCGAATTGCCGCTCGAGCGGTGCGGTGACCGACGACGTCATCACCTCGGGGCTCGCGCCCGGATAGAAGGTCTGGACCTGGATCGTCGGGTAGTCGACTTCGGGCAGTGCGGCGAGCGGCAGGAAGCGCAGCGCGACGAGACCGGCCAGCATGATCGCCGCCATCAGGAGGGCGGTGCCGACCGGCCGGAGAATGAAGAGGCGGGATGGATTCATCGAGCGGCCCGCGCGTTACTGGGCCGCGGGGGCCGCGGCCTGCGACGCGCCGTGCTTGTGTCCGCCGCGGTGGCCGGCCGCACCCGATGCGCCCGATGCACCGGACGCCGCGCCGGCGCCGTGCGCGCCCGACGCGCCTTTCGGCTTGTCGGCCGGGATCGTGATCTTCGCGCCTTCGCGCAGCCGGTCGGAGCCGTCGGTGACCACGCGCTCGCCCAGCGCGACGCCGCTGACGATGCTGGTGCGTTCGCCGTCGACCGGGCCGATCGTGACCTTGCGCACCGTCACCGTGTTGTCGGGTTTCACGATGTACACGAACTGGCCGATCGAGCCGGTCAGCACGGCGGCCGTCGGCACGATCGTCGCATTGCGCAGCACGTCGACGAGCAGGCGCGTGTTCACGAACTGATTCGGGAACAGCAGGCCTTCCTTGTTATCGAACGTCGCGCGCAGCTTGACCGTGCCGGTGCTCGTGTCGATCTGGTTGTCGAGCGTTTCGAGCGAACCCGTCTCGAGCGGCACCGTGTTGTTGCGGTTGTACGCGGTGACCGACAGTTTCCTGCCCGCGTTCACCTGTTTGAGAATCCGCGACAGGTTGTCTTCCGACGTCGTGAAGATCACGCTCATCGGCTGCATCTGCGTGATCACGACGATCCCGTTCGTGTCGCCCGCCGTCACGTAGTTGCCGGGGTCGACCTGGCGCAGGCCGACGCGGCCCGACACCGGCGCCGTGATGCGTGCGTACGTGAGGTTCAGCTTCGCGGAATCGATCGCCGCCTGATCGGTCTTCACCGTTCCTTCGTATTGCTTGACGAGCGACGCCTGCGTGTCGACCGTCTGCGACGCGATCGAGTCCTGCGACAGCAGTGTCTGGTAGCGCTTCAGGTCGAGGCGGGCCGTCGCGAGCAAGGCTGCGTCGCGGGCGTGCGTGCCTTCGGCGTTTTCGAGCGCGACCTGGTACGGACGCGGATCGATCTGCGCGAGCAGGTCGCCCTTCTTGACGAACTGGCCTTCCTGGAATGCGACGGACTGCAGATAGCCCGACAACTGCGTCTTGACCGTCACGTTCGCGAGCGGCGTCACGGTGCCGAGCGCGGACAGCACGATCGGCATCTCGCCTTGCGTCGCGGTCGCGACCGACACGGGCTGCGGAATGTTCGCCATCGCGGCCGGGCCGCCGCGGCCGCGATGGCCGCTGCCGGCGCTCGCGCCGGAGGCCGCGCTGCCGGCTGCCTGCGTGCCGGCCGGCGTACGGCTCCACGGGTGCCACCACAGCAGGCCGCCGATGACGACGACTGCGAGCGTCCCGATCAGCAGCGTGCGGCGCGGGCGACGGGCGGCAGGGGAGGCGGGATCCTTCGAAGGGGGCGTGGGCTTTTGTTGGTTGTCCATCGTGTTCTGTCAGGAAGACGGCGCGGCGTGCCGGAAAACGGGCGTGGTGCGGCGCGTGGGCATGCGATGCCGCGAGGGCCGGCTCGGTCCGGCCCTTGCGGTCCGCGCGGGAAAGAGCGGCGCGCACCGCGAATGCGGCGCGACGATGGGCATGATCCTACGTGCCGTCCCCGTTACAGTCCAGCGGTCTATCTTTCAACGGGTTACGGTCGTTACAGAACGCGACTCGGCGATGACGAAACGATTACACGCCGACGCGCCGGGCCGGTGCGCCGCCGATCTCGCGCGTGATTTTCGCGATGCATTCCTGCAGCGCGGGCACCACGTGTTCCTGCAGCCATTCGGGCGGGCACTGGTGCGACGCGCCGCCGCAATTCACCGAATAGCGCTGGCCCGACGGGCCGACGAAGCCGGCCGCGACCGCGTTCAGCCCTTCGCGCCATTCGCCGATCGCGATCGCATGGCCATCGCGCATCGCTTCGTCGAGTGCGGGCGTCAGGCGGGAGGACACGTGCGGCCAGTCGTCGCCGGCGGTGGTGCGCAGCGACTCGAGCAGCAGGCGGCGCTCGTCGTCCTCGAGGGCGGCGAGATACGCGCGGCCCACGGCCGTACGCGCGATATCCATCCGCGAGCCGATCTCGAGGCGCGTGACGAGCACGGCCGAGCGCGGCCGGATCACGTCGATCGCGACCATGTCGAGCCTGTCGCGCACCGCGAGGTGCACCGACAGCGACGTGCGCTCGGCGAGTTCGATCATGAACGGCCGCGAGCGCGCGCGGATATCGAAGTTGCGCAGGAAGCCGTGGCTCAGCTCCAGCACCGACGCGGTCAGCACGAAGCGCTCGCTGTCGGGCAACTGGAACAGGAAGCCGGCGCTGACGAGCGTCGCCGTGATGCGCGACACGGTCGGCTTCGGGATGCCCGTCAATTCGGTCAGCTCGCGGTTGCTGACGGGGGCATCGGCGGCCGCGATGCGGCGCAGCACGGCGAGGCCGCGCGCGAGCGCGGTGATCTCGTCCGGCGACGATTCGCGGTCCCGGGGCGCGGGAGGCGTTACAGATGTCGACACGAGGAATTCTCTCTATTTCCGAAACTCGATTTCAATTTTGTTGGTATCGTAAGACGATTGTCAAAAGATGCATGTTCCTTGGGCGAATCGTTCATCGTATGGGATTTTACGGGTTCACCCTTGGTTTATTAGGAAAGTTCTCAAATGACCCTTGCCGGAAAGTGCGGGAGCCGGTGCAAATACCGCTTGACTTGTCGGGCGGAAACGGAAAGAATGTCTCACGTTTTCGAAACATCGTTTCAGGAGTTTAACCGGCAACGGTGTTTCGCGCAGTCTCTCAGGTTCTAGCACGGCCCTCGGAATGGCTAGAACTTTTTTAGCGCCACGGTCTCCGTGGCGCTTTTTTTTGCCCGTCTATCGGCGCACATCAAAGTCTGCAGCAAAGCAGAAGAGCGGCTTCAGAAACACGAAAGTATGCCGCATCGCGGAAAGTTGATGTTCGACGCACCATCTTTGGTTATTTGGCTATCGTATCTTGCTCCTCGATAGCTTGGCGTTGGTGAAGTCGCTTACCGAGCTGCGGGCCTGCGGGTGTTGGCCTGACGCCTCGAAATCGTGGATTGAGCAGAATGTGGCAGTCGGTCGAACAGTTCGGCACGGATTCGTGCGCGCGGGCATCGGCGCAGTTCGATCCTGAGGCGGCCGTCCACGCTCGAAGAGCTCGCGAACGTGGTCGTCTACGTCTGTTCCACGCAGGCCTCGGCGACGAGAGGCGCGGCTTGCCAAGATGGTCACGTAGATCCCATGATGCGCGTACCCAGTGAAATACCGAGCGCCGATAGCGAAGCGTTGATCTTCTGCTGATCGAGTTCCCAACGCGACAATGCGGCGTCGAACGCCGTGCCTCGCGCGAAAGCCTGCATCGCTTCGGCGAGTCCAACCGCATTGTCCGCCGCCTTTGCTACGCCAGCGGCGGTATGTGGGCGGACAAGGCAAGCCGCGTCGCCAAGCAATACCGCGCGGCCGAACACCATTCGCTCGACGACAAGATCCTGAATTGCCTGTGCGAACGGCGCGTGCGTTGCGTTGACGAGCGCGGCGAGCGTCGGTGCGAGCAGGTTGCGGCCCGCGTCGACAAGTTCCGACCGATTGTCGTCGCGCATTGCACCGGGCGGCAGCGATCCGTCTCGCTGTGTGCCGTCCCGGGAAAGAAACAGTTCAGGTAGCTTGTCGTACGAGAGACGCCGGTACCACACCCAGTTCACGCGCCGTTTGCCGGGCTCGACGGTGCCGTCGCGGCCTGGTACCAGGTAGGTCAGGAAGAGATGTGCGTCACCCTGCTGAAACGTAAAGCGGTTGCGCAGCACGCGAAGTACCTGATCGGGCAGGTCATGTTCGTCGACGAGCCCGCGCCACGCAACGTAGCCCGCATAGGCGGGGTGCGTATCGGGCAGCAGTTGCGCGCGCACGCTGGAGCGCCCGCCATCCGCGCCGACGAGCAGATCCGCGTGTTCTACCCGGCCGCTCGCGAAATGCGCGGTTACGCACGCGCCATTGGAATCGAGTCGCGCGAACGTTTCGCCTGCATGGACGACGCCCGCTGGCAGTGCGCGCTTCAGCGCGGTATAGATCACGTTCCACGCAGGCTGGGTTTGCGGCGCGCGCATTTGCTGCACGATCCGGTCACCTTCGTCAAGATAGATCCGGTCGGTCGAATCCACGCCGGTATCGCCCGGCATCGGTACCCCGCCGAATGCGAACGCGCGGACGATCGGGGGCTGCAGGACGATGCCCCCGCCGCGGCTATCGAGCTCGCTTGGCGACTGTTCGAACACGCTGACGCGCCATCCTGCCGCACGCAGCGCGGTTGCCGTGAAGAGTCCGCCTACCGATCCGCCGATCACGAGTGCCCGCGGACTCGATACGTCATTCATGAAGTGCTCCTGTTAGCCAGTTGACCGCGCGTACCGTGCGTCCAATTTCCTGCTGACTCGATGCCGGTGCGCTGCGGATTCAACCTTCCCAGCTCTTCAGGAAATCGAGCAGCAGCGCGTTGACGCGTTCCGGCTGTTCTTCCTGCGGAAGGTGGCCGCATTGCGCGATGGGCTCGGCCCGAAGATGTGTCGCCATGCTTTCCCACACGGATTTCATGTCGAACATCTTGCCGACCGCGTAGAAATCCTCACCCCAGATCGCCATGGTCGGGCACGCGATCTTCACGTCGGCGTCGGCGAGATCCTGTTTGACGTCTTCCGCGTTCGCGCGATAGTCGGCGAGTGCGCCACGTACGGCGCCGGGACGACGATAGGCCCGGACATACGTGTCGAACGCTTCGCCGGAAATGGCGTGCGGGTTGTAGCACCAGTCGGAGAAGAAGTAGCTGAGCCACTCGGCTTCCTTGCCGGCGATCAGTGCTTCGGGCAGGTCCGCTACCTGATGAAACAGGAAGAACCAGTACGCGCGTGCCGTCTGGGCTGTCATGTTCTGCGCGACGATGCGGGTCGGCACGTTGTCCATCACGACAAGGCGCTCGAGGCGCTCGGGGAAGTCCTTCGCGAAGCGGGTCGCGACGCGTGCGCCGCGATCGTGCCCGACCAGCGCGATTCGGCCGACGCCAAGCGTGTCGAGCAATGCGACGAGATCGCGGGCCATGTTGCGCTTGTCGTAGCCGGCGGCCGGCTTGTCGGTTTCGCCGTAGCCGCGCAGGTCGGGCACGATTACGCGGTAGCGTTGTGCCAGGACGGGAATCTGGAAGCGCCATGCGAAGCTGGTTTCCGGGAAACCGTGCAGCAGGACCACGACAGGCCCGCTGCCCGCATCGATGAAATGTTGTCGAATGCCGTTCGCAGTGACGGTGTGGTGAACGATCGAAGGCGTAGTGGTGGACATGTGTCGGTTCCCATTCCGGTTCGGACGACGCGCCATCGGAGCGAAGTGCGCGCGAGTGGTGTTCGAGCATAGGCGAAGCAACATGGGCAGTCGCATGAATTGTTCTGAATCGTCTGCCGGGTCGATGCGGCCCGGCGGGCGCAGGCCGTTTCATAACGATTAAGTTGTTCCTGGGAGGATGGCGACCTCTGATGCCCGATGTGAGCCGTGCGGCGAGTGGCGTCAGTGACGGAGGCCGTGTTGCACCGCCGGAGCGACAAAGGACAGCCGAAGCGTGAAGATGCCGGATGTCGATTCGTCAATCGTGCGGTGCCGCGAGGCTATCGCCTGCGATCTGCGCGCGATCGTCGGCGACGAATGGGTGCTCGACAGCGAAACGGAGCGGCGCTCCTGCGAATGCGACGGGCTTACCGCGTCCAGCGCGTTGCCATTGCTACGATCGAACAAGATCGCGCAAAAAAAGCGCGACGCCCGCAATGGGCATCGCGCATGAACCGGCGTGGAGCGCCGACGAATGAAACGTGATGAAGAGGGGAGGCCCGCTTAGGGAGGCCCAGTTAGGGAGGCCCCGGTCACGGCCCCCGGCCGCTCAGGCCTTCGCGAGCTTGATGCTGGTCGGCTCGGCCGTCAGGTAGCCGACGCTGGCGCCGAAGCGGTCCTTGTAGTTCGCGCGCACGAGCGGGTCGAGCGTCGACTTGACCTTGTCGTGCAGCGGCGTTTCCCAGTCCCCCACGTGCTGGAAGTTGCTCATGATGTAGGTCCAGCCGTTGATCTCGTCGACCGCGTGCAGGCCCGTCGATTCGGCGCCGGCCGGGCACGACAGCACGCGCGCGAGCGACTTCGTGTCGACGTTGTACGCCCACAGGAAGTTGTTGACGTGCATGCCCGAGTCTTCGCCGATGAAGAGCGTGCGCAGCTTTTCGGAGAACTTCAGGTTGTCGGCGTTCGCGATCTTGTCCGGATTCGCGAGGTTGCCGAGCGCGTCGGCCGTGGCGAGGTCCTCGCCGACGAGCGCAGCCGGCGCGCTCATGTCGACCGGCACCCATTCGCTGTCGATCGCGCCGCCCGACGTGTCGCGCTGGCCGGCCTTCAGGTTCAGCGCATAGACGGCGCCCGCGGCGATCTTCTTGTCCACCGCGACGTCGTGCGACGCCGCGTTGCCCTTGACCATCGACGTCTCGATCCGCGACATCGCCGTGTAGACGATCTTGTCCTTCGCGTTCACCGTCGTGCCTTCGAGCTTCGTGAACGCCATGCTGCCGCCGAGCAGCGCCGCATAGCGGTGCGTCTCGAGGAACGCGGCCGCCTTTTCCATCCCGGGCTTCACGCGCATCCAGTTGAATTTGCCGCCGAAGTGGATCTTCGTGTAGCTCGCGTCGTTCGGGTCGGTCGTCGTCAGGTCCATGATGTCCGACGCCTTCAGCGTGTTCGCGAGCGTCTCGATCTCGCTGCTCGTCGCGTGGCCGATCCTGATCCACGTCAGCGTCGCGCTGCCGGCGCCGGCGGACGACGTCTGCGTCCACTTTGCGACGTACAGCGTGCCGGCCGATAGGTCGGCCGCCTTGTCGGCGACGAACATGAACAGGCCGCCGTTGGTGGCGTCGTCACCCATCATCACGGTGCGCTGGTCCGGCATCACCTGGATCAGCTCGTGCGAGATGCGGCCGAGACAGTAGTGTTTCTTCACCGTGCCGGTGCCGTCCGGGTTCACCGTGATCTCGGGCAGGTGGCCGTAGTGATAGGGGTTCGCCTTCGTCTCGTCGCCGAACGTGTTCTTGCTGAATGCCTTGAATTGCGCATCGGTCGCGGCCTTCGTCGCGTCCGGCTCGTATTCCTCGCTCGACAGGTGCGTGCCCCACGGCGACAGGCTCGCGCCGCAGGTGATCCACAGGCCGTGCGCGCTCGACGTATCGACGTTGTGATACTTGACGACCTTCAGCGCGCCGCTGGACGGATCCTGATCGAGCGTGATCACCGCGATCGGCGACGGCAACTGGCCGTACTGCGATGCGCTCGCCTGGTCGCGCGTCGTGTATTCGAACTGCACGACCGCGAACACGGTGTTGCCCTTCACGCCGGCGACGTTCGCGTTCTTCAGCGTCAGCAGCGAGCTGCCGTCCGGGCAGTCCGAATAGAACTGGCGCTCCTTGCCGGCCACCGAGCGGTCGATGATCGGCTGGTTGTTGATGTCGTAGTAGCCGCCCGCGAGCGTCGTGCCGCCCTTGCCGTCCGGCACCATGTCGCCCGTCACGAAGAACGGCCGGTACGCCAGCTTGAAGTTGCGCGAGGAGCCATCCGAGAACGACACCGACAGCGTCGAGCCGACCGTCGTCGTGGCCATCGCGGCCGCGTTGTCGAGCGAGGGCGCGGCCATCGCCGAGAATGCCGCCGACGTGTATGCGGCAGCGGCCGGCGTCGCCGTCGGATTGTCGTCGCCGCCGCAACCGGTCAGCAGGGCCGGCAGCGCGAGGCCGGAGAGGGGCAGCATGGGCGCGCCTGCGAGGATCTTCAGGGCCTGACGACGGGAAGCATTGGGCAACGCGGGCATGTGGAGTCCAGTTTCAGATGTTGGAAGAATGGCCGTCGCGAAGCAGGCTCTCGGCAAGCAATGCGAAGGCAAGTTGAAAACTGGACCGAAGTGTAAGGATGCTAGATGAAAGTTTTTTGAATCGAAAACGTAATGATGCGCCGGGCGTCCGTCAGGTGTGCTGCCGGACGCCGGTTTTGTGCGTGATGGTGCTCAGTCGCGCTCGGGCGTCGCCGAGATGCGGTGGATCGACAGGTCGGCGCCGTCGAATTCGGCTTCACGATCGAGGCGCAGCCCGACCGTCGCCTTCAGCGCGCCATACACGAGCGTGCCGCCCGCCGTTGCGATCGCGATGCCGCCCAGCGTGCCGATGAGCTGCGACACGAACGACACGCCACCGAGGCCCCCGAACAGGGGCTGCCCGAACACCCCGGCCGCGAGGCCGCCGAGCGCGCCGCACATCCCGTGCAACGGCCACACGCCGAGCACGTCGTCGATGCGCCATTTGTTCTGCACGCAGGTGAACATCGCGACGAATACCGCGCCGGCCGCGGCACCCGTGACGAGCGCACCGATCGGGTGCATCACGTCGGAGCCCGCGCAGACCGCGACGAGGCCCGCGAGCGGGCCGTTGTACGTGAAGCCCGGGTCGTTGCGGCCGGCCATCCACGCGGAGAGCGTGCCGCCGACCATCGCCATCAGCGAGTTCACGGCGACCAGGCCGCTGATCTTGTCGAGTGTCTGCGCGCTCATCACGTTGAAGCCGAACCAGCCGACCGCGAGCACCCACGCGCCGAGCGCGAGGAACGGAATGTTCGACGGCGGATGCGCGGCGATCCGGCCGTCCTTCGCATAGCGGCCGTGGCGTGCGCCGAGCAGCAGCACGGCCGGCAGTGCGACCCAGCCGCCGAATGCGTGCACGACGACCGAGCCCGCGAAATCGTGGAACGGCGCGCCGAACGCATGCGTGAGCCAGTCCTGCACGCCGAAGCGGTCGTTCCATGCAATCCCTTCGAAGAACGGATAGATGAAACCGACGATGATCAGGGTCGCGACGAGCTGCGGATTGAATTTCGCGCGCTCCGCGATGCCGCCGGACACGATCGCGGGGATGGCCGCCGCGAACGTCAGCAGGAAGAAGAAGCGCACGAGCGCGTAGCCGTTGTGCTGCGACAGCGTGCCGATGTCGTCGAAGAACTCCACGCCGTACGCGATCGTGTAGCCGATGAAGAAGTAAGCGAGCGTCGACACCGAGAAGTCGACCAGGATCTTCACGAGCGCGTTGACCTGGTTCTTCTTGCGGACCGTGCCGAGCTCGAGGAATGCAAAGCCCGCGTGCATCGCGAGCACCATGACGGCGCCGATCAACAGGAACAGTGTATCGACGCCGGATTTCAGACCATCCATGCCGTGGCTTCCTTGCGCAAAAAATGCGCGAGGAACGCAAGTATCGAGCCAACTTGGTGAATCGCTGCGTGCAAATGGTGCGAAAGGCCGCGCGGTGCGGTGTTTCGGTGAAGCATGCACGGTCGCGGGGCGGGCTGCATGCGGGGGAAGGCGCGCGGCGGGTGCACGCGTGTGGTGCGAAGTGTGCGTAACTGGTGCGTGCGACGCGCGGCGGGGTGCGACGTGGTGCGGCGCGGTGCACCGGTCTGGCGCGTCACCGGCGCGCGAACAGCGTGCGTGGCCGCCGCAGTCGCAGCGCGCGCGCGCACCAGTAGGCGGCGACGGCCGCGAGCCCGAGTGCGGCGAACGCGAGTGCGACGACGCCCGCGTGCGACTGGCCGTCGCCGTCGGGGCCGAGGATGCCTTGCGCGACGATCAGCGCGGCCGTCCAGAAGCCGATCACCGCTTGAGCGAGCAGGCGCGCGGACGCCACGCGGCGCGGACGCCCGACGGCACGCAGGCGCGTCGCGGACGGCGAGCGAAGACACAGGAACAGGGTGGCGGCGAGCACGGCGGCCAGCGCGATGAACCAGTCGATGAGGAAAGCCATGAAGAAGCGGGAAGCGGACGCAGCGGATGGAAGGCTGCCCACTTTAGTGTCGGCGCGCGTCCGATTGAATCAGACAAATCCGAAATTGAAAGGCATTTTTAATCGGGAGTAGTCAGTGGCCCTGTTCCACAAGCGGTATCATCGGCATCGGTCCAACCATTCAGGCCGTGCGGCGCACGGCCGGAGATTGCTGATGAAGATGAACACTTCGCGGGCGCGTCGCGCGCCCGGGTTCGTGCTGGCGGCCGCGGCCGTCGGTGCGGTGCTGTTGCTCGCAGGCTGCGAGAAGTCCGGCACGCCGGCCCAGCAAGCCGATACGGCCGCGAGCGCGGCCACCGATGCCGCCAACAGCGCGGCCAAGGCGCTCGACCAGGTGGCGAGCACCGTCAACCAGCAGCTCAATGCCGCGAAGGCCGGCATCGCGAGCGCGGCCTCGGCCGTGCCGCCGCTGTCCGCGAGCGGTCTCGCGTCGGCCGCGCAGGCGCAGCTCGATGCGGCCGCTTCCGCGGTCGTCGCGCATGCGGCGTCCGAAGCGGGCGCGAAAATGGCGGAGGCCGGCAAGAAGCTGCAGCAGTGGAGCCAGCAGAATGCGTCCGGCGCGAAGCCCGCCAGCGGCGAATAACCCGGCACTTGCACAATCCGTAAAATGTAATTATAGTGGTTACACATTGTCGCCGGCTGCCGTTCGGGCCGGCCGGCGTCGCCAGGTGAGTGAGGAATGAATACCAGCAGCCGGTTCGCGTTTGCCGTTCACGTGCTCGCCTTGCTGTCGATGCAGGAAGGCGTGCCGCTGTCGTCCGACATCATCGCGGGCAGCGTGAACACGAATCCGGCGCTGATTCGCCGTCTGCTGTCGATGCTGGCGGCCGCGGGGCTGACCACATCGCAGCTCGGCGCGGGCGGCGGTGCGCTGCTGGCGCGCGAGCCGGGCGAGATCACGCTGCTCGACGTGTATCGAGCGGTCGACGATGCGCAGTTGTTCGCACTCCATCGCGAAGCGCCGAATCCCGCGTGTCTCGTCGGACGGCACATCCAGGGCGTGCTGATCGACTACATCGGCGACGCGCAGCGCGCGATGGAAGCATCGCTTGCCACGCGCACGCTCGCGGACGTCACGGCCGACGTGCTCGAATCGGAGCACCGCAGTCGGCCCGCAGGAAGCGCCGGCGGGTAAGCGCAGGCGACGGACGATGCAGGGCAGGAGGCCGGGCGGCGCGCACGCGCGGCGGCCGGCACGACGGA
Source organism: Burkholderia sp. SIMBA_062 (assembly GCF_046534765.1). Classification (NCBI taxonomy): domain Bacteria; kingdom Pseudomonadati; phylum Pseudomonadota; class Betaproteobacteria; order Burkholderiales; family Burkholderiaceae; genus Burkholderia; species Burkholderia sp. SIMBA_062. Next base: position 79,588 of record NZ_JAWRYD010000024.1, read on the forward strand.
GTTTCGCTCCGTTTTTTTTCGGTCTTATATGTAATCACTTTAGTTACTTTTTCTTTCTGGAGAATCGACATGACGCAACGTACCTTGAACATCGCACTGTTTGGCGCCACCGGGATGATCGGTTCGCGCATCGCCGCGGAAGCCGCGCGCCGCGGCCATCGCGTGACCGCGCTGTCGCGTCACCCGGGCGCATCCGCCGACGGCATCGTCGCGAAGGCGGCCGACCTGTTCGATGCGGCCAGCATCGCGGCCGCGCTGCCGGGTCACGACGTCGTCGCGAGCGCGTACGGTCCGAAGCAGGACGATGCCGCGAAGGTTGTCGCGGCGGCAAAGGCGCTGGTGGCCGGCACGCGTCAGGCCGGCCTGAAGCGGCTCGTGGTGGTGGGCGGCGCCGGTTCGCTCGAAGTCGCGCCGGGCAAGCAGCTGGTCGACACCGAAGGCTTCCCGGACGCGTACAAGGCCGTCGCGCTCGCGCACCGCGATGCGCTCGACTATCTGCAAACGGTCGGTGATCTCGACTGGACGTTCTTCGCGCCGGCCGCCATGATCGCGCCGGGCGAGCGCACGGGCACGTTCCGCACGGGCGCCGGCAAGCTGATCGTGGATGCGCAGGGCAACAGCAAGATCTCGGCGGAAGACTACGCGGTCGCGTTCGTCGATGCGCTCGAGCAAGGCAGCTTCGTGCGCGAGATCGCGACGATCGCGTATTGAGCGACATCGCGGCGAGGCGGCGCGCGCGTGCCGCATTCTCCGTGAGCGTCCGTGAGCCTTCGTAAGCGCCGGGCAGCCCACGCGGTCGCAACGACATCAGGCGATTCCACCTTGACGGGCGGGATCGCCTGTTTCGTTTGAGGTGCCGCTCATCGAAAGGGAGGCGTGCGCGGGATTGCGCGCATCGCGGGCGTATCCGTCGCTGATTGGTATTTATCCCGGTCGACGCGGCGCAGCGGTTTCCATATTGTTCCCCGTCATGCACGATGCATAGAAAAAATTTCTATCTACGAAGGACTGGGTAAATGGATGCCATCGATCGCAAGCTGCTGGAGCTGTTGCAGGCAGATGCCACATTGCCGATCGCGGAACTCGCGCAGCGCGTGAACCTGTCGCAGACGCCCTGCTGGAAGCGCGTGCAGCGGCTCAAGGAAACCGGCGCGATCCGCGCGCAGGTCGCGCTGTGCGACCCACGCAAGCTCGGGGTCGGCACGACCGTGTTCGTCGCGATTCGCACGAACCAGCACACCGAGGAGTGGGCGCAGCGTTTCACGCAGGCCGTGCGCGACATGCCGGAAGTCGTCGAGGTGTACCGGATGAGCGGCGAGACCGACTATCTGCTGCGGGTCGTGGTGGCCGGCATCGACGATTACGATCGCGTCTACAAGCAGCTGATCCGCGCGGTGCCGCTGTTCGACGTGAGCTCGTCGTTCGCGATGGAGCAGATCAAGTATTCGACCGCGCTGCCGGTGCGCGATGTGTCCGAACCGGCGTAGCACGGTACGGCGGCTCGCACGGATCGCGCCGTCCTCGTCATCGCGCTCAGCGGCCGCGCGCCAGTGCGCGGGCGCGTTCGTCCGCCAGCGCGTCGCGGCGCACGAACTCCGCGACGAACGGGCTGGCCGGATGATGGTGCAGCGCGTACGGCGTGTCCCATTGCGCGAGCCGGCCATCCTTCATCACGCCGATCCGGTCGGCGATCGCGAACGCTTCCGCCTGGTTGTGCGTGACGAGGATCGCGGTATGACCCGTGCGCTTCAGGATGTCGCGCAGTTCGAACGCGAGCCGCTCGCGCGTATCGACGTCGAGATTCGAGAACGGCTCGTCGAGCAGCAGTAGCTCCGGCGACGGCGCGAGCGCGCGGGCGAGCGCGACGCGCTGCTGCTGGCCGCCCGACAGTTCGTGCGGATACGCGCTGCCCGCATCGGCGAGACCGACGAGCTCCAGCATGTCCGCGACGCGGGTGCGCCGTTCGGCCTTCGGCACGCGTCGCAGGCCGAACGCGACGTTGTCGGCCGCGCTCAGGTGCGGAAACAGCGCATAGTCCTGGAACATCATCCCGATGCGCCGCCGCTCGGGCGGCACGTCGAGCGACGGCGCGGCGACGGGCGTGCCGTCCAGCACGATGCGCCCCATGCGCACGGGCTCGAAGCCCGCGATCGCGCGCAGCACGGTGGTCTTGCCACAGCCCGATGCGCCGAGCAGGCAGCCGATGTCGCCGCGCGGCAGCGCGAGGCTCAGCCCGTCGACCACCGTGCGGCGGCCATGCGGCGTGTCGTAGGCGACGCAGAGGTCGTCGAGTTCAAGCAGGTTCACGATGTCAGGCTCCGATCTTGTGACGGGTGCGCGCGAGCAGGATCACGGGCACGAGCCCGGCCAGCACGATCGCGAGCGCGGCGACCGCGCCTTCCTCATAGGTGCCGCGCGCGGCTTCCGCATACAGCCAGGTCGCGAGCGTGTCGAAATTCAGCGGGCGCAGCAGCAGGGTCGCCGGCAGCTCCTTCATCGCGTCGACGAAGACGAGCAGGGCGCTCGTCGTGAGCGCGGGTCGCAGCAGCGGCAGGTGCACGCGGCGCAGCGTGCCGCCGGCCGTCTCGCCGAGCGAGCGCGCGGCCTGTTCGAGCGACGGCGGAATGCGCGCGAGGCCCGCTTCGATGCTGCCGGTCGAGATCGCGAGAAAGCGCACGGTGTACGCGATCACGAGCGCGGCCGCCGAACCCATCAGCAGCAGCCCGTCGCGGCCGAGCGCCGCGCCGAGCAGCCGGTCGGCCGCCGCCAACGGGATCAGCAGGCCGATGGCGAGCACGGTGCCCGGCACCGCATAGCCGAGGCAAGCGATGCGTGCACACACGCGAGCCGGGCCCGCATGGGCGCTGTCGCGCCGCGCGCGTGCCGCCCATGCGACGACGAGCCCGCAGGCCAGTGTGGTGACGGTCGCGGCGGCGGCGATCGTCAGCGTGTTCGCGAGCCCGGTCAGCAATTGCGCCGACACGCCACCGACGAGATGCAGCCGCTTGCCGGTCTCGACCGCGAGGTACGCGGCCGGCGCGCCGAAGCCGATGAGTACCGGCAGCCAGCCGAGCACGGCGGCGCTCCACGCGGCCGCGCCCGTCAGCGTGCGCGGCGCGACCGGACGCATGCGCCGGCCGTGCGCGTAGCGCTGGCGGCGGCGCCCATAGCGTTCGAGCACGATCATGCCGACGACGATCGCGAGCATCGCGAGCGCGATCTGCGCGGCGCCGGCGAGATCGGAGCGCGTGATCCACGTCGTGTAGACCGATACGGTCAGCGTCTGCACGCCGAGGAATTCCGACGCGCCGATGTCGTTCAGCGTTTCGAGCAGCGCGAGGCTCACGCCGACGGCGATCGCGGGCCGCGCGAGCGGCACGACGACGCGCCAGAATGTCGCGATGCGTCCCGCGCCGAGCGTGCGCGCGGCTTCGAGCAGGCTCGCGGACTGCGTGACGAACATCGCGCGGGTGCTCAGGTACACGTACGGATACAGCACGAAGCCGAGCACGAAGATCGCACCGGGTAACGAGCGCAGGTCGGGCAGGCGGAACTGGCGCGGGCTGTCGAAGCCGAGCAGCCAGCGGATCGCGCCCTGCACGGGGCCGATCGGGTGGAGCAGGTCGAGATACGCGAACGCGACGATATAGGTGGGCACCGCGAGCGGCAGCAGCAGCGCCCAGGTCAGTATCCGGCGGCCGGGAAAGTCGTACGCGGTGACGAGCCATGCGCAGCCGGTTCCGACCACCGTGACGATCGCGCCGACGCCCGCGAGCAGCAGCAGCGTATTGGCGAGCGCCTGCGGCAGCACGAAGGCGCCGAGATGCTTCCAGTGCGCGAGATCGGCGCCGAACGCGGCGGCGACCAGCACCGCGAGCGGCGCCGCGACCGCCGCGGCGATCGCGACGGCCGCGCCGAGCCAGACGCTGCCCGCGCGCCAACGCAACGGCCGGCGGCGCGCGCGGACGAACGATGCCTCAGTTGTCAAAGCCGACCTTGTCGACGAGCTGGCTGGCCGCCTTGCGGTGCTTCGCGATGTCGGCCAGCGGCAGCGGGTCGACCTTCAGCGTGCCGAAGCTCGCGATCACCGGATCGAGCTTCACGTTCGCGCGCACCGGGTATTCGTAGTTCGCCTGCGCATACAGCGCCTGCGCTTGCGGCGACACGAGGTACTCGAGCAGCTTCACCGCGTTGGCCTTGTTCGGCGAGTGCTTCGCGACCGTCGCGCCGCTGATGTTGACGTGCGTGCCGCCGCTCTTCGCGTTCGCGAACGTCGGGCGCACGACCTTGATCGCGTCGCCCCACTTGCGCGCATCGGTGCCCGGCTCCGCGTTCTTCATGTGACCGACGTAGTACGCGTTGGCGAGGCCGACATCGCAGATGCCGCCGAGAATGTCGCGCGCGACGTCGCGGTCGCCGCCCGTCGCCTTGCGCGCGAGGTTCGCCTTCACGCCGCGCAGCCACTTTTCGGTCGCGGCTTCGCCGTCGTGCGCGATCATCGCCGCGACGAGCGCCGTGTTGTACGGATGCTGCCCCGAGCGGATGCAGACCTTGCCCTTCCATTTCGGATCGGCGAGATCCTCGTAGCGGAACGCGTCGACCTTCAGGTCCTTCTCCACATAGAGCACGCGATCGCGCAGCGACAGCGCGTACCAGTCGCCTTGCGCGCCGCGCAGGTTCGCGGGAATCGCGTCGTCGAGCACCTTCGAGCGCACCGGTTGCGCGAGCCCGCCGTCGACGAGGTCGAGCAGGTTGCCGATGTCGACCGTCATCAGCACGTCGGCCGGCGACTGCGCGCCTTCCGCCTTCACGCGCTCGAGCAGCCCGTCCTTCACGAATACCGTGTTGACCTTGACGCCGCTCTGCTTCGTGAACGCGTCGATCAGCGGCTGGATCAGCTTCGGTTCGCGGGTGGTGTACAGGCTCACTTCCTCGTTGGCGTGGGCCAGCGGCGCGAATGCGGCGGCGGCAAGGGCGAGGGCGCCGGCGAGCGGCAACAGGCGGGTGCGCGGATTCGACATGGAGACTCCGGTGAGGCAGGCGGACGAAGAGGCGTTCCGGGGCGTGCCTGCCGCCCGAGCGACCCGAAACATTACAAAGCGAAAGATTTCGGATTCTAGATCGAAATGGGAATGATTATCAAATGAAAGGTGTCGGAAAGCTGCGCGGAAGGCGGAAGGAGGGGGGTGTAACGGGGCGTCGCGGCGCTGGCGCAAGCGCGTAGAATGCCCGCTTCAACGAATTCGACGGAGCCGGACCGACCATGAACGATCAGCGCAAGAAGAACCCTGTCCGCAACGTGAGCATCCTGATCGTCGTGGCCGTGCTGCTCGTGATCGGGACGATCGCGTACAACGCGATCTCGCAGAAGCACGCGTACGACGAGGCCCATCCGGCCGAGGCCGCGAGCGCTGCGTCGCACTGACGCCGGCACGGCGGGCATGATCGCTGAGGGCCGGTGGGCTGGGCGCAAGCGACGTGCGGAAACGGCGGGAGGAGCGGGAGCGGCAGGAGCAGCAGCAGGCGACGCGCGGTACGTCGCGCCGCGCCGGGACAGATGCGGGCGCGGACTCGGCGCGCCGCATGGAAGGTCAGTCGTGCGTCAACGTGACGCGGGCGCGAACTTCGGGCGGATCCGTGCGTAGAACACGACCGCGAGCAGCACGAGCCATCCCGCGCCGACGTAGAGCGCGACGCGCGTGTCATCGAACCCGCCGAGCATCACGATCACGAAGCCCATGAATGCGATCGTCAGCGCGGGCGCGACCGGCCACAGCGGCACCTTGAACTTCAGCGCGGCGACTTCCGCGCCCGACAGGCGACGGCGCATCGCGACCTGCGACAGCAGGATCATCAGCCACACCCACACGGTCGCGAACGTCGCGATCGCCGCGACCACCAGGAACACGTCCTTCGGCATCAGGTAGTTGAGCACCACGCCGACCAGCAGCGCGCCGGCCATCACGAGCACCGTGACCCACGGCACGCCGTGCCGCGACGTCGTCATCAGCACGCGCGGCGCCTGACCCTGCCGCGCCATCCCGAACATCATCCGGCCCGCGCCGAAGATGTCGCTGTTGATCGCAGAGATCGCCGCGCTGATCACCACGAGGTTGAGGATCGTCGCGGCCGACTTCACGCCGAGCGCGGAGAAGATCTGCACGAACGGGCTGCCGTCGCTGCCGACGCCGGTCCACGGGCTGATCGACATCAGCACGACCATCGTCAGCACGTAGAACAGCAGGATGCGCGCGGGCACCGCGTTGATCGCCCGCGGAATCACGCGCTCCGGATCCTTTGCCTCGCCGGCGCTCATCCCGATCACCTCGATGCCGCCGTACGCGAAGATCACGACCGACAGCGAGGCGACCAGCCCGCCGATCCCGTTCGGCAAGAAGCCGCCATGGTTCCACAGGTTCGCGAAGGTCGGCACGTCGGCCGAATGGCCGAAGTGCATGCCGGTCAGCAGGATTGCGACGCCGCCGCCGATCATCGCGACGATCGCGCCGACCTTGATGATCGACAGCCAGAATTCGAGCTCGCCGAACACCTTCACGTGGCACAGGTTCAGCCCGCAGATGACCGCGACGACGCCGAGCACCCAGATCCATTGCGGCACATCCGGAAACCAGAAGCTCATGTAGATGCCGAACGCGGTGATGTCGGCGATCGCGACGATCACCATTTCGAGCGTGTAGGTCCAGCCGGTGACGAAGCCGGCGAACGGGCCGAGGTTTTCGGTCGCGTAGTGGCCGAACGAGCCGGCGATGGGTTCGCGCACGGCCATCTCGCCGAGCGCGCGCATCACCATGTAGACGGCCGCGCCGCCCAGGATGTAGGCCAGGATCACCGCCGGGCCCGCGAGCTGGATCGCGGACGCCGAGCCGTAGAACAGGCCGGTGCCGATCGCCGAGCCCAGCGCGAGAAAGCGGATGTGCCGTGCGCTCAGATGGCGCTGCAGGTTCTTCATCGAGTCTCCGATATCGTTATGCGACGAACCGGGGGAGCAGGGCCGGCCCGGTCGGCTCAAGTTGTCTATACAACTTGAATGTGAACGAATGATAACAAGCCCGGCCATGTGACCGGAATTGGGTATTCCCTGACTGGCGCCACCGATTGAATCGCGGGTGGGGCCGTCGCGCGGCGCGCACACGGGCGGCCTGGGGCGGGCGGGTCATACTGCGGAACGGTATTGCGGGAGCGGGGAAGCGGGAAGCGGGGGAGCGCCGCCGGCTGGCCCGCTTGGATGCGCGGCCGGCCGGCGGCGGGAACAATGTCATGCCGTCATGCCGTCATGCCGTCATGCCGTCATGCGGGCAGGCGGATCACGCTCGCGTCCTTGCGGATCAGCAGCGACGACGCGAGCATCTGCTTGCACTGGTGCGCGAGCACCTTCAGGTCGTGCGTGAGCTCGGCGCCCACCGCGTCGGATTTTTCCGCGGACACGACCATCGCGTCGAGGTCGCGCGTGATCTGCTTCGTCGCGTCGAGCCGGTCGGCCGGCGGCGGCTCGCCGGCTTCCGCCTTCTCGAGGTTCTCCAGCACGGCGGACAGGCCGCGGTGCAGCGCGTCGTCGTGGACGAGGGTCTCGTCGGCCGCGCACGCGCTGCGGATCAGCGGCGCGGCGGCGGTGATCTGTGCGCCGAGCACGTGCGTCTGCACGAGCAGGTCGTTCAGCTCAGGCACGAAGCGCTGGTGCGCCTTCGGCTCGATCATCATCCGCTGGAACGCCTGGCCGAGGTTCGCGAACGCGATGTGCACGTCCTTGCGCGCGAGGCGGTAGCGGTAGTCGTCGTCGAGGGCGGTGGTGGGCGCTTCGATCGCCGCGGCGACGACCGGCACGACCGCCGCGCCGTCGGCGGTCGGCACGGGCGGCGGCGATGCGCCGCGTCCGGCGCGCCACACGGCCTCGAAATACTTGCGGGTCGACGTCAGCATGTCGGTGACGAGCTTGCCCATCAGCCGGTATTCCCAGTACGGGAACAGGCGGCTCGCGGCGATCGCGATCATGCAGCCGACCACCGTGTCGATCGCGCGCTCGCCGATGATCCGCATGCTGCCCGGCGCGAGCAGGTGGAACATCAGCAGCACGTACGACGACGTGAACACGACGCTCGCCGCGTAGTTGAACAGCAGCAGGCTGTAGCTCATCACCATCGAGCCGAACATGATCGCGATCAGCAGGTGCGGCTCCTTCACCGTATAGATCAGCGCGATGCTCGCCGCGCAGCCGATCAGCGTGCCGACGATACGCTGCGCATTGCGCTGCTTGGTGAGCGAGTAGCCGGGCTTCAGGATGATGATGGTCGTCATCACGATCCAGTATGCGTTCGTGAGCGGCAGTAGCCGGCCGAGCCAGAAGCCGACCGCCACCGCGATCGTCACGCGCAGCGCGTGGCGAAAGCTCGGCGAGCGCATGTTCAGGTTCGAGAAGATCAGCAGCGGCGACATTCGGCGCCGCTGCAGGAAGCGCGTGAGCGCCTTGTCGATCTTCAGTTCCATCTGCTGCGGGTCGGCATGGCCCGACAGGTTGCGGCGCATCCGGTCGATCAGGCGCGTCGCGCTCCAGATTCGCCGGAACGTCGCGAGCACGGCCGCGTACGCTTCCGCATTGCTGGCCGGGAAGTTCTTCTTGCGCATCAGCTCGATCTCGTACTCGATCGCGCGCAGTTCGGCCTTCACGCTGATTCGCGAATGCGGCGCGCGGTTTTCGAGCACCGCGAGGCCGATCTGCTCGAGATCGGCGGCTGCCTTGCGGATCAGGTCGCGGTAGAAGATGATCAGGTCCGAGCCGCCGAACGTGTTGCGCACGAGCGGATAGTCGGTGTGCGCACCGACGAACAGCTCGTGCAGGTCGACGCTGTTGATGAACAGGTTGTACATCGTCGCGCGCCCGGGATCGAGCTTGCCTCGACGCAGCTTCGGCAGATTGCGCAGCACGATGTCGCGCGCGGTTTCCTGCGTTTCGACCGCGGTGATCTGCTTCGCGACGAGGTTGCGGTAGCACTCGTCGAGATCGGCGTCGAGATCGTAGAACTGCGCGCGCGCGAGCAGGTAGTCGGCGCATGCGAACAGGCTTTCGGCGAGCGCCTGCTGTTCGATCCGGCGCGCCTGCCATTGCGACACGAACGTCGCCCAGTACGTGTACCAGAGGCCGCCCGCGAGAATCCAGCCCGCATTGACGAACGCCTGCAGCGGCGTGAAATTCTCCTCGAGCGTCATCACCATCATGAACAGCGTCGCGAAGCTGATCTGCGGCCAGCGGTTGCCGTAGACGACGATCAGCGACAGCACGAACGTGAGCGGCACGATCGTCAGCCACAGCCCGAAGATGTTCGGCGTGGCGAGGCCGGTCGCGAGCGCGGCCAGGAAGCCGATCACGCTGCACGCGAGCATTTCGTTGTGCTTGTACTTCAGCGGGCCCGGCATGTCGACGACGCACGCGCCGAGCGCGCCGGTCGAGATCGTGAAGCCGAGCTCCCGGTTGTGAAACACGATCAGGCACAGCACGGCCGGCAGCGACACGCCGACCGCGATCCGCAGGCCGCCGAAAAAGTACTGGCTGTAGAGAAACTTTCTGATTTCGACCGAATAGCGCATCGATGGGCTGAATGACAGACGAAGACGCCGGGGCGGCGTATTGACTGGCGACGAGTCTATCGTATTTCGCGGTCCGCAAAACCTGGCCTTTCGGACGAGCTTCATCGTGACGGTCCTTTTGCTATCCTTGGTGCTCCTGTTCGCCCGGCCCCGCCGGCGCGACGCTTCGACACCCGCTTGATGCTCCATCTCTTCTATTCGAACCGTCACGAAACGCTCGCCGACGCGCTGCTCGACGACCTGGCCGCGTTCCCGGCCCGCAACGGCCCGTGGGCGCCGCAGCAGGTCATCGTGCCGAGCGCGGCGCTGCGCCGCCGTCTCGAGCTCGACATCGCCGCGCGCCACGGCGTGTGCGCGAACGTCGAGTTCACGTATCTCGCGCAGTGGCTGTGGGCGCAGATCGGCCGCGTGCTGACGGTGCCCGCGCGCTCGCCGTTCGCGCCCGACCGCCTCGTGTGGCGCTGCTACCGGTTGTTCGCGCAGGCCGCGGGCGACGCGCCGTGGCTCGCGTCGCCGCGGCTGGCCGCGTATCTGTCCGCGTCCGATGACGCGATGCGCTACGAGCTTGCGCACCGCGTCGCGGCCGTGCTCGATCATTACCTGACCTATCGGCCCGAATGGCTGGCCGCGTGGCAGGCCGGCGAGTCGGTGCTCGCGGGCGATGCCGCGCCGCGCGGGATCAGCGATGCCGCACGCGACGACGAGCACTGGCAGGCCGCGCTGTGGCGCGCGCTGCTCGCCGAGCTGAGCGACAGCGGCACGCCGCCCGCGCATCGCTTCCTCATGGAGGCGCGCAACCTCGATACCGAATCCGTCGCGCGCGCCGACTGGCCGGAATCGGTCAGCGTGTTCGCGCTGCCGACGATGCCGCCGCTGCACGTCGCGCTGCTGCGCGAGCTGTCGCGCTGGATCGACGTGCGCGTCTATGCGCTCAACCCGTGCCGCGAATTCTGGTTCGACATCGTCACCGCCGCGCATGCCGAGGCGCTCGATGCGGCCGACCGGCTCGACTATCAGCAAGTCGGCCATCCGTTGCTCGCGGAGTGGGGCCGGCAGACGCAGGCGCAACTGCACATGCTGCACGAACTGACCGAGAGCGCCGCGTTCGGCGACGCATCGCGTTTCGTCGGCAATCCCGCGCCGACCTGGCTCGCGCGCGTGCAGAACGCGATCCTCGATTTGCAGCCGGAAGCCGAACTCGGCGAAGCGCCGGCCGAGCGCGGGATCGAGGTGCACGTGTGCCACAGTCTCGCGCGTCAGCTCGAGGTGCTGCATGACCGCCTGCTCGCGTGGTTCGACGCCGACGCGACGCTGCAGCCGTCCGATGTGCTGGTGGCGGTCGCCGATCTCGCGGCGGCCGGGCCGCTGATCGATGCGGTCTTCGGCACGGCAGGCGCCGGCGGTGCGCGCGTGCCTTACCGGATCACCGGCCTGCCGCCGTCGCAGGCGAACCCGGTCGCGCGCGTGCTGCTCGAATGGCTCGCGTTGCCGGAGCGGCAGGTCGGCGCGCCGGAGCTGGTCGAATGGCTGCGCGTCGACGCGGTCGCGGCCCGTTACGGCATCGACGCGGCCGCGCTCGAGACGGTGCAGACCTGGCTCGCGGCCGCCGGCGCGCGGCGCGGGCTGTCGCCGACGGCGAGCGACGACGCGGCGGTGCCGGCGCCGCGCCATACATTCTCCGATGCGCTCGCGCGGCTCTTCCTCGGCTATGCGATGCCCGAAGGCGCGGCACCCGTCGGCGCGTGGCTGCCGATCGAGGCGGCCACCGGCAGCGAGGCCGAACTGCTCGGCCGGCTCGCGCGCTTTACCGACGATCTCGACGGCTTTTCGCGGCGGCTTGCCAGCGCGCATACGCCGCGCGCATGGAGCGAACTGTTCGCCGACACCGTCGCGCGCTTCTTCGATTCCGGCGCCGCGTATGCCGATGCGCTCGCCGGCGTGCGCGACGCGCTCGACGCGATGCTCGCCGCGATGACGGAAGGCGCGCCCGACGAAGCCTTCCCCGCGGCCGTCGTGCGCGCGGGGCTGACAGCCGCGCTGGACGATCCGGCGCGCGGCGGGGTGCCGTGGGGCGGCGTCACGTTCTCGTCGCTGACGAGCTTGCGCGGCTTGCCGTACCGCGTCGTGTGCCTGCTCGGCATGGACGACGGCGTGCTGCCGAGCCTCGCGCGCGCGGACGAGTTCGACCTGATGGCCGTCCTGCCGAAGCTCGGCGACCGGCAGCGCCGCGACGACGAGCGCAATCTGTTTCTCGACCTGCTGCTCGCCGCGCGCGACCGGCTGCTGATTGCCTATACGGGGCGAAGCATTCGCGACAACGCGCCGTTGCCGCCCGCGGCGCTCGTCGACGAACTGCTCGACCATCTCGCGCTCGTCACGGCCGGCGCGGACACCGCACCCGGCGCGGTCGATGCCGCGCGGCGCGCGTTCGTTGTCGAGCATCCGCTGCAACCGTTCGCGGCCGAGTATTTCCGGCCCGGCAGCGAACTGGCCTCGTACGACGCCGAGCGCGCGACGCTCGCGTCGCTGCTGGCGGCCGAAGCCACGCGCGACGCGACGCGCGAGCAGCCGTTCTTCGCGCAGCCGCTGCCGGCCGAGGCGGTCGAGCCTGTTGCGTTCAGCGAATTCGAACGTTTCTGGCGGCATCCGGCCCGAGCGCTGCTGCGTGCGCGGCTTGGCATCGTGTTGTCCGACGCGCAGGCCGAACTGCTCGACACGGAGCCGTTCGCACTCGACTTCGCCGGCAGCGACGCGCTCGCCGAGCGCGTGCTGCCGCTCCTGATCGAATCGGACGAAGGCGGCGTGCACGATCATGCGCTGCGCATCGCGGACGCGAGCCCGGAACTGCCCGGCGGCGCGACGGGTGCCGTCTGGCGCGACCAGGCGCTCGGCTCGATGATGCAGCTTGCGTCGAACGTGCGTCGTGCGCTGGCCGACGGCATGGAGCGGCGGCCGTTCACGCTCGCGATTGCGCCCGCGTGGCCCGATACCGATCAGGCGCTGTTCGGCGCTGATGACGCGATGCTGTCGGGCGACGCGGTGAGTGCGCCGCTCGAATTGCACGGCACGCTGAACCGGCTGACGCCGGCGGGCCAGATCATCTATCGCTATGCGCGGCCGAGCGCGCGTGACTACCTGTCCGCGTGGCTTGCGCACCTCGTCTATTGCGCGGTGGAACCCGACGGCCCGCGCCGCACGCTGTGGTTCGGCAGCGGCGGCGCGTTCGAACTCACGCCGGTCGCTGCGCCGCTCGAGCGTCTCGCGCCGCTCGCCGCGCTGTTTCGCGCGGGGCGGCGCATGCCGCTGCGGTTTTTCCCGCGCAGCGCATGGGCGCGCGTTTCCGACGGCGAGGCGAAGGCGGCGAGCGTCTGGATCAACGAGCGCGTGGTGAGCGAGGCCGACGATCCGGCCATCGCGATCGCGTGGCGCGGTGCCCGTCCGTCGCTCGACGAGCCGTTCGGCACACTTGCAGGGCTCGTGTTCGAGCCGATGCTGGAACACCTGAAGGAGCTCGCATGAGCGCCGCATCACAGCCGCAGGCGGCGCTCGAACTCGACGTGTTCGCGTGCCCGCTCGACGGCGTCAACCAGATCGAGGCGTCGGCCGGTACAGGCAAGACGTGGAACATCTGCGCGCTGTACGTCCGGCTGCTGCTCGAGAAGGATCTCGGCGCGGACGAAATCCTCGTCGTGACCTTCACGAAGGCCGCGACCGCCGAACTGCACGAGCGGATCCGCGGGCGGCTCGCACAACTCGCGCATGCACTCGACACCGGTGACGACGGCGGCGATCCGTTCGTCGCGCGCCTGCTCGAGACGACGCTCGGCGACGCCGGCACGCTCGACCCCGAGACCGCCGCGAAGCGGATCCGGCGCGCGTTGCGTGCATTCGACCAGGCGGCGATCCACACGATCCACGCGTTCTGCCAGCGTGCGCTGCAGGAGGCACCGTTCGCGGCCGCGATGCCGTTCGCGTTCGACATGCAGGCCGACGATGCAGCGCTGCGCTTCGAACTCGCGGCGGACTTCTGGCGCACGCGCGTCGAACCGATGGCCGCGCGCTGGCCCGGCTTCGCGACGTGGCTCGTCGATTCGGGCGCGGGCCCGGCCGCGCTCGACGCCCAGCTTGCGCGGCGGTTGAAGAAGCCGCTCGCCGCGCTGCGCTGGGACGGCGTCGTCGAACCGGACGAATCGGCGGAGGCCGCTGCCGCCGAGTGCTTCGCGGAGGCGGCGCGGCTGTGGGCCGACGAGCGCGATGCGATCGACGCGTTGCTGCGCGCCGCGCAGCCCGCGCTCAACCAGCGCTCGCACAAGCCCGACGCGCTTGCCGATGCACTCGCCGCGTGGGCCGCGCATTTCGCGCAGGGCGATGCCGCGGCCGCGTTGCCGAAGGCGGCGCTCAAGCTCACACGCACCGCGCTCGCGAAGGCGACGAAAAAGGGCGGCGTGACCCCCGAGCACACGTTCTTCGACGTGGCCGATGCGCTCGAAGCGTCGGTGGCCGCGGCCGAGGCCACGCAGCGCGCCCGCTGGCTCGCGCTGATCGCCGACTGGCTCGACACCGCGCCGGGCGAGCTGGCCGAACGCAAGCGTACGCGTCGCGTCGTATCGTTCGACGACCTGCTCGCGAACCTGTATCGCGCGCTGCATGCGCACCCGTGGCTCGCCGAGACGCTGCGCGCGCGCTATCCGGCCGCGCTGATCGATGAATTCCAGGATACCGACCCGCTGCAGTTCGCGATCTTCAACCGGATCTTCGCGCCGGGCGGGCCGCTCTTTCTCGTCGGGGACCCGAAGCAGGCGATCTACAGCTTCCGCGCGGCGGATCTGCATACCTATCTCGCCGCACGGGCAAGCGCGAGCGCGTGCTATACGCTCGCGGTCAACCAACGCTCGACGCCGGCGATCGTCGACGCGTGCAACCGCTTCTTCATGTCGAACCCTCGCGCATTCGTGCTCGACGGGCTCGACTATTACGCGGTGCGCGCCGGCACGCGCGTGCGCGCACCGTTCGTCGACGCAACGGATCCGGGCCCGGCCGGCGATTTCCGGATCTGGGCGTTGCCGGGCGGCGATGGCACGTTGCTCAAGCGCGATGCGCAGGCGCAGGCCGCCCAGGCGTGCGCGGCCGAGATTGCCCGGCTGATGCGCGGCGCGCGCGAAGGGCAGGCGCGGCTCGGCGATACGCCGCTGTCGCCGGGCGACATCGCGGTGCTGGTGCAGACGCACCGGCAGGGCAGTCTCGTGAAGCGCGTGCTCGCCACGTGGGGTATCGGCAGCGTCGAGCTCGCGCAGGCGTCGGTGTTTTCGACCGGCGATGCGGAGCAGCTCGAGCGCGTGCTGGCGGCGATCGACGCGCCGGGCGACCTGCGGCGCTTGCGCGCGGCGCTGGCCGCCGACTGGTTCGGCCTCGATGCCGGTGCGCTGTGGCGGATGGAGCAGGGCGACGGCGACGCGTCGCGCGAAGCGGCCGACAGCGCGGACGCGATGAGCTGGGTCGAGCGCTTCTCGCGCTATCGGCTGCTGTGGCGCGAACGCGGCTTCGCGGTGATGTGGCGCACGTTCACGCGCGAGCTGCACATCGCCGAGCGGCTGATGGCCGGCGCGGACGGCGAGCGCCGCGTGACCGACATCAACCATCTGGCCGAACTGACGCAGGCGCGCGCGTCCGCGCAGCCGGGCATCGCACCGACGCTGCGCTGGCTCGCCGCGCAACGGCTCGACGGTGGCGGCGAGGAAGCACAGCTGCGCCTGGAATCCGATCGCAATCTCGTGCAGATCGTGACCGTGCACAAGTCGAAGGGCCTCGAATACGCGGTCGTGTTCTGTCCGTTCCTGAACGACGGCGGGCTGCGCGAGCCCCCCGCGTCGGGGTTGCCGGACGCGCGCGAGTATCACGACGACGCGGGCGACGCCGTGCTGCATTACGGGTGCGACGACGAAGCCGCCGAGCATGCCGCGCGCCAGGCGCTGCGCGAACAGGCGGCCGAACGCGCGCGGCTCGTCTACGTGGCGCTCACGCGCGCGGTGTATCGGTGCTATCTCGTCGCCGGGCCTTATTTGTCGTCGCGCTCGACCCGCGAGGCACGGCGCAGCGTGCTGAACTGGCTCGTGGCCGGCGCCGGCCAGTCGTTCGACGCGTGGCTCGACGAGCCGCCCGACGAAGCGGTGCTCGACGCTGCGTGGCAAGCGCTGGCCGGCGGCCCGGTGAGCGTTGCACCGTTGCCGGTGCCGGCTCGGCCCGAACGGCTCGCGGCCGGCCACGATGCGACGCAGACGCTCACGGCACGCCATGCGACGCGCGTGCTGCGCGACGCGTGGCGGATGGCGAGCTTCAGTTCGCTGACGGCGTCGATGGCGCGCGAGGAGGCGGGCGTCGCGGTCGTGCCGGACGACGAGCTTCGGCCCGATCACGATGCGCTTGCCGCCGTGGCGCCGGACGGTGCATTCGTCGCGGCCGACGCGGTCGCTACCGAGCCGCCGGACCACGACATCCTGCTGTTCCCGCGCGGTGCGGCAGCGGGCGAGTGCCTGCACCGCCTGTTCGAACTCAGCCGCTTCACCGAGCCCGATTCGTGGCACCAGGCAGCGCTCGGCGCGCTGCACGATCGGCCGGTCGAGGCCGAGCCGGAACTCGCGACGCGTCTGCCGGCGATGATGGCGCGGCTCGTCGACGATGTCGTGCGTACGGAACTCGTGCCGGGCATGCGGCTTGCGGATCTCGACCCCGCCAGGCGGCTCGACGAAATGGGTTTTCTGTTTCCGGCGCCGTCGCTCGAGCTGGGCGCGCTGCGCCGGCTGCTGGTGGCGCATGGCTATCCGGACGTTGCGCTCGACTCGGGCATGCTCGCCGGTTTCATCAAGGGTTTCATCGACATGATCGTCGAACACGACGGCCGGTTCTGGATCGTCGACTGGAAGTCGAACCATCTCGGCAATACGCCGGATGCGTACGGCCCGCGCGCGCTCGACGTCGCGATGGCCGATCACGCGTATCACCTGCAGGCGCTGCTCTATATGGTCGCGCTGCATCGCTATCTGCGCGGGCGGCTGCGCGACTACGACTACGACACGCATATGGCGGGCTACCTGTACCTGTTCGTGCGCGGCGTGCGGCCCGACTGGCGCAGCGGCGGCGAACCGGCCGGCGTACATGCGCGGCGGCCCGCGCGCGAACTCGTCGACGCACTCGACCGGATGATGGAAGGGGGCCGCGCATGAATGCGTCCGACGATACGCTCGAATTCACCGGCGGCCTCGTCGCGCGCCTGCCCGAGCCCGCGGATTTCGGCATCGCGCTCGCGGAAGGATTCGCGCGGCGCATCGGCGACCTGTCGCGCCGCGCGGGTGCGCCGGCCGCGGCCGCCCGCTGGGCGGCGCGTGCCGCGTTCGCGACGAGCCGGGCGACCGCGGGCGGCCACGTGTGCGTGTCGCTCGGCGCGCTCGCGCAGCGCTACGAGGAGCCGGTCGACGACGTGCGCGCCGCGCTTGCCGCGAGCGGCGTCGTGGCGTTCGGTACGCTCGCGCGCGGCGACGAGCGGCCGCTGATCGTCGACCGGCACGACCATCTGTATCTGTCGCGCTATTTCGACTACGAACGGCGGCTCGCCGATGCGCTCGTCGCGCAGGCCGGCGTCGCCGCACCGGGCGACGCGCTGTCGCCCGAGCGCTTGCGCGACAGTCTTGCGCGTTACTTCGGGCCCGCGACGGGGGAAGTGGACTGGCAGCGCGTCGCGGCGATCGTTGCGCTGACAGGGCGCGTGACGATCGTCAGCGGCGGCCCCGGCACCGGCAAGACGACGACCGTCGTCGGTGTGCTGGCTTGCCTGCTCGACGCGCATCCGGCGCTGCGCATCGCGCTGGCGGCGCCGACCGGCAAGGCCGCGCAGCGGATGCAGGAAGCGTTGCACGCGCGGGCGGGCGACCTGCCGCCGGAACTCGCCGCGCGCCTGCCCGACACGTCGTACACGCTGCATCGCCTGCTGGGCGGCGGCGGCGCGGCGGGCTTCCGCCATCACCGCGACAATCCGTTGCCGTATGACCTGATCGTCGTCGACGAGGCGTCGATGATCGACGTCGCGCTCGCCGCGCATCTGCTCGATGCGCTCGCGCCCGGCGCACGGCTCGTGCTGCTGGGCGACAAGGATCAGCTCGCCGCGGTCGAGGCCGGCGCCGTGTTCGCCGAACTCAGCGCACGGCCGACGTTTACCGACGCGGCACGCACGCGCATCGCGGGTGCACTCGGGATTGACGAGGCGGCTTTCGTCGCGGCGTTGCCGCTGCCCGACGGCGACGCGGCGGCGGTTGCCGCGCCCACTCCAGCACCGGCCCCAGCACCAGCGTCAGCATCCGCGTCGGTGTCGACGAGCGCTGCGCGCAAGCCGCCGGCGCGGCGGAACGTGGATACGCGCCAGGCGTCGCTGTTCGACGACGATCCGCAGGACGAAGCGATGTCCGCTACCGATGTCGCGCCGCCGGCCGCGTCGTTGCCGCCTGCGGCGCCCGCACCGACCGACATCGACAGCGCGGCCGCCGATCCTGCATGGATCGAGGCCGACGAACTCGCGTGGCTCGACGCGGTCGAGCTCGCGCCATTCGATCCGGCCGATGCGGCCAATGCAGCCGATTCGTCGCTCGCGTCGGCCGTCACGACACGAGCCGACGACCACGCCGCCGCATCGCCCGCGCCCGCGCCGGCACCGCTTGCAGACTGCGTCGTGTGGCTCGAACGCAATTACCGTTTCGGTCTCGATTCGCCGATCGGCCGCCTGTCGCTGGCGATCCGCCGCGGCGACGTGCAGGCCGCGCTCGATGCGTTGCCGACGGACGATGCCGCAGCCGCGTCGTTTCATGACGACGCGGGCGATACGCTTGCGACGTCGACCGTCGAGCGGCTCGCGCGCCGGTTCGGTGCGTACCTCGACGCATTGCGTACCGCGTTGTCCGAGCCGGAGCCCGATCCGTTGCCGTTGTTCGATGCGCTCAACCGCTTCCGGATCCTGTGCGCGACGCGCACGGGATCGCGCGGCGCCGAGCACGTCAATGCGCTGGTGGCCACGCACGTGCGACATGCCGCGCGCGTGCCGCTCGCGGTCGGCGCACACTGGTTCACCGGGCGGCCGATCATGGTCACGCGTAACGACTACGCGCTCGGGCTGTTCAACGGCGACATCGGTATCGCGTTGCCCGACACGCACGGCGTGCTGCGCGTGTGGTTCCGGCGCGCGGACGGCACCGCGCGCGCCGTGTCGCCCGCCGCGCTGCCGCCGCACGAAACGGCGTTCGCGCTGACGGTCCACAAGTCGCAGGGCTCCGAATTCGACGAGGCCGCGCTCGTGCTGCCGGCGTCGTTCGGGCGCGTGCTCACGCGTGAACTCGTCTACACGGCCGTCACGCGCGCACGCACGCGCGTGCAGGTAATCGGCCCGCGGCGCGTGCTCGCGCAGGCGGTCGCGACGCGCACGCAGCGCGATTCGGGCCTTGCGGCCCGGGTCGACGAGGCGCTCGCGCGGCGTCGCAAGGAGTCGTCGCGATGATGATCCGCTACACGCTCGATCCGGCCGAAGTCGAATGGACCGCCGTGCGCGCGCAGGGCGCCGGCGGACAGAACGTCAACAAGGTGTCGAGCGCGATTCACCTGCGCTTCGACATTCGCGCGTCGTCGCTGCCGCCCGTCATCAAGGAGCGGCTCCTCGCGCTGTCCGACCAGCGCATCACGCGCGACGGCATCGTCGTGATCAAGTCGCAGGAATACCGCACACAGGAGAAGAACCGCGACGCGGCACTCGCGCGGCTCGATGCGTTGATCGGCAGCGTCGCGTTCACGCCGCGCGCGCGGGTCGCGACACGCCCGACGCGCGCATCGAAGGAGCGGCGGCTCGAACACAAGTCGCGTCGCGGCGCGGTGAAGTCGGGAAGAGGGAAGGTGACAGACTGACGAAGGGCCGGGCTGGCTGGGCAGGGCTGGGCCGGCGTTGCGGACGGTTCCGGACCGGCGCGCCGGCTACCGCATCACGGTGCCCGCGCTGTCCAGCACGAAGTCGACGCAGAACACGACGAGGCGGCTTTGCGCGCGAATTGCCACCGCCGCGGTATAGCAGTCGCGGCCTTCGGTCAGCGAGAAGTGCGGGCCCATCAGCGCGACGCGTCCCGGCGCCGCGATCGCGCGCTGGAAGTAGGGGCGTCGCGACCAGTTGCTGTGGGTTTCCGGAAACAGCGGCGAGAGCCGGGTGCCGCCTGCCTGGCCGTCCTCGGGAGGCGCGCCGATCGACGGCAGGAACTGTTCGCCGATCTCATCCGTGACGAACACGCGGCGCGCGGCCGGCACCGCGAAGACGCGCTGTGCGGCATCGTTCAGGTTGCCGCTCGCGGAAAACGCGGCCGCGCCGGCGAGCACGAGCCGCTCGATCGCGTCGAAGCCCGGCTGCTCGGCGCTTCCCGGCGTATGCCGCTGCGCGATGAAACGCTGCCACGCGGCATCGAGCATCGCGGGCGCCGCGGCGCTCGCATGTGCGATTGATCCATCGGGCTGGCCGAACTGGAAGCCCTGGACGAAATCGATATCGGCGTCCATCAGCGCCTGCAGCGCGTCGTCGCTTTCAACACCCTCGGCGAGCACCATCGCGCCGGCCTGGTGGAGCATCGATACCAGGTGATGCATGATGCGGCGATCCTCGCCCGACCCGGTCGCGCGTTCGACGAGCGAGCGGTCGAGCTTGACGATATCCGGCCGTGCGCGCCACACGCGGTCGAAATTCGAGAATCCGGTGCCGAAATCGTCGATCGCGATCAGGAAGTCGCGATGCTGGATCATGTCGATCGTGCGGGCGAGCGCGGCTTCGTCGCGCGACGGCTGCTCGACGACTTCCAGCACGATGCGATTCGGCGGCAGTGCGAAATGCCGGCACAGCGCCTCGACGAATTCGCGCTGCACGAGGCCCGAATCGAGCACGCGCGGCGTCACGTTCAGGAACAGCCAGCCGTCGCCGATGCCTTGGGCGACGAAGTTGGCCGTATGCAGGCAGCGCGCGAGCCGGTCGAGCAGCAACGCGTCGGCGGCCGCGCGCGTCTTGTCGAACAGTGCGACCGGCGACACCAGCGTGCCGTTCGCGTCCACGACGCGCAGCAGCGCTTCATAGCCGACCACGCGCTTGTGCGTGATCGACAGCACGGGTTGAAACACGCTGCGCAGCGTCGTGTCGCGATACGTGGCGATCCAGCCGCTGGGCGTCGGCGTGAGGCGTTCGAGCAGGGATTCGAGCGAGAGGTCGCGGGAGGGCTTCATGTCGATGGTGCCCTGGCGCGCTCCGGGGGGGCGATGTCGTGCCGCCACGCCGAAGCCGTCGCACGCGCAGGCGGACGCGAAAGAACGTGGCGCATCGTGACCGCCTTCTGCGGATGAGTGTCCCGAGTGTAACGGGAATGGCGCGGCGCGCGTATCAGGGTAACTCCAGACGCAAACGCTACACTGGCACGTCGACGGGGCTATCCGCCCGGGAGCATGCACCCCGCGAGGGCGCCGGTCGAGCACGCGGCGACAGCGCAGCGTGCGCCGCGTTCATTGCGTGCGAAGAATGCGCGGGATTCGGAAAACGGAGGGGCCGGAAGGCCGCGCACCGCGCGCGGTCATCGGCCTCGGGTGAAAGGCGCCATGCTTCGGCGCGTACCGGTCGACGCGCGGTGCTCGAAGCCCGGGAACCGGCAACCGGCGCGTCACGCGAAACCGGCAACCGGCGGGACGCCGGCCACCACGCACACCGCTCAGGCAGCTCCCTCGCCGCGCGGGCGGACCCCAGGAATCCGCTTGATCACGCCGGTCGCCAGCGCGGTGCCGACCAGCACGATCGCGCAGCCTTCGAGCATCACGACCGACACGTGTTCACTGAGGAACAATGCGCCCCACAGCAGGCCGAACACCGGAATCACGAACGTCACGGTAATCGCGCGGGCCGGGCCGACATGCGCGATCAGGTAGAAGAAGATGAAATACGCGATGCCCGTGCAGGCGATGCCGAGCGCCAGCACGGCGCCCCACGCGTGCGCGCTGACCGCCGCTGCAGGCCAGGTCGCGATCGCAAACGGCAGCAGCAGCACGGTCGAGCCGATCATGCTGCCGGTGGCGTTGACGAGCGGATCGACGCCGCTGAGCTTGCGCTTCGTATAGTTGGCCGCAATGCCATACAGCAGCGTCGCGCCGAGCGCGGCGACGGCGGCCAGCGCGGTCGCGCTGGCGCCGGTGCTGCCGTGCGCATTCGCGATCTGATCCCAAACGAGCGTGAGCACGCCGGCAAAGCCGATCACGAGGCCGAGCGCGCGCGGCAGCGACAGCTTGTCCTTCAGCCATACGTAGGCCACGAGCGCGCCCCAGAGTGGCGTCGTCGCGTTGATCACCGAGGTCACGCCGGCCGACAGCGTCAGTTCGGCATAGGCGAACAGGCAGAACGGCGCGCCCGAGTTCAATATGCCGACGACGAACAACGGCCACGCATGCCGGCGCAGGCGGGCGGCGAGGTCGGCGGGCTTGAAACGCGTCAGCGCGAGGCCCGTCAGGAACAGCGCGCCGATGCCCACGCGCAGCGCCATCAGCGGCGCGACGCCGAATTCGGCGACGCCGATCCGGATGAACAGGAACGACGCGCCCCACAGGGCGGCGAGGACGGTCAGCAGAAAGGCGTTCTTGGGCGACATCGAGGTTGGCAGGCGCGGGGAAGGGATGCGCTGAATCTTACACCGCGTTACCACGCCGTCGTTTCACGATCGGATGAAACGACAAGAAACGGGAAATCCGCTCGCTGCCGCCGCGAGCCGGCCGGATGGCCGGCTCGGTGGCTCAGTGATGGCGATGGCCGCCGCGTCCGCCGAAACCGAAGTTCAGCGACAGCGCGGGGCCCCAATAGCCGCCCCATGCCGGCGCATACGCGGGAGCCGGATAGTAGTACGCGGGGCCGGGCTCGACATACACCGGCGCTGTCTGTACCGGCGCCGCTGCGTAATAGCCGGACGGATAGTAGCCATAAGGGTAGTAACAACCGGCGAGTGTCGCGCACGCGAGCGCTGCGGCGACGAGGGTCCTGTTCATGATGTTTCTCCGGCGTAGCCGGCAATCGGCGGATGCTTAAAGCTTAGGCCGCACGACGATGACGCGGTGCGCAAAACGGTAACGGATCATTTCCGGGCGTCGCCTGCGGCGCATGCGAAAACGGCGCTTCCGCACCGCGGAAACGCCGTCTGCTCAAACTGAAACGTACCGCGCATCGCGCGGCACGCGTCGGGCCGGCTTACTTGCCGACCTGGTTGCCGATGAGGCCGCCGGCTGCCGCGCCGCCGAGGGTCGACAGTGCGTTGCCGCCGATCGCCGCGCCGGCTACGCCGCCGACACCCGCACCGATTGCCGTATCGCGCTGGCGCCGCGACATCGAATCGCAGGCCGACAGGCTGGCTACCGTCGCGACGAGGAGTGCGTATACCCCAAAACGCCGAATCGAGTTCATGATCGTTGTCCTTGTGGTAGTGGGCGGAAGTCGCGCGACCGCCGGGTCGCGCATGAGCCCAATCTACGCGCCGTGCCCCCGCGCTGCTGTAAGGACTTGTTAAGGCGGGTTCGGTTTGGTAATCAATTGTTTCCCGCATCGGTGCAGGCATGCGTGATGCGGGCGCAAAAAAACCCGCTCGAAAGCGGGCTTCCTGCCGTGCGTCGCGATGCGACCCGTGCGGATCGCCGCGCGCGCTTACTGACGGTGATAGATCTCGGCGCCGGTCTTCACGAACTCGACCGCCTTGACTTCCATCCCCTTCTTCAGCGCCTCGGTTTCCGACACGCCCTGCTGCGCGGCGAACTCGCGCACGTCCTGCGTGATCTTCATCGAGCAGAAGTGCGGGCCGCACATCGAGCAGAAGTGGGCGACCTTCGCCGAGTCCTTCGGCAGCGTCTCGTCGTGGAATTCGCGCGCCTTGTCCGGATCGAGGCCGATGTTGAACTGGTCTTCCCAGCGGAACTCGAAACGCGCCTTCGACAGCGCGTTGTCGCGCACCTGCGCGCCGGGGTGACCCTTGGCGAGGTCGGCCGCGTGCGCGGCGAGCTTGTACGTGATGATCCCTTCCTTCACGTCGTCCTTGTTCGGCAGTCCGAGGTGCTCCTTCGGCGTCACGTAGCACAGCATCGCGGTGCCGAACCAGCCGATCATCGCGGCGCCGATGCCCGACGTGATGTGGTCGTAGCCCGGTGCGATGTCGGTGGTCAGCGGCCCGAGCGTGTAGAACGGCGCTTCCTTGCACCAGTCGAGCTGGAGATCCATGTTCTCCTTGATCAGCTGCATCGGCACGTGGCCGGGGCCTTCGATCATCACCTGCACGTCGTGCTTCCACGCGATCTGCGTGAGCTCGCCGAGCGTCTTCAGTTCGCCGAGCTGCGCTTCGTCGTTCGCGTCGTAGATCGAGCCGGGGCGCAGGCCGTCGCCGAGCGAGAAGCTCACGTCGTACGCCTTCATGATCTCGCAGATTTCTTCGAAGTGTTCGTACAGGAAGCTTTCCTTGTGATGCGCGAGGCACCACTTCGCCATGATCGAGCCGCCGCGCGACACGATGCCCGTCATCCGGTTCGCGGTGAGCGGCACGTACTGCAGCCGCACGCCCGCATGGATCGTGAAGTAGTCGACGCCTTGCTCGGCCTGCTCGATCAGCGTGTCGCGGAAGATTTCCCAGCTGAGATCCTCGGCCTTGCCGTTGACTTTTTCGAGCGCCTGGTAGATCGGCACCGTGCCGATCGGCACCGGGCTGTTGCGGATGATCCACTCGCGCGTTTCATGGATGTGCTTGCCGGTCGACAGGTCCATCACGGTGTCGCCGCCCCAGCGGATCGCCCACGTCATCTTGTCGACTTCCTCGCCGATCGACGACGTCACGGCCGAGTTGCCGATGTTCGCGTTGATCTTCACGAGGAAGTTGCGGCCGATGATCATCGGCTCGGATTCCGGGTGGTTGATGTTCGCGGGGATGATCGCGCGGCCGCGCGCGATTTCGTCGCGCACGAACTCGGGGGTGATCTCGGCGAGCGCGTTCGCGCCGAAGGCCGCGGCGCCGAACGCCTGGCCCGGGTGCTGGCGGCCCATCATCGCGGCGAGCTTCGCGCCGTTCGGGCCGCTCGACTTCAGGCTCTCGATGTACTCGGCGCGGCGCTGGTTCTCGCGGATCGCGATGTATTCCATTTCCGGCGTGATGATGCCCTGACGCGCGTAGTGCATCTGCGTGACGTTCTTGCCCGGCTGCGCGCGGCGCGGGTTGCGGTGCAGGCCCGGGAAACGCAGGTCGGCGGTGGCCGGGTCGGCCGCGCGCTCGAGGCCGTACTGGCTCGACAGGCCGTCGAGCACCTCGGTGTCGCCGCGCGCTTCGATCCAGCGCTGGCGCAGCGCGGGCAGGCCCGCGCGGATGTCGATCTTGGCGTCCGGATCGGTGTACGGGCCCGACGTGTCGTACACGTAGATCGGCGGATTCTTTTCGCCGCCGAAGCCGGTCGGCGTGTCGGCCTGCGTGATTTCACGCATCGGCACGCGGATGTCGGGCTGCGAGCCGGTTACATAAACCTTTCGCGAATTGGGCAGCGGCGCGACGGCAGCGGCATCGACGTGGGCGTCGGCGGACAGAAACTTCGGATTGGCGTTCATGCAATCTCCTGTGTGAGCGCCGGACACGCGCTGCGGCGCTTGCCCGGAGCCCTTGACGAATGTGGGGCTCGAGCTAAGCAGGAGACGAGGTTTGGTGAGGCGGCGGATTTCGTCAGAAGGAAGGCGGCGAGATCCGTACGCTTCCCTGCGCTGGCATTATCCAGATCAGGTTCAAAGGGTATTTCTCACCCGCAATGCCGGTTGTTTGACCGAACGCATTGCAGGACCCCCGCGTTAGCAAGGGCACACGATACACCGGCTTCGCAGCGGTTTCAACCGGGGGCGGATCTTATGCTGGGTGCGGCCGCAGCATCGCGGGCCGTCGCCCGGGCCGCCAGCACGGCCGCCCCGGCGAAGCGGTGCAGCATCGCGGCCGTTCGATTCCTGCCGGAAACCCCGACCGAAAAAAATATTCAACCGGCTGTCATTTCCGGGGTCATGCTGCGTCTATTCGGCTCCTTACCCATGTACCGGAGAGATGTCATGAAAAATGGACTGCTGGCTGTCTGTGTCGCCGCTTTCGCGATGGTTGCCGTGAGCGCTCATGCGCAGAACGATGCGATGTCGAAGGACGGCACGTCGATGTCGAAGGACGCGATGGGCCACGACGCGATGGCGAAGGACGGCGCGATGAAGAAGGGCACCATGAAGAAGCATGCGATGAAGAAGGACGCGATGGGCCACGACGCAATGGGCAAGGCGACGCCGAGCGACAAGATGGCGCCGTCGAACTGACGCCGGCGGGCGCGGCGGGCGGTGCGTGCATTGCATCGGCCGCCGCCGCCCATCGCATGCGTTTGCATCATTCCCGCATCTCCGGAGGCTTCACCATGCAAACCGTTCCCGCCACCGGTCGCGACGCGGCGTCACCGCCCGTGCGCCCGATCCATCCGGCGTGGGTGCGCGTGAGTCACTGGCTCAACGCGCTCGCGGCGATCCTGATGGTGTTGTCCGGCTGGCGCATCTACGACGCGTCGCCGATCTATCCGCCGTTCACGTTTCCTCACGGCATCACGCTCGGCGGCTGGCTGGGCGGCGCGCTGCAATGGCATTTCGCGGCGATGTGGCTGCTCGTCGCCAACGGGCTGTTCTATCTGGCGATGTCGATCACGACCGGGCGCTTCGCGCGCATGCTGCTGCCGGTCACGCCGGCGTCCGTCTGGCGCGACTTGCGTGCCGCATTGCGCGGGCGGCTGTCGCACGACGACCTCGGCGTCTACAACGCGGTGCAGCGCACTGCGTACCTGACCGCGATCGTCGACCTCGTCGTGCTGGTGCTGTCGGGGCTCACCATCTGGAAGTCCGTGCAGTTTCCGCTGCTGCGCGCGCTGTTCGGCGGCTACGACATGGCGCGCGTCGTGCATTTCTGGGCGATGTCGCTGCTGGTCGCATTCGTCGTCGTGCATGTCGCGATGGCGTTGCGCGTGCCGCGCTCGCTGCTCGCGATGCTGCGCGGACGCTGACCCGCACCATGCGGGAAAAGGGGATCATCATGTCGGAATCCGAAAGTACGCGCGACCGTTCGCGCTGGACGCTCGACCGCAAGTCGCTCGAACTCGACGTGCGCCACGCGCTCGACATGCCGTCGCGACGGCTCTTCAACCGCCGCATCCTGACGCTCGGCGGCCTGACGATGTTGACCGGTTGCTCGCTGCAGGACGACGCGTCGGTCAACACGTTTCTCGAGCGGGTATCGCGGCTGAACGATCGCGTGCAGGCGTGGATCTTCAGCGGCGAGCGGCTCGCGCCGACCTATACCGAAGCCGACATTACGCGGCCGTTCCCGTTCAACGCGTACTACGGCATCGACGACGTGCCGCACGTCGACGCGACGACGTACCGGCTCATGCTGTCGGGCCGCGTGACGGGCAAGCGCGTGTGGACGCTCGACGAGCTGTATGCACTGCCGCACGCGGAGCAGATCACGCGGCACATCTGCGTGGAAGGGTGGAGCGCGATCGGCCGCTGGGGCGGCACGCCGTTCGGCGCGTTTCTGGCGCGCGCCGGCGCCGATACGCACGCGAAATACGTCGGCTTCAAATGCGCGGACGATTACTACGAAAGCATCGACATGCCGACCGCGCTGCATCCGCAGACGCTGCTCACATTCGACTACGACGGCCATCGCCTGCCACCGGAATTCGGCTTTCCGATGAAGCTGCGGATGCCGACCAAGCTCGGCTACAAGAACCCGAAGCACATCATGGAAATCTTCGTGACCGATACGTTCCCGGGTGGCTACTGGGTCGACCAGGGGTACAACTGGTTCGGCGGATCGTGAGCGGCGGGGCTTGCCGATGCGTCACGCGGAGTCGCGCACCTGCAGATCGACGCGCAGGCCGACGGCCGACGCCATGTTCACGAGCGCATCGAGCCCGAACAGGTTGATCTTGCCGCGCAGCAGGTCGGACACGCGCGGCTGCGTGACGCCCAGTTGTTTCGCCGCCTGCGCCTGGCTGAGTTCCAGCTGCGCGATGCGCTGCTTGAGCGCGATCATCAGTTCGGAGCGCAGCTTCATGTTCTCGGCCTCGGCCGGCTGGCCCTCGATTGCGTCCCAGACATTCGTATAGCGTTCGTTGCTCATCGTTTCCTCTCGATCGTCAGCGCGCGATAGCGCCGGGTGGCCAGTTCGATATCGGCCTTGCAGGTGCGCGCCGATTGCTTGCGAAAGCAGTGCAGCACGTAGATCGCGTCGGCGAATGTCGCGACGTAGATGATCCGGAATGCGCCGCTCGCATCGCGCAGGCGAATTTCCCGCACGCCGGGGCCGACGGTGCGCATCGGCTTCCAGTCGTCGGGCGCCAGACCGCGCTGCACCTGGTCGATCTGGTGGCCGGCTTCGCGGCGCGCGGGCAGTGGAAAGCCGCGAAGCGCGTCAAGGGTGCCGCCGACGAAGACAACCGGCTTCGGCGGAAGAATGGTTGAATTATACAAAATTTTGTATGGGTGGTGTGCGAATCGAATGACCGGAACGTCGGCGGCCGGAGCGGCAGGCCGATCGTCACGATAAGCGGGAAGCGACACCTGAAGCGCCTGACTGGCCATCAGGCCGAGGTATCGACGTGACGCGCGGGTAGGTTTTGAGCACGGCGGCCGCGACGCCCGTGCAGCGCGTCTCCGGCACCGGATCCAGCGTGTGCCGCGGCCCGAAATTGTCGCGCCGAAACGTCAGTCGATATCCTTTCAGACTGGTCTGACGATGCTTTCGAATCCGTGATGCCATAATGCCGAGCATTGCGTGGACGAAGCCGTTCACGCACGTTTTCGTGACCCTCTGCCGCCGCTCGCCGGTTCTTATTCGTCGCCGTTCGCACCCATGTCGTTCCGCACGTTTGTCTGCGCCTTCCCGGTCCCGTCAGGGCCGTTTGCCGGTTTCTCCGGCGTCTTTCAGCGGAGCGCGCGACACGTCGTGCAGGCAGGCTGAACGATGACACCGCTCGACCGCCTCCTCGATTTCCTCGCCCGCCTGCCGTTCCGGATCCGCCTGCCGCAAAGCCGCGGCGGCCGTGTCGCACTGGCCCTGGTATTCATCTATTTCGTGTGGGGTTCGACCTACAGCGGCCTGCATTTCGCGCTGCAGTCGTTCCCGCCGCTGCTGCTGTCGGGGCTGCGCAACCTGCTCGGCGGGATTGGCCTGTTCATCTTCGCGCTGCGGCGCAAGCCCGAATGGCCGACGCTGCTGGAAATCCGCAACTCGGCGATCGTCGGCACGATGCTGGTCGCGTTGTCGTCCGGCACGATCGCGCTCGGGATGCGCACGGTCAGCAGCGGCTCGGCCGCGGTGATGGTCGCCACGGTGCCACTGTTCGCGACCGTGATCGCGGCGGTCGCCGGGCGCCCGGTGACGAAGGGAGAGTGGTCGGCCGTCGCGCTCGGGATGGTCGGCATCGTCGTGCTGAATTCGGGCGGCGCGGCTGCCGCGAACTCGGCGCTCGGCACGATCAGCGTGCTGGCCGGCGCGCTGTTCTGGGCGGGCGGCGCGCATCTGTCGACGCGGCTCAAGCTGCCGTCGGACCTGTTCCTGTCGACGTCGCTGCAAATCGGTCTCGGCGGACTGATGTCCACGTTGGCCGCGTGGCTGCTCGGCGAGCGCATCGAGCAGGTCGCGGCCGCGCCGGTGTTCGCGTTCCTGTACCTGATGGTGTTCTGCACGATGGCGGCGTACGTCGCATACGGCTATCTGATTCGCCACACGAGCCCGATCATCGCGAGCAGCTGCATGTACGTAAATCCGATCGTCGCGGTCGCGCTCGGCGCGCTGATGCTGGGCGAGCCCGTGACGATGGCGACCGTGGTCGCGACGGTCGCGATTCTCGGCAGCGTCGGACTGTCGTTCCTGTTCGATCCCGCACGCCGTCCCGCGGCGCGCGCGGCGGCCGATGCGTCGCAGGCTGTGGCGGCCGGCTCGGCAGCGGGGGCGGCAGGGGCGGCGTTCGTACCGGATCAGGCCGCGGTGCCGGATCCGGCGCCGATCCTCACGCCTTCCGCGATACCGCTTGCGGTGCCGACCCCGGCCGCCGTCGTGGACCCGGCCGCGGTCATGGATCCCGCGCAGGCGTTCACGCCGCCACCCGCCGACGAACCGGCCGAGTCGCGCGCCGGCGGGTGACGGCGGCGCGCGCGGCAGCGATCAGCCGCGCCGTGCGCCGCGATGATGGGACCACGCGGCAAGCGCGGCAAACAGCAGTCCGGCCGCGCACATGCCGATCCAGCCGAATGCATGCCACGCGGCGACGCCGACCGACGAGCCGAGCGCGCCGCCGATGAAGTAGCACACCATGTACACGGTGTTCACGCGGCTGCGCGCGTCAGGCTTCAGTGCGTAGATCCGCGACTGGTTCGAGATCTGCGCGGCCTGCACGCCGACATCCAGCACGATCACGCCGATCACGAGCCCGACGAGGCTCGCCCCCGACAGCGCGAAAATCACGAACGACGCCGCGAGCAGCGCGATCGCGAGCGAGATGATCGCGCGTGGGCCGCGCTTGTCGGCGAAACGGCCCGCGTAGGGCGCGGCCAGCGCACCGGCCGCGCCGACGATGCCGAACAGACCCGCAGCCTGCGGGCCGAGATGGAACGGCGCGCCGGCGAGCAGCAGCGTGAGCACGGGCCAGAACGCGCTGAACGCGGCAAACAGCGCAGCGCCCGTCAGCGACGCCTCGCGCAGCCCGCGCAGTTCGACCGCCAGATGCCACATCGAGCCGAGCAGCTTGCCGTACGACAGCGTCGACGTCGGCGAACTGCGCGGCAGGCGCAGCACGATCACCGCGGCCAGCGCGGCGAGCGCCGCGACCGACGCACCGAATACCGCCCGCCAGCCGAAATATTCGGCGACGAAGCCGGCCGCCGTGCGCGCCAGCAGGATGCCGAGCAGCAGGCCGCTCATCACGGTGCCGACCGCATGCCCGCGCTCGGCGGGCGGCGCGATCTCGGCCGCGAACGGCACGGCCTGCTGCGCGATCGTCGCGAGCACGCCGATCGCGAGGCTCGCCGCGGCGAGCACCGCCAGCGACGGCGCGGTCGCGGCCACGATCAGCGCGATCGACAGGCCCGCGATCTGGAGCAGGATCAGCCCGCGGCGATCGAAACGGTCGCCGAGCGGTGCGAGCAGGAACATGCCGGCCGCATAGCCGAGCTGGGTCGCGGTCGGCACCGCGCCGATCCACGACGCATCGTCGGGAAAGGCCGAGCGGAAGCTGTCGAGCAGCGGCTGGTTGTAGTAGATGTTCGCGACCGACACACCCGCGATCGTCGCGAGCAGCAACAGCAGGCTGCGCGAGTAGTGGGGCGAGGCGGCGTCGGTCGGACGGTCGGTGGAGGCGGCGGACATGGCGGCAACGGAACGGAGTGGGGCGGCGTGGCGCCAGGCGCGGCACGGCTGCGCAGGCGGCCGGGCGCCGATCGAGCGTGCCGATCATACCGGAGCACCGGGGATCATGCCGGGAGGGCGGCCAAGCGGCCAAGCGGCCAAGCGGCCAAGCGGCCAAGCGGCCAAGCGGCCAAGCGGCCAAGCGGCCAAGCGGCCAAGCGGC